>DVJP01000084.1 GCA_018716725.1 Candidatus Merdivicinus excrementipullorum | reverse complement strand
GACAACGATCAATACTGATCAGCAGGGCGGAGCCCCTCTTGCCCTGCCGATCTCTAAAGCCGACCGCTTAATATGGCCCTGACTGGCCGGGAAATGCGGCCCTGCTGGCCGCAGAAAGTGGCTGTTTGCAGTTCCTGTCCGCAGACATGGATGCTCTGATCAAACCAGCTGGAAATCCCGGCGGGCAGGCCGTTTTCTCCCAAGGATACGCTGCGGCCCAGGCAGAAAAGGGTATCCTGCTCCCGGCGGACAGGGGTATAGGGCTTGGGGGCTTCCTCGTCAAGCCCGATGGTGGAATTAAGCCACCGCAGGCGGGAAAGCCGCCAAAGGTCGCCGTCCCCGTGGTTTTCAATGGGTTTTCCTTCCGACTGGATAGAAATCTTCACCGTTTCGGAATGACCGGCCGCTGTCAAAACCACCTCAAAGGAAAGGCGGCCCGTCCGGTTTTCCGGCAGCATCAGGCCGAACCAAAGGGGCTGCACCCGTCCCTTGGGGCAGCTGATTTTTTTCGCAAAGGCGTTCCCAAGCCAGTCCACGCCTTCCCGGTTGTAGCAGTCAATATCCTCGGCGGATAGGGGAATATCGCCGGAAAAATTCCGGTATTCCAGGGAGATTTCCTCCAAATCCGCCCTGGCGTAAACCGCAATCTGAAAGACGTAATATTCATCCGGCCGGGCGCTGCCGGAGAATTCGTTGGAAAGCCCCTTTTCCGCCCAGCGGTATGGCAGTTCCCAGAGCATCCGCGCCGGATGTTCCCGATCCTCGGGGAAAACCACAAAAGGTTTGTCCCCAGCTTGTTTCAGCAGGGTTTCCGTTTCTTCCTTTGTTGCCGGCAGTTCCATTGGATAAAAGCTGTCGAATTCCGTACGGCTTTCGATGGCGGTTACTTCCCCTTCCGGCATCTGGGCCGGGATTCCCCGTTCCCAATCAGGATCGCAGGAGGGAAACGCCTCCCTGGCATATTCCATCACTGGGTTCCACCAGTTGTCCCCCAGCCGCTTGCAGGGCATATAATAAAGCGCGTATTCCCCGATTTCCGTCGCTTCCAGGATAAATTCGCCGGATTCCCGGGTGACTAAAACAGGCTTTACATTGACTTCCAGGTTATCAGACAGTCTCCGGGCCAGGACCCCGCACCGCTCCGGGTGCAGGTCCCGCCTTCTCCACGAAACGTGGATCTTTACATATTCCCCCGGTTCTGATACATGGACCAAAACCCGGTGGTTGCCCAAGCGGCCCGCCAAGCCCCACGGCTGCGCCGCAGTCCGGTAAAGTGTTTCCATTCTGTTCCCCTCCTGCTCCATGCGGAACAGACCGCATGGATATTTTTTACTATTTTACTACATCTGGAGCGTTTGTTCAACAGGTGTTTGACCAATCGCTTATTTTCCTTCATAAAACAGGGGATTACAGTTAGATGTAATCCCCTGTTCCTTCTCAGCCGCCATGATTCTGCATCGCGGAAGCTGACGTTCATCATAAAAGGCTTATTTGTATTTTTCAGCCGCTTTCACAGCGTCGGCAAAAGCCTGCCGCTGGAATTCCACAACCTCGTCCAGGCCTTTCTTTTTGCACTCTTCGATGATGCGGGCCTGGCCTTCCTTAAATTCCTCGTCGCTTTCAGCCATAATCAGGTTAGGCACTTCTACCATAATATAGGCGTTGATATCCACCGCTTTTTCGGCCAGATCATCAGGCATGGGGGCGATAAGCGCCAGTGCGGTTCCGTCGATGGTATAGCCTTCCAAATGGCTTTGCTGTTCATTAACCCGATCAATACCATAATGTTCACAGTAAATCTTTTCAAAATTGGTCAGCTCAGGCGGGTCTTCCATATCGGAGGGCTCTCCCAGGTTCAGCAGCTGGCCTCTGGAATCCCGCATGGAACCGCCCAAATTGACATAATATTGTCCGATACCCAAGTTCTGATAATAGTTGGGGTCCTCTTTGATGGCGTCGGTAATGGTTTTGGGGATGATGAACTTGCCGTTCTGCTCAATGTAGTGCTCCCCTTCGATACCGCGGTTCAGGGTGCGGACGCCGTCTTCCGACATGGTGTAGTTCAGATATTTGATTGCGCCGACAGGTTCCTCCGCTTCTGCAGGGATGACGTTCATCCGGTGGGCGGCGCCCATGGGGGAATCAGTTGCCAATACAAACTGCTTACTATTCAGCGGAAGATTCTCAAAGCCAAGGCCTTCCTCGGCATGAGCTTGGTTAAATGCAGAAGCAAAATTAAATTTAGCAAAATAAATACGGTCAGCCTTGGCGGTTACAGTATCCACTTTATTTGTGTAAATATCCGGGTCCATAATGCCCATCTGATTGGCCCGGTAGAACAGCTCGGTGCCTTTCCACATGGTGGAATCCAGGTTGGAAATAAAATCGCTGGTTTCCATTGTTTCCAGGTTCAGTTCCAAAAACTGCCCGGCGCGGCCGGAAACGACGCTTTCACCTTCCATAGATTTAATCAAATCTCCCCACTCGTGCAGCATCAGGCCCCATTCAAAGAAAATGGAGACACCATAACACCGCTCGCCGTTTTCATTGGTGGGATGGTTCTGCACCATCTGGTTGGCCACATTCAAGATATCATCCATGCTGCGGATTTCCGGGTACCCCAGTTCCGCATAATAGTGGAATGGAACTGTGAATCCACCCATGCTGGTGCATTTTTCATTGGCTTTGTCAATATACCCCTGAAGGACATATAATTTGCCAGTACCGTTGCCATAGATGTCCCGGTGGAACTGCAGATAGTTCTCCATTTTCTGAATATCCGGCGCGTACTGTGCAATCAGGTCGTCCAGTTCCATAAGGCGGTTGTTCTCAATCAGGCGGTTGGTGGCGGTCACGCCGCTTTCACCAGCCAAACCGCTAAAGTCGATCAGGTCCGGCACGTCGCCGCTGGCAAACATGGCGGTCAGGGCCGCATCGTCCCTATTTGCATAACAGCTTAAGCGGACGCCGATGTCCTTCTCAATCTGATCGGCAATCAAATTCTCCTGGATGCCGTCCATACCGGCGGGGCTGCCTCCCCAGTATTTTACCACAACCGGCTCCGTTGACGTTTCGCCGCCGCTTGTATCAGCGGTGGTATCGGAATCGCCGCAGCTGCTGAGCAAAAGCCCGCAGCACAGGGCCAGCATCAGGAAACGGGAAAACTTTTTCATACTCGCTTACCTCCAATATAATTATTTACAAAATACCTCAGCCTTTAATTGCGCCTAAAAGAAGGCCTTTGACAAAATATTTTTGCATAAACGGATACACGCAGAAGATGGGGACAACGGAAACGACTGTGACGGTCATCCGGATGGTCATAGGAGAAATCTGCACCATGTTTTTGATTTCGTCATAGCTGAATCCCTGCTGTAACGCCTTAACAACAGCCTCCGACTGCTTCAGGTAATTCATCAGGATCAGCTGCAAGCACTGAAGGTTCGGATCCCGCACCAGGTAGAAGTTGTCCGTCCAGGAGTTCCACTGCCCCACGGCGGTAAATACAGCTACGGCGGCCAGGACAGGGACGCACAGGGGGATCACGATCTTAATAAAAATCTGAAAATAATTGGCGCCGTCCAGCATGGCAGATTCTTCAAGACCTGCCGGAAGCTGCTCAATGTAGGTCTTAATCAAAATTGCGTTGTAAGCGCCGAACGCGCTGGGGATGATGTACAGCAGGAACGTATTATCCAAATGATAGGCCCGCATGGTCAGGATGTATGGGATCAGGCCGCCGCCCACATACATGGTGAACACCATCATGCGAAAAATGAATTTCCTGGCTTTAAACTGGGGCTTGGATACGATATATGCCAGCATGGATGTGCAGAACAGGGTGACGATGGTGCCAATCACTGCCCGCAGGCCGGAAATCATGATGGCGTGGTAAATTTGCTTCAGTTCAAATACCTTCCGGTAGTTTTCCAGGGTAAAGCCCTTGGGCAGGAAGCTGAGCCCTTCCCGTACCTTGTCCGCGCTGCTTAAAGAATAAATCAGCACATACCAGAACGGATACACGCAGCAGATAGCGAAAATAACCAGCACCAAGCCTGTCAGGAACAGGAAAAATTTTTCAGCCGGCGTATCCTGGTTGATTCTTTTTTTCGTTTTCATGATGGACCTTCTTTCTTACAGAATCGCGTTGCCGCGGACCTTTTTCGCGGTCCAATTGGCGAAAGTCAAGAGTACCAGGCTTACCAAGGTTTTCGTAATGCCGATTGCGGTGGAGAAGGAGTAGCTGTTCCGCTCGATACCAATTTTATAGACGTAAAGATCCAGGGTCTGAATGGTTTCATGAACCGCCGGATTATAAAAGACATAGAGCTGCTCAAAACCGCTGTTTAAGATACCGCCGATTCCCAGCAGGAACAAGACGACAAAGGTTGGCATAACGCCGGGGACCTTAATGTGCCAAATCTTTTGGAACCGGCCTGCGCCGTCAACGGAGGCGGCGTCATATAGTTCCCCGTCGATGCCGCTGATGGCGGCGAAATAAACGATGGAGCCGAAGCCCAAGCCTTTCCAAATTCCCAAGATGGTTTGCAGGGGCCAAACCGCGTCCTTATTAGCCAGAAGGTTGGTGGGCTGGTCGATCCAGCCAAGGGACAGCAGGACTTTATTTAAAGCGCCGTCGTCCACGGAGAAAAAGATCAGCGCGATGGAATAAATAATAATCCAGCTGATGAAGTTTGGAAACGTTGTAACCGTCTGGATCGTTTTCTGGAATTTCACGGATTTGAATTCCGTCAGCAAAATAGCGAAAATAACCGACAGCGGCGATGTGAGCATTCCCAAAAAACTGAGGGCCAGGGTGTTGCGCAGGGCCGTCCACACTTCCGGCTCCGCGAAAAGCCGCTTAAAATATTTCAGCCCCACAAAGTCGCATTGAAATAAATTCACAGCCGGTTTGTAGTCAAAAAACGCATACAGCCAGCCAAACAGCGGGACATAACTGAACATAATGAAAAAGATTACGCAAGGTATGGCCATGCACCACAAAATCCAACTTCCGTTTTTGTACTCCCCAATTAAAAAATTCTTGAGTTTCAAAGCCGCTCCCCTCCAATGTTTTTCTTTGATTTATATTTTACCGCATTATGAACTTGATGTAAATTTCAAAAATTGCAAATATTACTACAAAAATTTTAAATACAAAGAAAATATTGTCTTAATAAATACAATGTGATATAATAACTGTAAACAATTTCTCATTACATCAAATGGACAGGTATGGTGACAGCGCTTTGAATTTCTACAAAAAATACATCAAAGACAAGCTGTTTAATAAGCTGACCCTCCTGATTACGGGAGTGTACCTTCTGATTCTGCTGGTCTTGGGCTCCATTTTCGGCGGATACCTTCATTCCGTTCAGCTGGAAAGTGACATTGATTACTTTGTGCGGACGATTGATGAGCTGAACGAACAATTTGAGCTAACCAAGGCCAACGCGGAAAAGATCCGTTATGATTTTTACTATGAGCTCTATAATAACCGGGAACTGCTTCAATATTTCAGCAAAAGTTCCGATGAATTTCAGCGCAATAAGCCGGAATTTATGAATTACGCCTCCCGCCTGCTCAATACTTATAATGATTTTCAAAAGGTCAGCTTCTACCGGATTGAAGAACAGGACCTAACTACAGCCGGAAAGACGCCGCAGTACCGCCAATCCGATTCATTGGAATCCATCTTTCTAAAGCAGAACGCGGAGCTTTTCCAGCAGAATGGCAACGCGCCCATCATCATGGCCTCGCCGGACACCATTTTCTCCTCCCCGCACCTGCGTGTGGTGATCCCTATCAACGAGTATTATTTATCCGGCAGGCTGCACAGCTATTTGATTATTGATATGATCCCGTCTTCTTTGAATGAAATCGTATCAAAGTTTGAAAAAGACGCCGCGTCTGAATACCTGGCCTTCAATCCCGAAGGCTCCGCCATTTATGATTCGGAGGGAATTTACTCGGGGACGCGGCCGGACATATGGGAAACCCTGCGGAAAGTTCCCGAGTTTAGCATATCCGACAGCAAACGCCAGTATGACACCATGTTTTTAGATAACAGACAAGTGTGTGCGCTGCGAAACTCAGAAAATGATCTGGGCTTAAACATTGTCTGTCTCTTTTCCATGCAGGAAATCACCAAGAATACTCGCTACATTTTACTGGTTACCTTTACCTTTATGCTGCTGGCCGGAGGGATCGGGACGGTCGCCATTTACTTTATTACCAAGAAAGTCGCCAGCCGTGTTTACAGCCTGATCAAGGAAATCAAAACTTCCCGGACAGACCAGATGAACCGGATCCCGCAAAAATCCACCTGCACCGATGAAATTGAGGAAATCGCCCAGGAATTCGCCGAAGTATTTCAAGAACAGCAAACCTACCTGAAACGCGCTTATGAATACGAGATCCAGAAGAAGAACATTTCCTTCCAGCTTTTGCAGTCTCAGATCAACCCGCACTTCCTGTTCAACACCCTGGAAGCGATCCGGATGAAGTCCGTTGAAGAGGACGCGCTGGATACGGCGCAGCTTATCTACGCCCTGGCCACTCTGCTGCGCCAGAGCTATAAAAAACAAACGGTTTCCTCCATTGGGGCGGAATTGAAATACGCGGAAATGTACATTTCCCTTTTCCAGCTCCGCTATCCGGACCGGATCCATTATCAAACGGAAATCTCGCCGCAGCTTATTTCCTGCGGGATATTAAGCAATCTTTTACAGCCGCTCATCGAAAACTGCATGGTGCACGGATTTGACCAAAGCATCCCCTGCTATCAGATTTCCGTATCCGTATTGGAGGAAGGGCAGGACATTGTCATCCAAATCCGCGACAACGGCATCGGGATTTCCCAGGCTTCCCTGGAAAAAATTCAAAAGACTTTGGAAACTACTGCCTCAAAAAATACGCTGACCCGCATTGGATTGACCAATGTCAATGACCGCATTAAAATCGTTTACGGGGACCGCTACGGCGTGTTTTTGGAAAGCGTGGAGGGGGAATCCACAACTGTCACAATGCGGCTACAAAAAATGACTGTAGATGAGCTGAAGGCGTTGGAAACCAGCATTTTATAACCAAGCCACCGGGAAAGGAGAACAGAATGTACAGCTTGCTGATTGTCGATGATGAGCCTTTTGTCTTTCAAGGCTTAGAAAAACTGATTGCCTGGGATGAATACGGCATTACTCTCTGTCCGCCCTGCTATAACGCACCGGACGCCATAGAATATTTAGAAAACCACCCGGTGGATATCCTGCTGACAGACATCCAAATGCCGGAACTTTCCGGGATCGGGCTTTTGCGGTATATCAAAAAGCAGGGATATGCAACGCGGTGCCTGGTGTTAAGCGGCTATGATGATTTTGAATATGTAAAAGCCGCCGCAATTTTGGGAATCGAAAACTATTTCCTAAAGCCAGTGAACGCCGAGGAGCTTTCTTCCACCTTGGTCAGCATCGTAAAAAGCATTCAAAAGGAAAAACAGGAACAGCAGCTTCACCATCACTTTTTACAGGAAAACTTTCTGCACGCCTGGCTCAATAACAGCATTGATCCCTTCCAGATCGAAGAAAAAGCGGAAATCGCTGAGCTGAATATCCATGCCCTGTCCTTTTGCGCCGTCATTTTTGATTTTCGCCATCAGAACAGCCCTGATATTAACCGCAGGATATCCGCTCTGATTTCCCGCAGGCTGGAAGAACATCGGCTAGGGTTTTGTATCGCCCAAAACGATGCCTGCCTAACCTTGATTTTACTGGGCTACGGCCATGTAGTGGATGAAGCGGAAACGGCGCGGATTGCGGAACGGCTAAACTATGACGCAATGACGGAATGCGGCGCCGGGGCGTTGGTCTGCATTGGCTCCGTGGAAACCTCCCAGGCCTTGCTGTACCGCAGTTTCTGGCACGCGCAAAAGCTGCACCGCTGCGCCATGCTGCTCTCCGCCAGGCCGCTGTTATTTTCCTATGATGAAATATTTACAAATTCCCGCCATTATTTTTCTACGGGTTTGCTGCAGGAACTTCGCCTAAATATCATCCTGCAAAAGCAGGAGCAGATTGTAAACCTGGTGAAAGCAGCCTTTCCACCGAATGGGACATACATAACCAGTCTGCTTCAAAACTCATTTCTGTTTTTTTTATCCGCCCTCTTTTCCGAACTGGATCCTTTTCAACCGCCGTCAGCGATGTTTGAAGAACTCCAGGAAAACGGCCAGTTTTTTGAGATCAACACAGTTCAGGATATGGTGGGTGCCATCGGCCGGGCGGTATCCATGCTGCGACAGAAGCCGGAAAGCACTGTTCAGGACAGCAACGACTATGTATCCTACCTGATAGATTATGTCCGGCAGCATTTTGCTGAACCAATCAGCTTAAAGCTTATCGGAAATGCTATTTCTGTTTCCCCGTCCTATTTAGGGCAACTTTTTCTCAATGCAATTGGGATGCCTTTCTCCGTCTACCTCAATGAATTCCGCATTCAATACGCCCAAAATTTACTGCGGAATACGAACATGAAAATTGTGGACATCGGCGTGGCGGTAGGATTTAATACAACGAATTATTTTACGACTATTTTCCGGAAATTTACCGATTTGACCCCGACAGAATATAAACTGAAGTATCAATCAGACGTAAACGTCAAATCGTAACCGTCAAACCTGGTGGCAATATAAATCGCCGGGTCACCAATCGGTGACCCGGCGGATGGTATTAATAAAAATCTGCCTCCGACGTTTTGCCCATGAACTCGTCCACAGCGGCTGAGACCGCGTCTTGGAACCGGTCATCTGGCATCCAGGAGCAGTCGTCATAGGTGGATATACCAGTGCGCTGAAAGCGCCTGTCCGGTGTTTTGGAAATCACCTGCCCGGAAAGAGGAAATCACGGTTTCGGACAGATAATGAATGCGGCGGAGCCGCCATCCTGAAGAATAGAACCTCCAGGATGGGGACGCCAGTTGGCTGTTAACGATTATTCGCTCATCGCCGGATCCAATCCGTATACTTCTCTCATAGAGCGATAGTTGGAAGGGTCAGTCGGAGGGTAGCCATTCGGCTTTACTGTCTTTGGATTTATAATGGCGGCATCGACGCGCAAAATGCTCATTTTCTGAGCGTAAAATCAACGAATGAACTTCATTTTCCGAAAAATTCATCAATTTTCTCATTTTAGACAAAAATAAAAAGACCGTCAGTTTTACAACCAACGGTCAAAAGGGTCTATGGGACTGAAAAGTTCATTATTTCCATCAGAAATGATAATATCATTCTTTTCGCTTTATAATGCGAATGATAATATCATCCTCAGACGGGAGACTTTATCCCCGACAGAAATGTTCAATTCATAGTAAAATGATTCAGGAAGATAAGTTACCCACAGCCATGCCATTCTTCCCGCACTCATTTTTCGTTTATCTCAAAAGCTTTATGCAGGTCAAAGGACACAGCAAAGGAGTCAGGATAACCCATTCCCGGTATTCTGTAAGTCATATCAGGATTCCATCGACAGCTTCGATACAGAAGCCTGACAAGATCCTTGCTGCTCACATCGCAGGTTTCCCGTTTGATGATCTGCCCCCCATACCCAAATTGACGGACAGGAAAAAAGGGAGTAAACTGGAAAGGAAAGGGGGAAAAGAAAATGGAAACGAAGAAAAAAACAGGAACAGCGCCGCCGCGATATGACGAAACGTTCAAGGCCGGAGCAGTACAAATGGTAACACAGCAGGGCCGCCAGCCAGTGGAAGTGGCAAAAGAGCTTGGCATCTGCATCGATACCCTGCGCAGCTGGCTGAAAGCCTCCGGGGTCCAGATGGGACAGGTGAGCCGGTATAATCAGGAACAGCAGAAAATCCGGGAGCTGGAAGGGGAAATCCGCGCCCTGCGCAAGCAGCTGGGAGAAAAGGAGGAGATCATTGAAATCCTAAAAAAATCCGTCGGCATCCTGTCCAAACCATAGAGGAAAAATACCGCTGCGCCCAGGAACTAAGCCGCCAGGGAGCCTCTGTGAAGCAGGTATGCCGGGAACTGGGAATTTCCCGCAGCGGGTATTACGGCTGGCTTAGACACAAGCCAGGCCGCCGTGAGCAGGAAAATCAGGCGTTAAAGCGTCGGCTTCTGGAACTGCACCAAAAGTATCCGGCTATGGGCCTGGACAGCCTCGCTTGTATGCTGAAGCCGGAATTCGGATGCTCCCGGAAGCGGATCCATCGGCAGATGCGGATACTGGGGATATACTCTGCCAGACGCCGGGCCTACAAAGCTGCCGCCAATTCCCAGCACAGCCAGCCTATTGCGCCGAATTTGCTGATGCGGAATTTCTCTTTTAACCGTCCGGATCAGGCATGGGTGGGCGACATCACCTACATTCCAACGGCCGAGGGCTGGTTCTATTTAGCCATTGTGAAGGATTTGTGCACACGAAAGATTGTGGGGTACGCTTTTTCCAGCCGGATTGACGCCCGGCTGACCTTAGCGGCCCTGGAGATGGCGTACCGCCGGAGGAAACCGGCAAAGGGGCTGATTTTCCACAGCGACCGGGGAGTTCAGTATGCGGCTGCGGCCTATAGGGAGACATTGGCCGCCTATGGGATCCGGCAAAGCATGTCCCGCCGGGGGGATCCATATGATAACGCTGTGGCGGAAAACTTTTTCAGTTGTTTAAAGTGCGAACTCATTCACCTGAAGCAGTACCAGACGCGGGCTTCCGCTCAGACGGATATTTTCGCTTACATGGAGGCATTTTACAACACGCTGCGGCCTCACTCCGCTTTGGGGGGACTTTCTCCCGCGCAATTTGAAACACAGATGATCTCCCACGCAGCGTGAGTGAGCATCCCTCAGCATTTCTATGATTCATTCCGTTTTTTCGCTCTTTTTCGTGTCCGTTTTTTCGGGAAGGGCTCACTCATGGTCTTATCAATCCAGAGGGTATCGGATTCCGGTGCTTCCGGTGCTTTTTCAGATACCGTGATCTGCTCCTTACCATACCGCTCATCGAGGTTTTGCGGTGTCTCTTCTGATAACCTCACACCCTCAAATCCCAGACTTTCCTCCCATATCCTGCCGCCGTCTGAGCTTACTGCAATGCCGTAGCGTCCGTCTGCATACAGCCCGATTTTTACCATGCGGCTGGTGTCCTGTGGGTCAGTCAGGAGGATCGCGTTACCCGTCCAGTGAAAGTAGGCGTTTCCTGAGATCCGTATGAGCTGTGTATCAATCGTTCCTCCACGAATCTGCCCTGCCAGGATAGAAAGGGTATCAAACACCGTGGAGACAGCCTGATAATCCGTATCCCAGCCGTACTGCCAGGTCTTGCCGCCATTGGTAGAGTAAAACAGCCCGTCCGGCCCGCTCCGCCATGCGCGGGTGGAAGCTTCCAGCGACACCGCGTTATAGGCATAGCGCACCACGTTGCCGTTATTGTCCGTACCGCTGGAATAATGGAGCCCCATCAGGGCCGCCGCCAGCACATTGTAATACCCCTGGTTTTCCGCCAGGGCGGTCACATCCGAGATGGAACTTTCCACCCGGATGGCGGTCTGGTAGGCATTGCTCGCCTCGTTTTTAATGCTGCCCAGAGAGGCGGCAAGGGAGCTGCTCCGGCTGCTGACCACAGAGTTTGAAAGCGTCACGCTCTTGTACTTTTCCAGCAGTGTATCGTACTCCGTTTCCGTCACTTTAGAGGAAACCTCAATGCCCAGCTTGGAGATATACACCCACACCGTGTCACACATCTGCACACGCTCGGCTTCCGCGATATCCTCATACCCAGGCGTCTCCCATAACTGCAGGAAGTCGATGGTGATGTCCACGTTGGGGTCAGTAAGAGTCGTGGTCTTCAGGTAACTTGCCGCATGATTGCGGAGGGCGTCCACGCTAGGCTGCGACTCAAACTGCTCCGTACAGTCGTAGGGAACGATCCGTTCATAGGGGACGGATTTTCCGGATACCGTGATGACCTTCTCCGGTAGCTCCAGCACCGCGCCGGTCTCCTGGTTCTTCCAGTAGGGATGGACGCCGGTGATAACATTCTCGATATTCCGCTCCATTTTGAAGTCGATGAGGTTCTTGCCGTAGACGATGCGCACCCCGTTGTCCCGCCCCCTGGCCTGATGAAGCCGCACCGTGTAGCGGTCCCACTCATACTCCCCGCCATAGGTATCCAGTACCGACCCATCCACACCGCCCAGGGCGCTGCGCAGGGATACCGGGACAGTAAGGTTAAATCCCGCACCCGAGGTCAGGTCCGTCCAGAACGTAAAGGGACAGTCCGTGGTGGCCTTGGATTTTAGGGCCGCGAGGGCAGCCGGACAGCCGGATGCTGACAGGGGAGGGACCGTGATAAAGTTTAGCTGGTAAGAGATATGCCTTGCGCAGATTTCCAGTTCCCCGGACAGCGGGGTCGTGATCTTATAGATCCGGAAGGGCTGGCTCTGTACCTGGTCGGCCGGCTTTGCCAGGATGATGTTCCCCTCCTGCAGGTAATCCGCATGGATGCCCTCCGCCGGGTATTCCATCTTCAGCTCATAGCTCCCGTTCCGCTTCTCTGTGACCACGCAGGACTGGCAGTCGGAGAGCTTCCCGATACCATTGTCGGCATACTCCGTTTCAGAAGAATCATAAAGGCATGGGATCATAGCGTCCACCACCTTGGCGTGACTTCCACATAGGAAATGCCTCCCGTCCAGGTAATCCGGGTGCTGTCGGGGGCAAGCTCCGGGAAATCTTCGGAGAGGATGGTCTGGTTGCAGAAGCCACCTGCATTGTAGGCATTGTGGGTTTCACAGTTTAAGTCCACGTACTGGTCGATGCTGTGGATGGTGATGGCGTTATCCCCCACATACAGCACCCCTGCGCCGGTCCCGTACACCCGGATGATGGGCTGTGAGGCAAAGGAAAAGGGATTTCTTATCGTTCCCGGAGCGTCCATGCGCACCGGCTTTTGCCCCGCCACGCTCCATCTCTGGGGCTTGCAGTGGAAGGTGAGCTTCATCTTCGCCGCCTTGTGCCTCGTCACTTCAAACTCCACCGCATCCTTACACACCGCCATCCGGAAGAAGTCCGGGTTGTAGGTGTCGGAGAGCTTCTGGTAGCCCACCGGAGATAACAGCCAGCTCTTGACCGCCGTGGTCTTGGCCGGTATCCCATCAAAGAAAAAGACATCATACTCGATGTCAAGGTTGTGGAAGCGCCGCTGCCCGGTTCTGGCGTTCTCCGTTAAGATGTCGCCGTTTTTCCCCGGCACAGCCGTTGCCTCCACATCCGCCGCCGGCGAATCATAGACACCGGGGCCGGAAAGGTAGAGCAGGAACTCCTTACTGTTCCTGCCCGCAAATAAGAGGTAGTTTCTCGTAAACCGCCCCCTTGTATCAAATGGTGAAACCGGCATTTCATTCCCTCCTTCTGTCTTAGTTGAGTCTTATTTGAACACAGCATCATCCTCAGAGATCATGCCGTTGATCTTGTCCGCCACCACCCTTGCCAGCTCATCATCGCTTCTGGCGTTATAACCGTTGACCGTGATGTGTACACCGCCCAGGTTGGTGGTTTTCTGGTTGTTGTTAGTGGTATTATTGGTGGTCACTCCTCCCGCCGCCATACCAGCAAAGGCCGGTTGTGGAAGGGAAAACTCCGGTAGGTCGATCTTGGGGAGTTTCAGGTTCCGTAGCTTCTCAAATCCAAACAGATCGCCGTCTCCCGTATCCTGCATTTCCTCCCGTAAAGCGCCAGCAAGGGCTTTTACCTTATCCAGGACCGTCCCGGTATTTCCCGTGATGCCCTTTGCCAGAAGCTCCATAAAGTCCGGCATATAGGTGTCTGCGTCCGCAAGGGGTCCCTCATCCGGCACAGAGAAGTGCAGGAGGCTGCTCACACTGGAAGCTACGCTCCTGGCGGCAGAAATAACCGCCCCTGCCGCCGCACGCACACCTGCCGCCATCTGGGAGCAGATATCATTGCCCCACCGGTAGGCGGAGGACGCAAGGCTGGACAGGGAACTAAAGCTGCCCTTAATGCCGGATACCCCGGAGGATACCGTGGAGCGCAAATTGCTCATGGCAGAGGATACCGTGCTTCTCACACGGGACATCGTGCTGGAAATACTGCTCTTTACCCCATTCCAGGCAGTGGTGGTTACTGACTTGATGCCATTCCATCCAGTGGTCACGCTGGATTTCAGGCTGCTTACTGCAGATTTCGTGGTACTCTTAATGGAATTCCAGGCGCTTGTAAGGCTGCTCTTCACACTGTTCCAAGCGCTTGTGGTGGAAGATTTAATGTTGTTCCATCCAGTGGTCACGCTGGATTTTAAGCTGCTCACCGCGGATTTCGTGGTACTCTGGATAGACTTCCATACAGAACTCAGGGTGCTCTTTATCCCATTCCATGCACTGGTGGTGGAGGACCTGATGCTGTTCCATCCTGAAGTTACACTGGATTTTAAGCCGTTCACCGCAGATTTCGTGGTACTCTGGATAGACTTCCATGCAGAACTCAGGGTGTTCTTTATCCCATTCCATGCACTGGTGGTGGAGGACCTGATGCTGTTCCATCCTGAAGTTACACTAGATTTTAAGCTGCTCACCGCCGAGGTGACGGCACTCTTTGCCGCATTTAAGCTGGTGGAGATGCTCGTTTTCACTGCATCACATACCGTCCCGGTAGTAGACTGGACAGCAGCAAATCCAGACGTGATCTGGCTCTTAATGGAACTTACCGCACTCTGGACAGTGGAAGCACCGCTCTGCAAGGCTGCTCCGATATTTGCCCAGCTCGTCTTTACTGCCGCCTCCACACCGGCCATGGATTCCGTAATGGCAGTGGAAAGCGTCGTGGACAGGCTGTTTGCCGCCGTCTCCACAAGGCCCACATTGGAGGTGATACCATCTGCCAGCCCCTGCATGAAGTCCGGCATCCAGCTTTCAAAATCGGTAAGGGGGCCTTCATCCGGCACGGAAAAGTGCAGGAAGGACCGGATCTTATCCGCCACGCTGATGACCGCCGAGGCGACATTCCCGATACAGGACTTAATGCCGTTTACAATGCCGTTGATGATATCCGAACCCCAGCTAAAGGCCTGCCCTGCCAGCCCCTTGATAAAGGACACCGCCGAGTTAAAGCCGTTTGTGATGGTGGTCTTAATATTCGTGATGGTCGTGGAGATGCCGCTCTTTACGCTGTTCCAGATGCTTGTAACGGTCGTTTTGATACTGTTCATGACTGTGGATACGGCACTCTTCGCAGCGTTAAACCCGGTCGTAATCACGGACTTGATGCCGTTTACCACCGTTGATACCGTTGATTTAATGGCGTTCCACACTGTGGAAACCACCGATTTTACCGCATTCATCACGGTCGTCACTACAGTTTTGATGGCGTTAAAGCCGGTTGTGATGACCGACTTGATACCATTCACTACAGTGGTAATAGCTGTTTTGATGGCGTTCCACATTGTGGTCACTACGGTTTTGATCGCATTGAGCACCGTTGTCACCACAGTTTTGATGGCATTCCAGGCTGTCGTCACCGCCGTATTTATAGCAGTAAGCACCGTAGTAATGACCGTTTTAATGGAATTCCAGATTGTAGTAAATACCGTCTTTAAACCGTTAAGCAGAGGCGTCAGGAAAGCCACGATGCCGTTCCAGATATTTGTGATAGTCGTCTGGATCGTGGTCAGAGCATTGCTGATCAAAATCTTGATCGCTTCCCAGATCACCCAGAACAGGTAACGGAATGCCTCAAGCAGCGGCGAAATGGTGTTATAGATGGAATTCCAGATGCTCGTGATGGTCGTCCAGATGGTATTCATCACCGTGCTGATGGCAGTCGAAATCGCCGTCCACACCGTGGTAACGGCAGTTTTTATGGTATTTAAAACGGTGGAAACTGCCGTGGAAATGGCTGTCCACACCGTGGAAATTGTAGTCCGGATGGCTGTCATCGCCGTAGACACAGCAGTAGTAATGGCCGTCCAGATGGTGCTAAAGGTGGTCTGTATCCCGGTAAGCACGGTGGTAAAAAAGGTGCTGACTGCCGTCCACACCGTAGTCGCTACCGACTGGATACCGGAAAGCACGCTGTCGAAGAAGGAACTGATCCCGTTCCACACGCCCTCAAAGAAGGTCTTGACGGAAGTCCACACCGTATTCCAGTCGGTCCCGAACAGGCCAAGGAACGCATCCGCTACCCCCTTCAGTGTATTCAGGACGTTACTGAAGGTAGATTTTATAAACTCCCAGATGCCAACGAATATCTGCTTCACGCCTTCCCAGGCGCCCTGCCAGTCCCCGGTAAAAATACCAATGAACACAGAGAGGAGGCCGGAGATGGTATTTAGGACCACACTGAGCGTATCCGAAATCAGCTGGAACGCGCCGGTAAACACAGGAGCCAGCACACTGCAGAACCCATTCCAGATGGCTTTCAGTACCTCGGTGATGTTCTGGAAGTCAAAGCCCAGGGTATTGATCTTTTCCACAATCTCCTGGCAGAAGCCCTGGACCGTGGTCACGATTCCGTTCCAGATTTCTGTAATGGCAGTCCGGAACCCCTCATTGGTGTTCCACAGGGTCATAAATGCGGCAGTAAGCGTCCCGATGACAGCCACCACCGCCATGACAGGCGCCGAAATGCCCCCAAGGGCCGCCCCCAGTTTCCCGAAGATGCCGCTTGCTCCGGAAATGTTGGTCACCAGGAGCCTTGCGCCCTGGGCCAGCTTCACAAACCCCTGCATGGCTGAGCCGGCCACGGAGATGATCTTTCCAAGGATCAAAAGGAACGGCCCCAGAGCCGCCACCACAAGGCCGATCTTGACGATCAGTTCTTTAGTGGCCGGATCCAGGGCATTTAATTTATCCATAAATTCCTGCAGCTTTGCCACGATCTCCCGGATGACCGGGACCATGATCTCACCTACAGAAATGGCGAGGGTCTCAATGGAACCGCCCAGTTCCTCGATATCGCCGCCCAGGTTGTCCATCATGGTTTCCGCCATGCTGGCAGCCGCGCCGTCACAGTTCCGGTAAGAATCCGTCAGCGCGTCGATCTGCTCCGGCCCTGCTTCCATTAAGACCATCATGCCGGAGAGGGCTTCCTGTCCGAACAGGGTCACCAGGGCGTTCTGCTTCTGTTCATCCGTCAGGCCCTCCATGTTCGTCTGGAGCATGGAGACCATCTCGGAGAGCGACTTCATCTGCCCGTCCGCGTTATAAAAAGAAAGACCCAGCTCGTCCATCTTGGCGATCATCGGGTCTGTGGGTTTTGCTAAACGGGAAAGGGCGCCGCGCAGGGTCGTGCCGGCCTGGCTGCCTTTGATGCCTGCGTTGGCCATGATACCGATGGAAGCAGCAACTTCTTCAAACTCAAGACCCACCGTATTGGCCAGGGGAGCGATATACTTCATCGCCTCACCGGTATCCGCCACTGCCGCATTGGTTGCTGCCGCGTTCTGGGCCAGGACATCCGCCACATGGCCGGCTTCGCTGGCGTCCATGCCAAAACCGCGCAGGGTAGACGCCGCGATGTCCGCACTGCTTGCCAGATCCTCCCCGCTGGAAGCGGCAAGGTCCAGCATACCAGGCATGGCTTCAATGATCTCACCCACCTCAAAGCCCGCGCTTGCCAGGTTCTCCATACCGGCCGCGGCCTC
>DVJP01000083.1 GCA_018716725.1 Candidatus Merdivicinus excrementipullorum | reverse complement strand
ATCCGCTTCCCTCAAAAACAATTTTTGGATATTTATAAGAAATGTGAAGAAGCCTCCAATTTATTGTAAGCCTTAAGGAAGCAAATAAAAACTGGCTTACCAGTTGCAGGGTAAGTAATGCGATGATATTTACAGTACCACTTTCAGGAGTTGGCAAATACCCCCCTCTGGGGCCTGAGCAAACCACTAGGAAACAAGTAGTTATTTTTTATTGGACAGCTTTCCGATACGCCCTTGGGCTTTGTCCATAATATTTTCGGAAAACTGTCGAGAAATATCCGGATGATGAAAAACCGCATTGTTCAGCAATTTCATCAATCGAAAAGCGGGATGTTTTTAATAGAATTTGTGCCTGTTCCAACCTCTTGCGTGTAATATATTCCGAAAAGCTCTCCTGCATATTTTCTTTAAATAACTGACATAAATAGCAGCGACTGACGTAGATCTGTGCCGCTACACGATCCAGAGAAAGCTTTTCCGCCAAATGATTTTGGATGAACTGGCAGGCTTCTGCAATATGATGATTGCAGTCCTTGGCCATACATTGGTAATAGGACAAGAGCAATTGTCTTGCTTCTTCAAGCAGCTCAATGGAAGGATCATTCCATCGGAAGGATCGAAAATTATCGTAACAGCATTGGCAAAAAGAGCAATTATGCAGAAACAAAAAATAATGGTATAAACAATGATTGAGGGAACACAAAAAAATCCCTTTATAAGTATCGGCTTCCTCGCCGGAATGATTGGTAATCTGGTTTGTTTTTTCTTCCAGCAGATGAAAAGAAGCTTGTAAATCTCCTGAAAACAGTTTTTCACAAATTTCCTTGTGATTGAAAAGAAGTTCGATTTTTTGGGGATCCATCTGAATAAGCGCTCCTTCGATGCAGCAGTTTTGAAATATATTAGAAGTATTCTGAAACATTTTTAAGGTTTTGGCGTTTCGAGTATGCTATAATATGTCTTGCGAAAGTTAGACGAGGCGAACTGTGTTCATTATAGCATATTGTATCGGCTTGTCAAGTTATTGATCGTGAAAAAAGAAAGGCGGAACATCATGCGGAAAATCGCAATTTATGGAAAAGGCGGGATTGGAAAATCCACCACAACCTCCAATTTATCAGCGGCGCTGGCTGAAATGGGGTATCGGGTCATGCAGATTGGATGTGATCCAAAGGCTGATTCCACCAAGACAGTCATGGGCGGACAAAGAATCCCCACAGTTTTGGAACAGCTGCGGCTGAAAGGAGATGAATTAACTCTTTCGGATATTGTGTTTACGGGTTATGGCGGTGTCTTGTGCGTAGAGTCGGGCGGCCCTACTCCGGGAATTGGCTGCGCCGGAAGAGGAATTATTTCGGCCTTTGAAAAATTGGAGGAACTGAATGCTTTTGGAGTGTATAAACCCGATATTGTCATTTACGATGTTTTGGGAGATGTGGTCTGCGGCGGTTTTGCCATGCCGATCCGGGAAGGGTACGCAAGAGAAGTTTTTATTGTATCTTCTGGCGAGATGATGTCCCTTTATGCAGCCAACAATATTGCCCAAGCAATCCGTAATTTTGGAAAACGGGGATATGCCCGTCTGGGCGGGCTGATTCTCAATGCCAAAAACATTGAGAATGAACAGGAGATCGTTTCCCAGGCAGCGGCGGAAATCGGAACGGAGATCATCCAGTATGTTCCCCGATCGCCGGACATTCAGGCGGCGGAGGCAAAAGGGAAAACGGTATTTGAAGGCCTGGAAAATTCCCGCATGCATGAGGTGTACCGGGATTTGGCCAGCCGGGTTTTGGAATTAAGTCAGGATGTTCCTGCGCAGCAGGCAGTATCATGATGAAAGGCAGCTTAAAACGATAGTTTGATCTGGCTTTCCAATGAATATGGCACATCCAAAGGGGTTCATGTTATCAACGCCATGAATACACGAATGGCTGTGCTGGAAGAAAAATTTGGATTAGAAGAAAGGATGTTTTATCATGTTTAAACGAATGATGATCGGCCTTTTGGCAGTCTCCATGTCCCTTACCGCTTTGGCGTCTTGCGGAGAGGAAGCCGCTGTGGAATCCAGCGTTTCGGAATCTTCTCAAACCGAAAGCAGCGCGGAAGAAAGCAGCACCGCTTCTTCCCAGGAAACCGATGATGCCGGTGTGACCATTTCCTATCCGGAAAATATGCAGGAACGGGGTTATACAGAGCCGCTGGTGTTGGAAACGGAACCGCAGCGGGTGGTGGTGATGTCCAAAGCGCCGGTTTTAGCCTTATATGAGCTGGGGGTGGAGATGATCGCCATCCCGGAAGGGGGCGTTACCGTATGGCCGGAAGATCTGGACGCAGCAACCGAAAAACTTAACACTGCCATGAATTCCAACTTTGACATTGAAACGGTGGTGGCGCTGGAACCGGATCTGGTGGTCATGGGGTATACCTCCCAGGAAACTTACGGCAAAGCCCTGGATGACGCCGGTATCCCGGTTTATTATGTGGACGCTGGTCATACTGTCCCCTACGAGTCGGTCAAAATGCAGACGCAGGCCCTGGTAGACGCCTTTGGAGCGGATTCAGAGGAAGGCGCGGCCATCATGGGGCGTTTTGACGAGCTGGAAGAACGCCTTGCTGGGCTGCAGGAGAAATACGCGGAAAAGAGCGTCATGGTGCTGCAATCCTCTCCCCCTACCCACTATATTCAGACTGCCGAAGGGACGCTGGCTTCCATGGCTGCGATGATGGGTTTCCAGAACGTATATGAAAACAGCGAAGCGTCTATGGCGCAGCTTGATTTGGAAACAGCCCTCAGTTATGAGCCGGACTTAGTGCTCTGTGTGGGCGGCAGCACCGACGCGGCAGAGCATCAAAAGCTCATGGAGGAGGATTTCGCCAATAATCCCGAATACTGGAACAGCATTGCGGCTGTGGCAAATGGGGACATCCTCTATTTCTCCTCCAGCTTTATCGCCAGCACCGGCATCGGCATCATCGACAATATGAATGAGTTTATTGATACCATTGAAGCCCACTATGGGGAGAGCGCCCAATGAAAGCAGGACAAAAAATCTCTCTCCTGCGTTTCAGCACCGTGATGCTGGTACTGCTGATTTTGTTAGCCGTCCTTTGCCTGCTGTCCATTGCGGTGGGCAGCGCCGGCTATTCCATCCTGGAAATCCTGGATGCAGTGTTCCGGGAGGAAAAATCCCCCATTAAGACCATTGTGGTGAACCTGCGCCTGCCGCGGGTTATCCTGGCAATCCTTATCGGCGCGTCGCTGGCGGCTGCCGGCGCGCTGCTGCAGTCGGTAATGCGGAATCCCCTGGCTGATCCCGGAACCATCGGCGTTTCAGCGGGAGCCGGAACCGCCGCTACTACGATTTTGCTTTTGTTTCCAAACCTCACTGCCTCCGTGCCGCTTTTTGCCTTTGGAGGCGCGGCGCTGGCCTGTGTGCTGATTTACACCATGGCCTGGAAAGAAGGGGTGGACCCTACCCGGATTATCCTGTCCGGCGTGGCCATTAACTCGGTGCTGGGAGCCTATAACTCCCTCTTGCAGCTGATGAATTCCGACAGCCTGGAAGGGGTGCTGGCCTTTATGAACGGCAGCTTGTCCGGACGGAGCTGGTATCAGGTGCGGCTCCTGGCGGTATATGCCGCTGTCGGGCTGGTATTGGCCTTCCTTTGCATTAAGAGCGCCAACGCCCTTCAGCTGGGGGATGAAATGGCAAAAAGTTTAGGGGTGAAGGTCAATGGCAGCCGGGTGCTGCTGTCCGGTGTGGCGGCTTTTTTAGCGGCCTCCACCGTTTCCGTGGCCGGGATGATCGGCTTTGTAGGGCTTGTAGTGCCGCATATTGCCCGGATCCTGGTCGGCTCGGACTATAAAGCCATGCTTCCCACCAGCGTCGTGCTGGGGGCGGTAGTATTGCTGGCCGCCGATACGGTAGGACGGACGATTGTGCCGGGAATGGAAATCCCGGTGGGAATCGTTATGGCTGTCTGCGGCGGGCCGTTCTTCCTGTATTTGCTGAGAAAGAGGGGGAAAGTCAGTGGAAATTAGTGCAAGCAACCTGGAAATCGGCTACGGGGAATATGTGGCGGTTCAGGATATGGACATCCAGGTAAAAAAAGGGGAAATCACCACCATTATCGGGCCAAACGGCTCCGGGAAATCCACCGTCTTAAAGGCATTGACCCGGCTATTAAAATACCGGAAAGGAATTGTGCGGCTGGACAGTCGGGATTTGCTGCAATTCGAGGCCAAGGAGCTGGCCAGACGGGTAGGGGTCCTGCCTCAGCGGCACTCGGCGCCCCCGGATTTCAAGGTCAAGGATCTGGTGGGTTACGGACGGATGCCTTATCAGAAATGGTACAGCAAAAACAGCGCCGAGGATGAAAAGGTAATCGACTGGGCGTTAAAAGTTACCGGAACCTGGGAACTGCGGGAAAAATCCATCAATCAGTGTTCCGGCGGCGAATCCCAGCGGGTTTGGATTGCCACAGTTTTGACCCAGCAGCCGGAAATCCTCTTTTTGGACGAACCGACTACTTACCTGGACATCTCCCACCAGCTGGAAACCATGCGGCTGGTGCGGCGTTTGAACCGGGAGTCCGGGATCGGGGTGGTTATGGTCCTCCACGATTTAAGCCAGGCTTTGGAAGTCAGCGACCGGATTGTGGTCATTAAAGAAGGACGCAAATACAGCGAAGGCACGCCGGATGAAGTCATCACCAGCCGGATGATGAAGGAGGTCTACGATGTGGACTGTGAAATCCTGCACATTCCCGGCCGGAAAAATCCATTGATCGCCTACCGCGAAATCTCGTAACGAAAGGATTTTCACAGCATGATAGATGGAAATGAAATTCTCTCTCAGCTGAAAAAGCTGCGGGATATCACAACATCCAAGGACATCCGCCAGCTGACTTACGCCATGTTCCCCGGTACGCACTGTCCCTTGATGGGGGCGGCTATGGCGGTGCGGGGAATCAAGGATGCGGTGCTGCTGGTGGTGGGAACCGACGAATGCGCCTATTACACTAAGCATATGACGCTCCATTCCGACGAGTTCGGCGGTTTGGGCGGACGGTGCGTTTCGGCAGTGCTGGACGCCCGGGACGTAACCTTTGGCTGTAAGGCACAACTGGATTCCGCTGTGGCGGAGCTGGTTGCGGAATATAACCCTCGGGCGGTTTTTCTGGTGACCACCTGCGTGGTGGAGGTAATCGGCGACGACACCGATTCTATGGCGGACGCTTACACCGAACAATACGGGATTCCTTTTCTATCGGTACATACCGAGCATTTCAAGTGCGAAAATCACCTCCCCGGATTGGAGCGGACCATTACCGCCTGTTTTGCCCTGATGCAGGAATGCCCCCCTGCCGGAACCGTCAATCTTCTGGGGCAGCGGATGGGAAAGTTTGAAACCACCGAACTTTTCCGGATTCTGCGGGAAAACGGCGTAAAAATCGGAATGCAGCTTCCCTGCGGCTGTACGGTGGAGGAAATTGCCGCAGCAGCTTCCGCCAAAGTCAATATCGTAGTCAATGCCATCGCTCTGCCTCTGGCTCAGAAAATGCGGGAAAAATTCGGGACTCCTTATGTTTTCTTTGACAAATTTACCGACCCGGACCGGATTCTGAAAGCCTATGAAACGCTTTTTGCGGCGCTGGAAATGGAACTTCCCGCCGAAATCCAAACGCTTTACGGGAAAGCCAAGGAAGCTGCCGCCAAAGCGAATCCGGAATTGCAGGGCGTTTCCTACATTTACGGCAACACTCCATTTGACTGCCTGGAATTTAACCAGTTTATGGTAAAATTGGGCATGGTCCCGCAGGTTATCCAGACCGTTTCGGTGGAACCGGAACGGGATCAGGAATACCTTGCGGACATTCTGGCAAACGCCGACCCTTATGTCACGAAAACCGCCAATATTGCCCCGCTGCAATATGTGTATGATGTTTTGCATCCCAGCCTCTATCTGGGACACGAATATGCGCCCCGCCTGCGGAAAAAGGGAATTGCTGTTGTACGAAGCGACGCGGCTTCGGCCATGCTGGGCTTTGAGGTTACGGAATTTATCAGCGGAGAACTTGTTCGGGCGTCTCGGGAAGCAAAAGGTTATCAAAAGGAGGCGCAGGCATGAGTTTGACCCGTTTTTTACCCACTCCTTCCGACCGGATGGGGATTTTATGGAGCCTGCTGGCCATTGAGGATTGCGTGATCCTGGAATACGGACCGGCGGGAACCACCCATTTCAGCATGGGGCTTTTCGGAGAACTGGGCGAAAGCCAGCAGAACCGGCTGTTCACCACCCACATGAGTGAGGACGACGTGGTGATGGGGGATGTGTCCCGGCTGGAAAAAGCGTTGGTGGAAATCGACCGGAATTTTGCTCCCAAAGTGATTTTTGTGGTGGCATCCTCGGTGGCGGCGGTCATCGGAACAGATATGAAGGGCGTTTGCAGCTATATGCAGGAAAAAGTGAAAGCCCGGCTCATCGCCTTTGAGCAGGGGGGATTCCGGGGGGATTACAGCGTGGGCCTTCTGGAAGCATATAAACTCTTAGCCCAGGAATTGCCGGCGGAACATCCGGAACCCCAGCCGGATACGGTGAATCTCATTGGATTTTCCATGGGGTCATACCGGGCGCTGTCCGACCGGTGGGAACTGGAAGAACTGCTGGAGCGGGGATTTGGGCTGAAAATCGGGGCGTGCCTGTGTGGGGAAACCAGTATCAGCGATATAGAGCAGATGGGCGGCGCCGCTTTGAATTTGATTTTGCGGGAAGAAGGGCTGCCTGCGGCGCAGATTCTGGAGAAACGGTTCGGAACGCCATTTTTGGCCGGTTCGCCTTACGGGTATCAGGGAACGCTTGCCTGGCTCCAAAAAATTGGAGAAATGCTGAACCGTTCTTTAAATCCGAAACTGGAAGCGGAACTTCGAGAGCGGATCAATGAGGCGGCTCAGTATAAAATGTACCGGATGATGCTGAAAGAGGATCAGCCGAAAGCGGCGTTGACAGGGGAATATCATACCGTAACGGGGATTGCAGAATTTTTAAGCCAGCTGGGCTTCCCGGCGGAAAACAAAATCTGCCTCCACGCTTTGCGGGGAATCCAAAATCCGGATCCATCGGTTCGGGTATGCGCTTCCGAAAAGGAAAGATTGGACATTCTCCGGGGGCTGCACCGGCAGATGATTCTGGCGGATGACCCATCCATGAGCGTTTGCCCGCCGGATAACGTGTTCCTGCGCATCAGTATGCCGGTGGTTCGGGGGGCGCAGATCGCAAAGCATCAGCCCCTGATGGGAATCCGGGGAGCGGATTCCCTTCTGGAAACTCTGGAAGAATATTTGCAGATGCTGAAATAAGGAGGATTTATGAAAGTTCAGGTAATTTATTCCAGTTTGTCAGGCCAGACCAAAAAGGTGGCGCAGGCAATATTTGACGCCGTCGCTGCCGGCGATAAAACGCTGCATGATTTGAAGGACGGAGAACCTGCGCTGGATGGCGACGTCCTTTTGCTGGGATATTGGGTGGATAAAGGCGGCCCCAATGCCGAAATGAAGGCGTTTCTTCCGAAAATTCAGGGAAAAGCGGTAGGGATTTTCTGCACGTTGGGATATTACGCCGACTCCTCCCACGCGCAAAAATCCCTGGATGCTGGGATTGCTCTGGTAAAGGAACAGAATATCCTGCTGGGCAGCTATGTCTGCAACGGCGCTTTATCGGAAAGCATTATCGCCCGGTTCCGGAAAGCCGGAACCAGCGGCCCTCATTCCGCATCCCCGGAAAATGAGCTTCGCTGGGAAATCCTGCAGTCTCACCCGACTCAGGCGGAACTGAATCTGGCGGCAGAACGTTTTAGGGAACGGGCGTACCTGTACCAGAAATACAGGGAAAATGGATTGGCTTTTTCTTCGATCGTGTGATTTTTGTTAGCTTCATAAAACAAAAACCGGGGCTGCGGCCTTGTTTTCTTCCTGAATTCCGTTTATGATAGAAATAAGCCAATTTATCCTGTCAGAAAAGGGGGAATCCTGATGAAACATCATCGATTCTGGGCATGGGCGGCAATTGTCTGCATGGCTATGGTCATGATTACAGGGTACCGGCATAAGTAAAAAAGGAAGGGTTAGCATGAATCTTTATCCAAAACTGGCGTTATTTGTAGGGGGAGCGTTATTCGGCTCTATTGGGTTGAAACTGCTTTCCAGTAAAGATGCGAAAAAGGCGTATATTCATGTTGCGGCTGCGGGCCTTCGGATGAAAGACTACGCTATGGAAACTGCGACGACCATTCAGGAAAACGCAGCGGATATACTGGCATCTGCCAAGGATCTTAATGATGAAAGGGCTGCACGGGAAGCAAAAGAAGCGGCGGACGCCCAATTAAGCCATTCAGAAGCAGAGTAATAAAAGGAGCCGTGTAAGCGGCTCCTTTTTCTATGGAGGGAAAATCAAAGATGAAAGCGTCTATTTTACACGAAAGCAAGGGAAGAATCCGATTTTTAGTTTGTAAGCCCAGTATGACCCTGCATGAAGCGGATCTTTTAGAGAATTGGTTTCAAAAGAAAGAGTGGGCAAAACAGGTGGCGGTACATGAACGCACTCGCTGCGTCATTTTACAGTACAGAGGTTCCCGCCGGAATGTTATAGAAGCGATTCAAACTTTTACCTGGGAGGAAGCAGAAAAAACGGCTGCGCTCCCGATACACAGCAGCCGGGAACTGAATCGGGATTTTCAGGAAAAACTGCTGGGCAAGTTTATTGTAAAAGCGGCCTCTATGCTGTTTTTGCCAAAGCCTTTGCGTATCCTCCGCATCCTATGCCATATGATTCCTTTTGTCAAGCGGGGAATTGGATGCCTCCTAAAAGGAAAGCTAAAGGTGGATGTGCTGGATGCGCTGTCTATCGTGATTTCGGTCCTGCGGAAAGATTTTGGCACTGCGGGAACGGTAATGTTTTTGCTGGAATTGGGGGAATTGCTGGAAGAATGGACGAGAAAAAAATCAGTGGACGACCTTGCCAGCTGCATGGCCCTTCATGTGGATCGGGTGTGGCTGCGTACGCCGGAGGCAGAAGTCCTTACGCCGATTTCTGATGTCCGCCCCGGCGACCAAATCGTCATTCGAGCAGGGAACATGATCCCAGTTGATGGGATCGTGGCCCAGGGCGAAAGCATGGTGAATCAGGCATCCCTAACAGGCGAGGCGATACCTGTGCGGAAATACCCGGGCTGCATGGTGTACGCGGGAACGGTGGCGGAAGAAGGGGAGTGCGTCATAGAAGTCAAGCAATCACTGGGTGAAAGCCGGTATGATCAGATTGTACTGATGATTGAGCAATCAGAACAAATGAAATCAGCGGCGGAAAGCAAGGCGGCAAATCTGGCGGACAAGCTGGTCCCCTATACATTTGCCGGCAGCTTATTCAGCTTTTTGCTGACAGGGAATATTACCCGCGCATTATCTGTGCTGATGGTAGATTTCTCCTGCGCTTTGAAGTTTTCCATGCCACTAGCGGTGCTTTCCGCAATGCGGGAAGCAACCAGGGAGCATATCACAGTGAAAGGCGGAAAATTTTTAGAAACGGCTGCGGCTGCGGATACGATTGTATTTGATAAAACCGGAACGCTGACCCATGCCTGTCCTGAAGTTGTGAAGATTATTCCGTTTGGGGATTATCAAGAATCGGATATGCTTCGTTTGGCAGCTTGCCTGGAAGAGCATTTTCCCCATTCTATGGCAAATGCCGTGGTTGAGGCGGCCCGGAAACAGGGGCTTTCTCATGAAGAAATTCATTCTAAGGTGGAATATATCGTAGCGCACGGAATTGTCAGTACGGTAAATGAGGAACGGGTATTGATTGGAAGCGCGCATTTTATTTTTGAAGATGAAAAAATAAGGATCCCCGCTTTCCAGCAAGAACGTTTCGAGAGGTTGCCAGAGGAATATTCCCATTTATATTTAGCCATTGGGGAAGAGCTTGCCGCTGTTATCTGCATTTCCGACCCATTGCGTGAGGAAGCCAAGAACGTGCTGGCCGCTTTACACGAGCTGGGAATACGGAAAACGGTGATGCTGACTGGGGACAGCGAACGGGTTGCTTCTATGGCGGCGTCCCATTTGGGGATAGATACATACTGTGCGGAAGTCCTTCCGGCGGATAAAGCTGAGTTTATAAGAAAATTACGAAAACAAGGCAATACAGTTTTAATGCTAGGGGATGGGATGAATGATTCTCCAGCCCTTTCGGAGGCAGATGTAGGAATCGCAATCAATGAAGGGGCGGCAATTGCGCGGGAGGTTGCAGATATTACCATTTCCGGGGAAAGTTTATGGGAATTGGTGAAGCTGCGTCAAATTGCCGCCGCACTCATGAAACGAATTCATTCCAATTACCGTTTCATTATTGGCTTCAATGGAATATTGATCGGAATGGGGTTAACCGGCCTTTTATCCCCTGCTGCTTCTGCCGCCTTACACAATCTTTCCACTTTAGGCGTCAGCCTGCGCAGTATGACCGCCCTTCCGATATTAAAGCTGGAAAGTCAGGATAAGCTCTGTGAATGATATGAAATACGAAGCTATTGTCATGGCCGTATGAGGAATATGGCATATTCTATGGAGCGTTTTAGAACTTAAACTTCCTATTTCAAGTCAAAAAGAACGCTTTCATAGTCCTTTACGAAATACTTTATATTTGCGCGGCCTTTCTGAATAATCGCGTGGCCTTGTTCCGGGCTTTATGCAATAATGGCGATGTAAAAGCCTTATTCAAACATCTCCCCATCCAAATCCAGAATATCAGAAAAAGGGATTTGGGTCCCGTCCGTGAAAACCAGAAGCTGCTCGTAATCCTGTATTTTCTTCACCTGTCCGGAAAAGGACGCATAAGCCCCGCCGTCCTTTTTCCCGTCCGGCTGGAAATAGGTGACCGTTACTTCCGGGCGTTTTGACAACTGCTCCCGCAGAATCGCCAGTTTCCGGTCCAGAACCGCCTGGGAATCCTCGTCCAGCTGGATTTTCCGGTCCGTAAGCCGCCCCGCCTCCTGAATGGCCGCCCCATAGCCGGTCAGGGCGGCGAAAGGGGAGAACTGTGCCGCCCGGTTCAACCGGGACATCCGGGGGTGGGTTTCCGAAACATGGTGCGGCAGATGGATGATATCTTCGTAATCCTGCATAATTGGCTCCTTATTCGCAGAAATAACGGGATTTCCCGACGCTCTTTTTCCCGTATTCAACAGCCCCCGCCGGACACCCGCAGATGCAGGCCATGCAGTGGGTGCAGTCTTTTCCCCAGACCGGCTTCCCGTCCCGGATTGTGATGTTGTTTAAAGGGCAGAGCTGAGCGCATTTCCCGCAGCCAACGCAGTTTTCCGTTGCCCGGAAAGCGTCCGCTTTTACGCAAAACGCGTAAAATAGGGGATTCACCGCGCTGCTTAAAAAGCGGTCCATCAAATTGTTCCGGGGCGCCGGGAAAGCCTGCCCCGCGGCAATGATTCCGGCCGCCGCTTCTATGTCCGGTTCCGCTTTTGCAAGGATTTCCTGCGCTTTTGCAGCGTCCGGCACCGGGAACATGGCCACATAGTTTTCCGGCATGACAATCTGCGCGGTTCCCATGTACCGGAATTTTTTCATCCGGCAGAGCTTTTGGATGTATTTGGCCCCGTTGCCGATTTCACTGCCGCAGTCCATGACAAACCACGCGGAATCCGCCCCGGTAAATTCCGTTTGCAGGATCCACTGCTCCGCCACCCGGGGGATGCGCCATCCGTAAGTGGGCAGGACAAACACCAGCCGGCTTTCCCCGTGGACAGGCCGGGCGTCCTTCCGCTTCAGACGGTCGTTGATGCTGAACAATTCATCTCCCAGTTTTTCCGCGATTTTCCGGGCGATGTACCGGCTGTTCCCGGTGCCGGTGAAATATAAAACCATTTTGATTCCTGCTTTCTCTGTAAAAATTACGCCTTGTGCCCGCCGATGCGGCCGTTCCGGTCCTTGGCCGTGGCCCCTTCTACCAGGTTCATGCCCTTGAGGATGGCGTTTTTGCCGAATTTCCGCTTGATTTCCAGCACGGCCTCCTGCATCTTCTTTTCCCGGAGAAGCTCCGCCTCCCTGGCTTCCTGCTGCGCCTGGTTTTCCGCATAGGAGAAAAGGCTCAGCTGCTGGCCGGAGGAATTTTCCGGCACGTCCTTTTCCGCCAGAACATGGTTGGCGGTCAGGTACAGCCGCCGCACCAGCAGGTCCGGGTTCACAATCCGGTCAAACAGCTCCAAAGCCGCCTGGATTATCAGCCGGGAGGAGGACGTGTACCGGTCAAGGTTGGCTGTCCCATGGGCGTGCTTGGGGATTTTCCGGCCGTAACGGTCGGTGGTGGTTTCGCCGCTGTAAGAACGGTTCCCGTTTTTCAGGTTTTCCATGTCGTATCCCACTGTCAGCACGATTTGATCGGCGGCCAGCCCCTTGTCCACCAAATCCAGGGACAGCAGATCCGCCATTTCGTGGGCGGCAAGCCTTGCTTTTTCAAAAGGGTAGGGGCACTGCAAAACCTGCCCGGAGCCGACGCTGCTGCTTTCCGGCTTGTAGGCTTTGATGTCCGCCATGGTGCAGGGCTCCCAGCCCCAGGCGTGGTCGATGAGGAGTTCTGCGTTGACCCCAAAGAGCCGGTACAGCAGGTCCTCGTTCAAAAAGTCGTTCTGCCGGCCCAAAGAGCACCGGGCCACATCCCCCATGGTGTACATCCCGTAGGATTCCAGCTTTTTGGCGATGCCTGCCCCCACCCGCCAGAAATCCGTCAGGGGACGATGGCTCCACAGCTTCCGCCGGTAGCTCATTTCGTCCAGCTCCGCAATCCGCACGCCGTTTTGGTCCGGCGGGATATGCTTGGCCTCAATGTCCAGGGCGATTTTGCACAGATAAAGGTTGGGGCCGATTCCGGCTGTGGCGGTGATGCCGGTTGTGTGCAGCACATCCAAAATCATTTTCATGGCCAGCTCCCGAGAGGAAAGGCCGTAGGTTTTCAAATAGGCAGTGACGTCCAGGAACACCTCGTCAATGGAATAGACGTGGATGTCCTCCGGGGCGATATATTTCAGGTAGATTTGGTAGATCCGGGCGCTGATTTCCATGTAATGGGCCATCTGGGGCGGCGCGACCAGGTAATCAACAGCCAGCTCCGGCGAGGTTTGGAGCTGTTTGAAATCAAAAGAGGAGCCGGTGAACTTTCCCCCCGGCGCGGAAAGCTGCCGCAAGGCGTTGGTCTCCCGCACCTTCTGCACCACTTCAAAAAGCCGGGGCCTGCCGGGGATGCCGTAGGTTTTGAGGGAAGGGGACACCGCAAGGCAGATGGTTTTCTCCGTCCGGCTGGGGTCGGCCACCACCAGGTTGGTGGTCATGGGGTCCAGCCCCCGTTCCGTGCACTCCACCGAAGCGTAGAAGGATTTCAAATCAATGGCAATATAGCTCTTTTCCATACTCCGGCCCCCTTTCAGCGAAACGTACACAGTATAGTCTGCCCGGATTTTTCAAAGATTCGTATAGTTTTATTCTATCGGATTTTTGCAAAAAAGGCAAGGCTCTATAAAGCGATCCTCTGAAAGGGGGAATTTTATAAGGGGAAAACAAAAGCGCTTTCACACTGTTGCCCATCTTGGGGGTGTGGAAGCGCTTCTGTGATCTGCCGGCGCATATGGAAATGCATTAAGTTTTGGCGTCAGTCTCATTTTCGATTTGGCGAAAGCAAAAGTCCAACAAGTCCTGGTATACTTCTTGATAGCCGTTTCCTACATAATTACGTCCGCTTTTTTTCATATAGTCCGGATAAAAGTAAATATTGCAGCCTCGATTGAGATAACAATCCAATGGGATTTTATATGCACATATATCGATAGCGCTTCCCATTTTGTGACGCCAAATTTTCCCGGCATCAAAGTGGTATTAATTTTTCAAAGATATATTTTCTGCTATCTTTTTCATTTCTTCCAAAGGAAGGTTTCCAGTAATCACAATAAAAGAGTTATGGTCTGTCCAAAACATCTGAATAATATCATCCTCAGATATAACTACGGTTTCATGATTGTTGATAGTAATATTTTGAATTTGGGCATCTTCTGAATCAAAATCAATGCTTTGATTGATGTCATCCGTGATTTTTTTCTGTATGATGTTTAAAAAGCTGTCCTTACCTTTGCATCGAATCTGAGTTGACATTTTTTTGATATTCCGTTCCGTTTCAGTCATGCCCTCCGGCAGATAACCCAATTCCAGGGGAGCCAGCTCCGCGTCCTCATATCCTTCCGTGGAAATTTCAACCTCCGTATGCGTGGAAAAAACCTGAGTAAAGAAATGAATCACCCGCTCCCGGAAGGCTTCCACTGTCATCAGCCCGGAAAAGGCTGCCGCGCAGCAGATCACCAGGATAACCGCCGCTTTCCTGACCATCCTCAAAGCCGGCGGGCGGTTTTCTATCCGGCGCTGCTTCCGGATCAGCTTTTCCATCTTTTTCTCAAATTCCGGTGAGAACTGATGCTCCGGAATACTATCCAAATCAAAGGAATCTACATATTCCTGCCACATCTGTTCCAGCAATTCATCGGCTTTCGGTTTAGGCGGCATCATGCAAACCGCCCCCTTTCCTGATAAAGCTTAATAAACTGCTCTCTTGCCCGCTGCAGCATTTTCCGCACGTTGACCTCGGTGGTTTTCATTTCTTTGGCGATTTCAGTGTATTCGTATCCATAACAAAGCCGTTTCAGCAGGACGTCCCGGTATTTGGGGGACATCTCCTTGAGGATTTCCGGCAGTTCTTCTTCCACCCCGGCGATGCTGTCCAAAGGGTCAGGCGGTTCCCAGCACCCGGGCTGGTACTGGTCCAGGGAAATATGCGCCCGCCGCTTCCGCATCCGGTAGAAATCCAGGGCCTTTTGGGTAGCGATCATAACGATCAGACCTTTTTCCTCCTTTTCTGGGAGAGAGTCGAATTTGTCAATATGCTGGGCTATGTAAAGGAGGGCGTTTTGTACGGCGTCCTCGGCGTCGCAGTCGTTTTTTAGGATGGACTTCGCGCAGTAGAACATCAGCTGGCGGTATTGGCAGTAAAGCTGTTCAAACCGGCTGCGTTCTTCGTCTGTATCAATCAGCGTGAGAAATATCATAGAATAGAAACTCCCTTAAATGAATTGCCGCATGTCCGGATATCAAACAGGAGGCGGAGCAGCTGCGGCTCATGGATTTTGCTTGGATTCATAAAAGCCATGCGGTCAATATGAACCATATCCAAAAAGCTTCTCCCATGAAGCAGAATTAACCGGCGGCATTGTTTTGCCAATCGGAAAGCTCCGTAGTTTCTATATGCCGCCAAAATTCCCGAATGATCCTGCTTTTATTTGTATCCTAACACATTCCTGACAAACATTCAATAAATTGTCACATACAGCGTAAATTCAACACAAACAGCAAAAATAATGAAATTCTGTGTCGATCAACAGGATGTTTCATAATGGCGGCGCTTTAAATTTTGCTGGGTTTGTCACAAACCTGCCTTTTGCGTCGATATATGACCGAATATAAACTGGAAGGTGATGTTCTGAATCCTATGGATATTTTGATGCAGGATCAGTTTGGCAGCTGGCACGGTAAGGGCATTTTCCAATGTGCGGACACACAGAGCTGCTTTCATGTTTGTATCCATTGCCCGGCCGAGAACGCGCAGGTCAAAACAATCAAAGCTGCAGATAGTTCTATACCCTACCCCCCCCCCGTCCCCCTTGATATGTGCGGCTTATCTTATTATAATATTTTCAACAGCCGAACCACAGCTTTAAAATAAAAAGGAAGTGAAGTTTTGACCGAAGATATAACAAGAGCTGTTCAGAAGCAGGGACTGGATATTTTGTCGAAAATTGATGAGGTATGCACAAGACACGAGATTCCATACTATCTGTTTTACGGCACAGAACTGGGCGCTGTCCGGCATCAGGGCTTTATTCCCTGGGATGATGATATCGATATTATTCTGTACCGAAAGGATTTCGACAGGCTGAAATCGGTCTGGCAGGAGGAAAAGCCCGAAGGATATTTCTATCAGGATTATAGGACGGATCCCAATTACCGCCTGAAAATTACCAAAATCCGGAAGGATCACACCGCTTTGGTGGAAACAGCATTTAAAGATGTGGATATGCACCATGGAGTCTGGGTGGATCTGTTTGTATTGGATGATTATGTGAAAAATGGATTTCTCCGAAAAATCAGCCAATTGATTTTCATGTTTGACTCCAACGCGGTCCGAAATCACAAGGATGTCGGAATTCGAGGCGCGCTCTATGGCGTGACCAACCGGATTTTTAAAAATGGAAAAATCTTTCAATGGTGGTTTGAAAAGATCTTTCCGAAACTGAAAAAAGATGAAACCATGTGCTGCGATCTTACAAATTTTACCTTTAGTTTTGACGGTGAATTTAAGAGAGAGTGGTTCGGTAAAGGGAAAAGAGTTCCTTTTGAGGGAAAGCTGTTTCCCATTCCGGAAAACAGCCATGAAACGCTTCGGGTTTCTTATGGGGATTATCAGAAGCTCCCGCCTGAAGAGCAGCGGATTTCCCAGCACAATCCCTATTACTATTCAACTCGAAATGACTATCATCCGGGTATGGATATTGGAGGATCGGAATAAAATAGATTCCGTATTAAAAATATTGTTCTTTCAGTATAAATCTTTAAGGTGATACGCAATGAATGAAACTGATATTAAAACGCTGAACCGGGTTTTTGATGTCTTTGGCCGGCAAAAAATGCAGGAAGCCTTGGCGATTATTCAAGAAACTTTTAGGGTAAGGGAAGATGAAATTTCTGATGTAAGAATTATCAAAAAAGGGATTACAAACCGGTCCTTTGTCTTTTCCTGCGCGGACCGGCAGTATATCATGAGAATTTCCGGCATTGGCACAGATGAATACATTAACCGGGAGGATGAACAGAAAACCTATTCGTTTTTGAATCATCGGGGAATCTGCGATAATGTGATCTATATCAATCCGAAAACCGGGTTTAAAATTTCCGTATACTGGGGACAGGCCCATCACTGCGGGTATTATGATTTTGATGAGATCCGCGTCTGTATGGAAAAGCTGAAGGAATTTCACCAGATGAAAATTCATCTGGAAAATTTTTATGACTTTTTCGGCTATATCCAGTATTATGAGGACCTTTGGAAGGGAGCTCCTTCCATTTTTGAGGATTATGAGGAGACGAAACGGGATATTTTTCTGCTGAAGGATTTTATTGATACCTACCCCATCGAATACAGCCTCACCCATATTGATCCGAATCCGGATAATTTTCTGCTGTTTACGGATGAAAACGGCGAAAATCAGGTTCGGCTGATTGACTGGGAATACGCGGCCATGCAGGACCCCCATTTTGATATTGCCATGTTCTGCATTTACACAAACTATACGGAAGAACAGATGGATCAGATTATTGATTTCTATTTCGATCATCAGTGCGATGAAAAGACAAGATTGAAAATTTACTGCTATATCGCGGTCGGCGCCATGAATTTCAGCAACTGGTGCGAGATTAAGCGGGGGAATGGCGAAGATATCGGAGAACTGAACCATAGGATGTATACCACGGCAAAACGGTATTTTCAGAAAGTCAACGAGAAAATAAAATTGCGCTAAAAGGGGTTATACAATGTGTTTATAGCAGATCATGCCATTATTCTGGCGGCGGGTATGGGGATCCGGATGCGCCCGCTGACGGAAAAAATACCCAAACCTTTGGTGAAAGTCAATGGTACAGCCATGATTGAAACCATCATCCAGGGGCTCCATTCCCAGCATATTGAGGAAATCTATATTGTGGTGGGGTATCAGAAGGAAAAATTCCAGTTCCTGACCGAGAAATATCCGCATATTACTCTGGTGGAAAATCCCTACTATCAAACCCGGAACAACATCTCCTCGATGTATGCGGTTCGGGAGCATATTCCCAATGCAATGATGGTGGACGGGGACCAGGTGATTTATAATCGGGAAATTCTGGACCCTACCTTTGAACGCTCCGGCTACAGCGCCGCGTTCCGGAAAGAAGGCGTCAGTGAATGGATGGCGGTCTTAGATGAAGAGGGGATCATCAAAGACTGTATCGTGGAAACCAAGTCTGCCGGATGGCAGCTCCTGGGAGTTTCCCGATGGAATCTGGAGGATGGAACCCGGCTGAAGGAACAGCTGGAATATGAATACGAGGTCAAAAAGAATTACGGCTCCTACTGGGATAACCTTCCGCTGCTTTATTATCGGGATACTTATCAGCTTGGAGTAAAAGAAGCGCAGTACACGGATATTCTGGAGATCGATTCCTTTGAAGATCTCTGCAATATTGACCCCAGTTATAAAACTTATGGACAAGGAATTTGATTATGAAACTCAAAGAACTGAAAAAAAGCATCGACTGGTGCATTATTATCATTCCGTTTTTAGGCATTGTAAGCCTCTGCACCCTCTTTATTCTCAAGCCTGAGGAATCCGGCGAGATTCTGACCAAAATCCGCTACTTTTTCTCCAACGACTGCGGCGTCTACTATCTTCTGGTTACCCTGGCGTTTTTTATCTGCTCCTTTGTGATGGCGTTTTCTAAATATGGAAAAATCAAATTGGGGGAAAACGCCAAACCGGAATACCCTACGGTAATATGGGGAATGATGATTTTCAACTCTACCTTTGCGGCAGATTTGATTTTTTACTCGCTCAGCGAGTGGACCATGTACGCCACGGAACCTCATGTGCAGAATCTGGGAGATGTGCAGAAATGGTCCGCGGTTTATCCTCTGTTCCACTGGGGACCGCTGTCCTGGGGCGTATATGTCGTCCTGATTGCCGCATTCGGCTTTATGCTTCACATCCGGAAACGGGATAAGCAGAAGTTTTCGGAAGGCCTCAGACCGGTTCTGGGCAATAAGGTAGACGGCCCCGCCGGTAAAATCGTCGATCTTTTTGCGGTGTTCGCGCTTCTGGCCGGAACCTCCGCGACCTTCTCCATCGCAACCCCTCTGATTTCCGCGGCTATTTCCAAAGTTACCGGAATCCCCAATTCCAGACAGCTGACCATTGTGATTTTGATTTTTGTCGCGGCAGTTTATACCATGACGGTGCTTTTCGGCATGAAGGGAATCGCCAAGCTTGCTTCCTACAGCTCCTATTTCTTTATCGCGCTGTTAGCCGGCGTATTTTTCCTGGGCGGCGAAATGCGGTTCATTCTGGAATCCGGCGTTACTTCTCTGGGAACTTTGGGGCAGAATTTTATCAGCCTCTCTACCTTTATCGATCCTCTCCGGAAAACGACCTTCGCACAGGACTGGACATTCTTCTACTGGTCTTATGCACTGACCTGGTGTATTGCCACTCCTTTCTTTATTGCTACCATCAGCAAGGGCAGGACCATCAAAAACACGATTCTCGGTACTTATTTCTGGGGCATCGCCGCAAGCTTTACCTCTTTCATCGTCCTTGGGAATTATGGTATGGCGCAGCAGTTTAAAAACGGCGTGGATATTCTTGGCGTGATTCAGAACGGCGGCTCCTATCCGGATACGGTCATGAAGATCGTGGAAACTCTTCCTATGAGCAAAATTTTTATGATCCTGATCTGCATTACCATGATTTCTTTCTATTCCACTACTTTTGACGCGCTGACAATGGTGGTTTCTTCCTATTCTTATAAGAAGCTGAAAATCGGAGATGAGCCGGATAAAAAGGTCCGGGTATTCTGGGCCGTTCTGTTTATTCTTCTGCCTATTGCTCTTTTGTTCTCTGAAAAAACCATTCACGCATTGCAGTCCATTTCTGTGATCGCAGCCTTGCCTATTGGCATCATCGTTCTGCTGATTATTTACGGATTCTTTAAGGACGCAAAAAAATACCTTACGGAAAAGGAACATCACGAATCATAACCGGCCATCATGGGCGGTGAATGAAGAAACCATTTAAGCAAGGGACGGTATCGCTTAACGGCTGTGCCGTTTTTTGCTGTTTTGGCGTTGTATATGATCCATGACCACTCCTTAATCTTTAGGCCGTCACTGCTTATCTTGAAAAGGAACGAAATCCCATCCTCCTGGACATCGCCGGAGAATGGGATTCCGTTCCGTATTAATAGTTAATCAACAAATTGGATGCTGTCGGAAATGCTTGCAATGGTTTCATCTGTAGTCGCAGAACTGTCAAATTCAAAAGCAACATAAACAGATTTTTCATTATGATAAGCAAGAATTCCATAATTTGTAATGGCAGCGTCTTGGTTGTCTAACATGACAGGCGAGTAATATACATCAACTGTGGCGACTTCACCTGCATCGAATTCTTTAACCACATTATAGCTGTTTTTAACATCAAAGCGGTAATCATTTCCAAGCGCAACCTGATTGTAAATAGACATTTTTTCATCCTCTGCTTCTTCATCAGGTTCAAAGATATTATAGCCAACTGCTCCTATACAATTATTGTTGTCATCAAAAATTCCAATACGTGACAAAACACCATTATAGAGATAGGTATTAGATTGAGAATCGAATTCATCAAGATGCCATCCATCGGGTAAGGAAACTTCAATATTAAATGGAGTTATATCAAAAATCTCCTGATTAAACTCATTTTTTTCTTCCGTACTGGCAGGAAAAGTTATTTGCTGTAATGTATCTTCATTTGTTGAGTTGGGGAGAGATTGAGAATCAACATCCGCTTTCATACAAGCGCTGAGTATCAGCAAGAGAACTCCTAAGATTGAAAAATTTATAAATAGGAACAACTTTTTCACGCAAACAGACCCCCTAGAGGATTCTAATACAGTGTAACCGGATTCTGTTTCTGCCAAAGAACTTTCTTCTGTAGGAACGATAGGCTGACAGGAAACCAAAAGGGCAGAACTGAGCAGGATGGCGAATCATCTCTTTCACCCTTTTCAGCAAACCCCTAAAATCTGGAAACAGATATGGAATTACCTTTGCATATATATCGGCGGCGCTTCCCATTTTGTGACAATTCTTTTGCATTGCTGAATATCAGCCACTTCCATAAGACCATTAAACCGAAGCTGCTGGCGCTGTTTATCGATCTTTGCGCGGTTGGTATTATTTGTTCAACGCATTTCAATTTATTCTGATTTAGGAGGTATTTTATCATGGGACTGTTTGGCAAGAAAAAAGGGCGCTGCTGCGGAGGATACCTTTGAGTCAATCGTTGAATTCGGTGTTCGTCCTCGTTATATTTTGGGTGATGGGGTAAAACAAAACTCACACAGCTTTCACTGTGTGGGTTTCTGTCTTGGTGGAGACGATCGGGATCGAACCGACTACCTCTTGAATGCCATTCAAGCGCTCTCCCAGGTGAGCTACGCCCCCATTTGATTTTTTATTTTTTGTCGTTCTCTCGACTGCTTGATTATTATAGCATATCCCAAAAGAAAATGCAAGGTTTTTTTTCAAAAAAATTCGATTTTCTTTTGAAAAAGACGATATTTGTAAAATGTAGCTAAGAAATAAGCTGGAAAAAGTAGATTCATAGAAAATTCACCATGGGATTTGCTGGTTGTGATATAATAAAACAGGAAAATGCAGGCGGCTTACTAGGCGGCTTGTAAAATTGTATGCTTCCAAGGAGATTTGACATGAATATTTTACTGTTCCTGACGCCGAAAAATGACGTAGCTTATTTATATGAGGATTTTACGCTGCGTCAGGCATTGGAAAAGATGGAATTCCACCGTTATTCCGCCATTCCCGTGCTGGATCGGGAAGGCCGCTATGTGGGGACCATAACGGAAGGGGATCTGCTGTGGGAAATTAAAAACCGGCGCAGCCTGGATATGCGCCGGGCGGAGGGAGTCCCCTTAACCCAGATTCCCCGCCGGACCTGCAACGAGCCGGTCCGGGTGGACACCACCATGGAAATGCTCATTGAAAAGGCGCTGAACCAGAACTTTGTCCCCGTTGTGGACGACAGGGGCTGTTTTATCGGATTGGTCAAGCGGAAAGAAATTATCCGCTACTGCTACGAGCGGATGCAGGATTGTCCGGCGGGCTTTGCCACCAGGCTGGAAAAGGAAGGACCGGCCACCCAAGAGCTTTCCTTCCGCATTGCAACGGAGGAGGATATCCCGCTGATCCTCTATTACATCAAACAGCTGGCGGATTACGAGCAGCTGGGCCAGGAGGTGACGGCGACTGAGGAGGTTTTGCGGGAATACCTGTTCCGGCAGCGCCGGGCGGAAGTGCTGATCGGCGAAATAGAGGGGCAGCCGGTGGGGTACGCGCTGTTTTTCCACAATTTTTCCACCATTTTGGGGAGAGCGGGAATTTATCTGGAGGATTTATACGTCCATCCCGCGTACCGGGGGAATGGCTATGGACGGCTGTTTCTCCGGCGTTTGGCGCAGATTGCCCTGGAACGGCAGTGCGTGCGGCTGGAATGGGCCAGCCTGGATTGGAACGAGGCTGCCGGCCGGTTTTACAAGGCCCTGGGCGCCCGCCCCATGGAAGGGTGGACCACTTACCGGCTGGACGGCGAAGCCTTGGCCCGGCTGGCGGAATAATCAGAGCTTATTATGAGAATACATCCAAAAGAAAAGCATACCAGCTGAAACCTGGTATGCTTGAACTTTTCATTGCGCAAAATGCTCCAATGAGCCGGCAAAGGGATACTGGAAACAGGCTTTATGGGAGAAGGCCAACCCCAATTGTTAATGACGGCTTGCTTTCATCGCCTGTCATTAACATTAACTGTAGTGATGTGGATTTTTGTTCGCTCAATGAATTCCATTTTTCCCCTTTTGCGGCTGCGTACGCCGCCCCAACAGTGCAGCCTGACCGCGGGTGAAGGTGCATCGTTACCGCTGGAATGGTGCATGGCAACCGCAGGTGTGGTGCACCGGGCCGCCATGCTGAGAACTACTCGGGGATGCCCTTG
>DVJP01000082.1 GCA_018716725.1 Candidatus Merdivicinus excrementipullorum | reverse complement strand
CACTGCGCGTTGTCAAGCAAGCTTGACAACAGCGGCCAAGGACTCCGTCCGCCGTGAACTTTGTTCACGGAATGGAAATCCTGCAAGCGGTCGTGAACATGTTCACGACATAAAACAAGCTTGACCAAAACCTTTCTTTTTCTCTTTTGTGCAGTTTTACTTTCAAAAAAGGTTTTTCTACAGTCTGAGGCCCGGAGCGCGTATCGCTCCGGGCCGTTTTCTCGGTTATCAGATACGGAAACAAAGGGTAAAATGCCGGGGATGACATGCTTTCGTTTTCAAATTGACAATTCATTGATTGTAGGATATAATGAAATTAACACCGGATGGAGGGATGAATTTTGTGTATAAGATGATGATTGTGGAGGATGAGCTGTTTGTCCGCATTGGACTGGAGCATGCTGTTAATTGGGCGGATTACGGCATTCAGCTTCTTCCGTCCGCATCCAACGGCAGGGAAGCCTTGGAGCTATATGAACAATACCATCCCCATCTGATCCTCACGGACATCAGCATGCCCGAAATTGGCGGCTTGGAGCTAATCAGGCGGATTCGGAATCAGGATAAAACAGTTAAATTTATAGTCCTCACCTGTCTGGAGGATTATCAGACGGCCAAACAGGTGCTGAACTTATCTGTTTCTCACTATTATAATAAAAGCGAACTGGATATTGAAGAGCTGAAAACCTATATTACCGGCATCATTGCGGAACTGGATCAGCAGGGAACGCCCCGGGGAGAAGAATCGCCCCAGGCTGCGCCCAAAAATGGGCTGAAAGAGTGGAACGCTTTTTTCTTTGAGGGGAAACCCTGCCCCTTTGAAGAATTGCTGGCCCCTTATAAACAACCTGGCAGCGCTTATATTTTGGCCCGCGTTGATTTTCAGAAAATGGGACGGGTGCATTTTGAATTTGTGCGGCGGGTGCTGGAGGAAATCCTGGAACAGCAAAAATCCGGCCACTGTTTAGCCGTATCCGAAAAATTTGCGGCTGTCCTTTATGTGCTGGGCGCGCCGTCGCCGGAACAGCAGTATGAACAGCTGCACCGGTACATTCAGCATTTGAAGCAATCTATGCAGGATTACTTGAACATCACGGTTCAGATCACAGCAGGGGCAGCCTTTGCGGATCTGGAGGAATTTCCGAACCAGTGGGAAGAGGTCGTCCGCCGGACGACCAGCGCGGACCCCGGCCTGCTTCCCGAGGAACAATTTGCCTCCCAGCGGATCCTGGCTGCATTGCAGTATATCCGGGAACACCTGGCGGAAAACCTGACGCTTCCCGTAGTTGCCGAGCAGGTAAATTTCAGCCCCGGATATTTAAGCACCCTGATGAAGCAGGAACTGAGCATCGGCTTCGGTGAATTTGTGTTAAATGTACGGGTGCGCAAGGCTAAACAACTCCTTGCCCAGGGAAACGAGCCTCTTTCCAGCATAGCGGAACAAACGGGCTTTCACGATGCCAGCTACTTGATTAAGGCGTTTAAGCGGGTAACCGGGCTGACCCCCAACGAGTACAGGCAGCAGTATGATGCCAGAGGAAGGCGGAAAGAATGAAAATACGGTTTTCGTGGCGGGCACAGCTGATTGTTGTAATCGAAGCTGTCTTGATATTATTTATGATGGCCATTTTATGGTATATCAACATCTGCTTATTCCCCCTGCTTCTTCACTATAATGAGGAAAACCAGCTGCAGACCCTTCAGTATGTGGCGGACGAGCTGGAGGACCGCTGCAACGACATGGAAAGCCTGTCCGCAGAGATTTTAACCCACCAGGTCGTCCAAAAATTTTATCGGGGCGACTATGGGATGGATAAGGAAGGGGTTTTGCTGCGGCAGGATATCGTGAAGGAGCTGGACAGGCAGCTTCAGAATAACCCCATGCTGTATTCCATTATTGTCCGGACATCAGACGGGGCGGAAGTGCGGGCGGAAAAAACAAGCACCTACAATTCTGCGGGGAATACCTGGTCTTTAGCCGGCGGGGAAGGGAAATGGAGCTTAACGGAAAAGCCCGCCCGGAAAGCCGGCAGTTCCATGCAGGAATATCTCTTTAACTTTGACAATTTCTATCAGGGTTTTGGAAAAGGCGTCCAAATCCGCCTGAATATCGATGAAAGTGCGGTCCGGGAGATTTATTCCGGGTTCCTGGAAAATGGGGAATCCGATATTCTCATTTGCGATCAAAACGGCCTGGTTTTATCTTGTTCCAACCCGGAAGAAATCGGGTCGGTTTTTCAGGAAATTGTCGAGCGAGCGCAGGCCAGTACACGGGGAGAGGGTGGCAGCTTTGTTATACAAAATTCGGTCCAGGTAATTTACCTTACGATTCCTCAGCTCAACTGGATCGTCCTGGAGCGAATGCCTGTGGCAAGCTTTAAACAGGATATTGACAATGTCCGCAATATCCTGATTTGGCTTTTGCTGTTCAGCACCATTATTCTCAATCTGTTTATTTTCTTTATGATGAAGAAAATGCTCCTTCCATTGCAAAATCTTACCTATGCCATGCACCAAGTGCAAAGGGGAAAGATGGGCTATCAAATCCTGGCGGAATATCATAATGAATTTGATGAAATTGTGGAAACTTTTAATTCCATGTCCAAAAGTATTCCGGAATTGGTGGAGCAAAACCGCGTCAAAGAAGAACAGAAACAGAGGTACGCGCTGTCGGCGCTGCGCGCCCAAATTAACCCGCATTTCCTATTTAATACGATTAATACCATTAAGTGGATGGCCATTTCCCAGCAGGCTATGAACATTAAGGCCGCCCTGGATAAGCTGCTGATCCTGCTCCGGCCTCTTTTTAAGGATACGGCGGAGGAAATAACGCTTCAAGAGGAACTGGAATACACCGCCAATTATATCAGCTTAGTCAACCTGCGGTTTGGAGGGAATATTGACCTGACAGCGGATATTCCGGACAAGCTTCTTGTCCAAAAGGTCCCCAGCTTTATTTTGCAGCCGGTCATTGAAAACTGCGTGGAGCATGGGTTCCAAGGGGATTACCGCCAAGCGGAAATCAATGTGGGCTGCGAAGAATCGACCGGATGCTTCGTCTTGGCTGTGCAGGATAACGGGAAGGGAATTTCTGACGAAAGAATTGCACAAATCCGGCAAAAGCTGGAAACAGAGGAACAAATGGTGCAGAATGGCGATAAGTTGGGGCTTGCCAACGTCAATCTGCGGATCCGGCTGAAATACGGCAAGGATTACGGCGTTTCTCTGACCCATGGAAAAAACGGCGGCACATTGATTCTGATAAAATTACCACAAATCCAATAATTTTACCATTTGAAATTACCATTCTTTTTAGCAAACCGTAAAGTCCATTTGAATTTACCATATCTCAGTTGTAAATTACCTTTCTATATTTATTCAAAACTGCTATAATAAGTTTGCAAAAAGCGAATTTGTTATAGCAGTTTTTGTTTAATGTGCTTATCACTGGAAAGAAAGGGAGATTTTGAATGACTACGACTGCCACTAAAAAAAGAAAGAAAATAACGGGTAGGAAACTAACCCTGCTGCTTCTTGCAGTCCCTTTTGTTATATATATGATTATCTTCTGCTATATCCCGCTGGCAGGATGGGCCTTGGCTTTTATGGACTATAAGCCCGGCATTCCTTTTGGCCAGACCCCTTTCGTAGGGCTGGATAACTTCATGTACATCTTCGAATTTGGCGCCGACATCGGCAATGCCCTGAAAAATACCTTAGTGATGTTTGGGCTGGGGTTCATTACTTCGCCGCTGCCGGTTGTCTTCGCGATTCTGCTGACGGAGCTTCCCAGCCGGAAGTTCCAGCGGTTTGTGCAAACGGTCACCACCATTCCCAACTTCATCAGCTGGGTTATCGTATTTTCTCTGGCCTTCGCCATGTTTTCCACTTACGGCGCGGTCAATACCGCTTTTACCACTTTGGGAATTTCCGATCAGCCTGTAAACGTCCTGTCCAATCCCGATATTGTCTGGTACTTCCAGTGCGCCCTGGGTATCTGGAAAGGCCTTGGGTGGAGTTCTATCGTTTACTTCGCGGCCATCACCGGCATTGACACCGAGCTTTATGACGCGGCTACTGTGGACGGCGCCAACCGCTTCCAGAGAATCTGGCACATCACCGTCCCAAGCGTCAGCGAAACCTTCATCGTGCTTCTTCTTCTTTCCGTATGTAATTTCCTTTCCAGCGGCTTGGACCAGTACCTGGTATTCTACAATCCTCTGGTAGCGGAAAAGATCGAAGTTCTGGACTACTTCATTTACCGGATCGGCTTATTGCAGGCTGACTATTCCTTCGGTACCGCAATCGGTATTCTGAAATCCGCCATCAGTATCGGAATGCTGTTCGGCGTGAATGCGCTGGCGAAAAAAATCCGTGGAACCAGCATTGTATAACCAATTAACAGGAGGAAAAACTCATGAGCGCGGTACAAAAAAAGACCAAAGGCGATATTATTTTCAACGTGATCATTTATGTCCTCACCGGGCTGTTCAGCCTAATGTGCATTTACCCCATTTATTATGTGTTCATTTATTCTATCAGCGACCCGATCATGGCCCAGAGAGGCGTTACCCTGTATCCCAGAGGCTTCTCCCTGGTAGGTTACCAGTCCTTGTTCCAGCTTAATGCGATTCTGAACGCCTTTGTGGTGTCCATCCTCCGCACCGTAATCGGAACGGTGGCCACTGTGGTGGCATGCGGGTTCTTCGCCTACCTGATGACCCAGGACTCCATGCCCTTCCGGAAGGTTATCTACCGCATGATGATTATCACCATGTATGTAGGCGGCGGCATGATCCCCGTCTACCTGCTGATGAAAGAAATCCACCTGATTAACACCTTCTGGGTGTATATCATCCCCAGTATGTTCGGCGCTTACAACGTTATTTTGATTAAAACCTATCTGGAAAGCGTTTCCAAATCCCTTCAGGAATCGGCGGAAATCGACGGCGCGGGCCACTTCACTATCTTCTTTAAAATCATCGTCCCCGTTGCCATGCCCATCCTGGCTACCATCGCCGTTTTCTCGGCGGTAGCGCACTGGGGCTCCTGGTTTGACAGCATGCTCTATGTCAGTAACCCCAAGCTCTACTGCGTCCAGTACCTGCTGTACCAGTACCTGAACGAAGCAACCGCCCTTACCAAGCAGCTTCAGCAGGGCGGCGGCAACCTGAACACCATGGTTATGCAGCAGCTGACCCCCGAATCCGTCAAAATGGCAATCACCATGGTAGTTATCCTCCCCATCCTCTGCGTATATCCCTTCATGCAGCGTTACTTTGTAAAAGGCCTGATGATCGGCGCAGTCAAAGGTTAATTTGTTCCCCGGATGCCCAAGGGGCTCCTTCTATAGACTTTTATATCAGAAAGGATTGTGTTTGTATGAAAAACCTGAAAACCCGTAAGGTATTGGCGTTTTGCATGGCGGCGGCTATGATGGCGGGCGTCCTCGGCTCCTGCGGCGGCGATACGGAAAGTAGCGCCCCGGCTGACGGCAGCGAAACCACTGCGGAAAATTCCGGCGGGGAAACCTCCGGCGACGGCGATTATGTGGACCTGATCTGGCTCTCCTCCGGTTCCGCTATCAATGAAGAGGATACCTCCCTTGTTATTCAGGAGCTTGCCAAGCAGACCGGCATCATGGTCCAGCACAACTATGTCCCCACGGAAAAATGGCAGGTTCTCATGGCTTCCGGCGATATGGAAGCGGACATTCTGGAAGTACCGGCAGTCGACCGCCAGACCCTGATTGAAGGCGGCCTGATCCAGCCCCTGGACGACCTGATTGCGGAGTACGGCCCCAACATCCAGAAAACCATGAGCCAGAGAACCATGGATTACTGGGCTAAATACGTCAGCTACGGCCGGGATCAGCTGTATATCCTCTCCTCCCACCAGGCCCCGGACATGGAGGTGGTATATGACTCCGTTCCCTACAACTACGGCGTTGCGCCCTACATCCGCTGGGATTACTACGAAGAACTGGGCAGCCCGGAAGTCAACAATGAGGACGACCTCTTAAACGTCCTGAAACAGATGCAGGACGCCCATCCCACCAACGACCTGGGCCGCAAGACCTACGCTATGTCCCTGGAAGTTACCGCCGGCATCTGGAGCTACGCCACCATGTACTCCTACTACAACGGCTTTGAATCAGTGGGTCCTGCCTATATGGTTAGCCGCGACACCGAGGACAATCTGCACAACATGCTGGAAGAAGATTACGTCCTGTGGGGAGCCGCCCGCTATTACAACAAAGCGTGGCAGCTGGGCATTCTGGACCCGGAAACCTTCACCCAGAAGGGCGAAAACGTGACGGAAAAGATTTCCAACAGCCAGGCCTTCTACACCGAAAACAGCTGGAACAACTATAACACGGTTTTAGGCGAAAGCGTTGGCCCGGAAGCCGGTTTTGAGCCGATCCTGGAAGCCTTCCCCTACGCTTACGCCGGCGGCACCTCCCAGTTCGGATGGGGCTTCGCCACTGCCATTACCTCCACGACGGAACATGCCGAGGACGCCATGAAGTTCCTGGATTACCTGTATTCGGAAGAAGGCGCCCGCCTCTGCTACAGCGGCATCGAAGGCGTGCACTGGGAATATGACGCCGACGGCGTTCCCGCCTACACCCAGGAAACTTTGGACAACCGGGGCAATACCGAGTGGGATAAGGCAAACGGCCTGGGTAAATTCCACAACTGGATCGGCATTGACAATATGATTCCCGCCTCCGACGGCTACCCTGTGGACCTGAGCCAGATGCCCTCCATGCTGAAAGCCAACAACAAGGCGCTTGACGAGCATTACTGCGAGCTTTACGGCGTGGAATATCCCGGCCAGGTGGGCAAGGTCATGGAGGAAGAGCGCGAAGGCTATAAAGTTGTCTGGTGGAACGGCGATACCGGCTCTTTGATGCAGGTTGTTCCCGACGACATCAACCGTTTGGCCACCCAGGTCACCGATATTATGATTAAAGCCTTCCCCAAGATGATCATGTCTGACACGGACGAAGAATTCGAGCAGGAGAAAGCCGCCTGCATGCAGCAGATCAAAGACGCCGGCGCCCAGGAAATCATTGACTGGGTATACAGCGAGTGGGAAAGATGTAAAGAAGAACTGGGAACTTTATAAGATTCCCCCTAAAAGCCCTTAAATAATAAACTTTTGCAATGAATTGCAGGCAAAGCGATGTCCCTGCCCATAGGTGTAACGGCGGGAACATCGCTTTTTGCCAAGAGGAAAACACCATGAAACTTCATATTCAAAAAGAAAACCGGTTGGAATGCGCCTGGGATTTGCGGGAAGGAACGGAAGACCTGGGCAATTGGGCTGTCAGCCTGGCACGTGTCCCTTTAAAAAGCGGCTGGGAATACACCCTGAAGGTTACGGCAAAACAGCCCGCCGGGAACGTGGTAATCACGGTTTCCGAAGTCAAAGAGGGTTGGACCAGGGAAAACTACGTCTTTGCGCCGGCCGGCATGTACAACGGGAACCGGTTCAAAAGCCTGCCCTTGGAATACCCGCCCATCGCCGTGGGCAACGTGGACGATGTGCCGGACCCGGAGCCGGTCATTACGGACGTGCCCCGGATTTCCAAAGACGGCGAATCCAAAATTGAACTGATGGCCGGGGATTTGAGCAAGCCCCTGTTCGGATATTTTTCCCCGAAAAATAAACAGGCGTTTTTCTTCCTGTTTACCCAGCGGTCTTTCCCGGAACAGGACAACAGCATCCGGGTGGAGGAAGTGGGAGACACCGCCGAATTTGCTTTGGTGGTTCCGGGATACCGGAGCAAAATCTACCATTTTATGCATTCCGACTGCCAAAGCGACGATAAAGGGGCCGATATGCTGGCCGGGGAATCCGTAACCATCCGGTTCCGGCTGTATGAACAGCCCTGCCAGTCGGTTACGGAATACCTGGCGCAGTTTATGGATCTTCGGAAGGAATTTAACGGGCCGGATGAACCGGTAAACGTCGTCCCCTTTTCCAAGGCCTTCCAGGCGGTGGAAAACAAGTACAACATCCACAACTGGGTCTGTACGGAACGGTTTTACCGCTCCTCCAACGCCGACAGCAGCATTTGCAGCCAGTGGCAGACCGGCTGGGTGGGCGGGGGCATGAGCACCTACCCCTGTTTCCTGGCGGGAACCCATCTTTCCAAACACCGCAGCTGGCAGACGCTGGAATTCCTGTTCCGGGAAATCTGGATGGGAAGCGGGCTTATGTACGGCATTTATTACAACGGCCGGCCCTACGGGGATTCCATCGACCCGGAGGGGGACAAAAATATCCTCCTGCTGCGGAAATTTACCGACGCGGTTTACTTTGTCTTAAAGCAGTTCCTCTTGTTTGAAAAGGACGGGACGGAAATCCCGGAGGAATGGCGGAAAAAGCTGCAGGTCTCTTTGGAAACCCTGCGGGATCTTTTTGAAGTGAATGGCCAGTTCGGGCAGTTTGTGGATGTTTCCAGCAAAAAAATACTGGTGCGGGGAACTTCCAGCGCCGCAACGGGTATCGGGGCGCTGGCCCTGGGCTGGGCGTACTACAAGGAAGGTTCCTTCCTGGAAACCGCCTGCAAAGCCGGCGAATATTATTTCCATAACTACCTGGAAAAGGGATTTTCCAACGGCGGCCCCGGGGAAATCTGCCAGTGCCCGGATAGCGAATCCGCTTTCGGCCTGCTGGAATCCTATATGGCCCTTTACAACGTGACGGGGGATGCCCGCTGGCTGCCTTATGCGGAAGCAAGCGCCAACCTGGCCGCCAGCTGGTGCGTGTCCTACGATTTCCAGTTCCCGGCCAAATCCCAGTTTGCCCGGCGGGGAATTAAGAGCGCCGGCGCGGTTTGGGCCAGTATCCAGAATAAGCACGCGGCCCCCGGTATCTGCACCTTGTCCGGCGTTTCCCTGTTTGAGCTGTACCGCGCTACCGGCAAAGCCCAGTACCTGGGGCTGTTCCGGGAGATTTCCCACAGCATCACCCAGTTTGTCAGTTTGGATGAGAACCCCTTCCAGAATACCTGGGGAGGTACGCAATACGGCATGTACAGCTATGAAGGGCAGTCCGGCGAACGGGTGCAGTTAAGCGACTGGGAAGGCCGGGAAAACGTTGGGGAATTCCCGGGCGGGGCCTGCTGGTGTGAAGTTTCCATCATGCTCAATTATGTGGAAAATCCCGGCGTGTATGTTGTGGTGGACCAGGAAAAGATTTTCTGCTTTGACCATATTATTGCCCGGACGGTCCGTGCCAACAACGACGAATTGGCGCTGGAACTGGAAAATCCCACCCAGTATGACGCAGTTGTTTCCGTTTTTGCGGAAAAATCTTATCAGCAAAAGAAGCCGATGCCGGTGAATCCCTGGGACGGCTACCAAAAAGTCCGGGTAGAAAAGCGCGGGAAAACGGTCATCCATCTCACAAAATAAGCAGCCTTTAATGGGAGGAAAACAAGAATGATTCTTCAGATTGGAACGGGAACACTGGAAATTTACGAGGACGGCCGGTGCAGTCTCTGCGGCGGCAGGCGGGTCCCCTTTGCCCATATTGTGTGCAACGGCAGGGTGCTTCCCGCAACGGGGATAATTCCCGGCGACGGCATTTTTACGGTTTGCTTTGACGGTATCCGCCAGCAGGTGGAAATCAGCGCCGGGCAGCGTTACTGCCGGCTCCGTGCCCTGGATGCCGATCCCAGCGTTGAGGCGTTTATTTGGGGGCCGTTTTTGGCTGAATACCCTGGCGAATGCGGAGAAATTTTAGGTGTTGCGCGGAAGGACGGCCAGGCTGTGGGGATCCAGGCTCTGAATCCCAAAACGGTAGGCGGGTTCCCAAAAGAATTGGTTCCCAGCCACCCTATGGCGGAGCAGGTTATCAACCGCAAGGGGATGCGGGAGCCGGTTTCGGCCTGCGCGGCCCTGCCCTTGCATGACGGCGCGGCGCTGCAGGCTTATTGCCGGAACCGCACCCAGATTGCTTACCGGGACTTTTTCTACGCGAAAGATGCGCTGGTTTTGCCGGCGGAAGGGGAGGAGGCCCTGATTGCCGGGTCCGCCGTCGCTTTGTTTTCCTGCCCGGAGGAGGAAATTCTTCCGGTTATCAGCGAAATTGAGTTGGCGGAAGGGCTGCCTCACACTTTAGTGGATGGGGAATGGGCCAAAACAGCCCGGCGTGCCAACGCTTCCTACCTGATTATGGATTTCGACGAGAAATCCTTGGACGAAGCCCTGGATTGTGCGGAAATGGGCGGCTTCTCCTGCCTTTATCACCCGGGATTCTTCAAAAACTGGGGGCACTTTGAGGTGGAAGGCGGTGACGATACGGTCAAAGCTGCCGTAGAACGGGCCAAAGCCCGGGGGATCGACCTGGGCGTCCACACCCTGTCCAACTTCATGACCACCAACGATCCTTATGTGACGCCGATCCCGCATCCCAACCTGCTGAAAATGGGGGAAACCACTCTTTGCGGGGACATTGGCGAGACGGATACGGAAATTGCCATTGCCAAGGACGAGTATTTTACCCGCCTTTCCACGTTAAACGCCGTCCGCATTGGGGATGAGCTGATCCACTACAAACGCATCCGCCGGGAGGGAGATCAGGTATTCCTTTCCGACTGCCAACGCGGCGCATGGGGAACGGTTCCCGCCGCACACAGGGCCGGAGAAAATGCGGCCCGCCTGTGGGACTATGATTACCGGACCCTATTCCCGGACTTGAAGCTCCAGCAGGAATTCAGCCGGCGGCTGGGGGAATTCTTCCGCTATACCGGGTTAAAGCGGATGTCCTTTGACGGCCTGGCCTGCGATTACACCGGCCACGAGGAATACGCCCAGGCCAAATTCGTCAAAGAGGCCTACGACGTCTGGGGGCCGGAGGTCATAAGCGACGCCAGCGGGCTGACCCACTACAACTGGCACATGCACAGCTACATGAACTGGGGCGAGCCTTGGTACGCGGATATGCGAAACGGCATGTTTGATTACCGGCGGAGCAACCAGGAGTATTTCCGCCGCAACTTAATGCCCCCCATGATGGGATGGTACACCCTGCGCGGCGCTACTAGGAAATATGAATCCACCACCCCGGACGACATCAACTGGATGCTTTCCAAGGCGGCCGGATACGGGGCGGGATTCGCCTTTAACATGGGCAAGGACGCTCTGCGCGCCCATGGGAAAACCAAGGAATACCTCTCCCTTATTTCCGCTTGGGAAAAAATGCGGATGTACGGGGACATCCCGGAATCCTTAAAAGAACAGCTCCGGGATCCCAAAACGGAATGGGATATTGAGGAGGTTCCCGGCGGGTTCCATGTTTACCGGATGAATATCGCCGCCTTTGAATGCTCCCCCGAAGGGGCCCAGCCGGGGATGCCTTCCGGCGGGGACTGGATGACCTTTAACCCCTATCCGGCACAGAAAATGGTGTTCCGGATGCGGGCCGGGGATGAACGGGACCGGGGCGGCTTCAGCCAGCTGACCTTCCGGGCCGGGGAGGATTTCATCCGCTTTGACCTGCGCTTGGACTGCGGCCAGTACCTGATCTACGACGGCGGAGTGACAGCGGAAATCCGGGATAAGGATTTCCATCTGATCCGCACCGTAGAAGGCGACGGCTCCCCCTTAAAGCTGGAACAGGGCATCAGCATGCTGCTGTTTAAGTGCGTATTTGACGGGGAGGAACCGCCTTATCCTCAGGTAAAAATCTTTATGCGGGATCAGCCGGTATTTGTGCCGCTCCGCAAAGACTGAAAGGCAGGCGTAATTTATGAGTATTGTAAAAGAGGGCAGCCGCCTGGTTCTGGAAAATGAATTTATGCGGCGCGTCCTTGACCTTACCGACGGCATCTGCACCAAAACCTACCATATCCGCCCGGGCGGGCAGAAACTCGGCGATACATGGTATCCCATGTTCAGCTTTGAATCGGAAGCGCCCTTTGAAGCGGCCATTGTAGTAGACGGCAAATCTTACGAAGCGTCGCCTGCAAAGCACGGCCGGGACAACAACCTTTGGAACCGCCCCAGCAGTTTTGTCGTAAAATCTGTGGAGATTGGAAAAAGCCGTCTGGGAGATACAGCCGACATTACCCTGGCACCCCGCAGCGGCGATGTCCCGCCCGTTGAGCTGACCCTTCATTATGAGATTTCCGATAAAATGCCCTTTTTGCAGAAACGGGTGTCCGTTAAAAACACCGGCAGCCGGGATGTAACTGTGGAGCATTTGACGGTGGATATGCTGCGTTTCTTTGGGCGCAGCTTCCCGCTGGATGTTTTCACCAACTACACCCAGAGCGACGATGTAAAAAAACAGGACCTTTATTATTTCGGCTGGACACGGATGGAATTCCCGGACCAGCTGGACATGATCCTTTCCCCCGGCGAATCCATGGAATCCTTTGACCTTTATGAGGCGGCCACGTCCGTTGACCGGCAGGAAGAAAGCGTTATTCTTCACCGTATTTATAAGGAAATCGCCCCTTGGATCCAGAGCTTAAACCTGCAATTGTCGGTGGGCACCTGCCAAACTGCGGAAGAATTATATCAGACGGTGGATATTGCCGCGGAAAACGGCTTTGAACTGCTTTGCTTTTCCGTAGGACAGATTTTTACCAACACCGGCGACTACATCCCTCGTCCGGACTTGTTCCCGGGCGGCTACGCCGATGTGAAACGGCTGGTGGATTACTGCCATCAAAAAGGCTTGAAAACAACGCCTTACTGCTCCGCTACCATTGCATGGAGACATACGGCGGTCTGCCAAAACCATCCGGACTGGCAGTGCCTGGGGCCGGACGGGCTGCGGTACGATCCCTATTCTTTTGGGAATATGTGCTATCATTCCCCCTGGGGCGATTATATCCGGGAAAAGCTCTTTTATCTGCTGGATGAAATCGGATTTGACGGACTTGCTTTGGATGGCCCTGTACACGGTTTGGTCTGCGAGGAAGTAAATCACGCCCACCGCACCCCTGCTTCGGTAAACTTTATGAACTGGATGTGGGAAAAGAAGTTTTACGGGGATATCGTGGCCCGGGGCAAATACATTACGGTACCGGAAGTCTGGAACGCGATCTTCTTAGGCGTCAATGAAACTCCCGGCGGATACCGGGAGGAGGACCAAAACGAATTCGGCGGGATGCCCCTGGTGTCCATGACCCGGTCCTGCGTTTATGAAGCGCGGTACAACACCCCTTCCTGCTGCGTTTGGACTTCCTTTAACCTGGAGGATTATCACGGCCATTCCATGGAGGCGGATGAGGAGAATCCCGCTACCTATGAGCACTCCCTGGCGGCTATGCTGGGTTACGGCATTGACAACAGCATTTACGCAAAAGAACCTTACATTGGGGAAAACACCAAGAAGATTTATCAGAAATGGCTCAAGATTTTTAAGGATTACCGGGAAACCCTTTTGGGGGACTTTATCCATATTGCCCAGCCCAACGGATATCAGCCGGACGCCGTCCTGCACACCCGCCCCGGCGCGGAAACCCCCGCTTTGCTGATCGTCTTTAACCCCTGCGGAAACGAGCAGGCAGTGCAGTATTTATTGCCGCTCCAATATGCCGGGCTGGCTCCGGGGAAAACGGTTATTGCGGAAGGAAATGAAATCCGGCTGGACAGCGTGTCCGGCGCGGCGGTGGCGATTGAACTGGCTCCCTACGAAGTAAAAGCCATCCCCATTAAAGTCAAAGAATAATATCGGAAATCCATTCCATAATGCTTTGCGGGAAAAGCGTGCTCCTGCGTTTTTCCCGCAGAGATTGAAAGGCAGGAATCAAGTATGAGCATTACCAAACAGGAAAACCGCCTGATTTTAGAAAACGAGTATCTGCGGCGGGTAATTGACCTTACCGACGGCGTCTGCACCAAAACCTACCATATCCGGACAGGCGGCAAAAAATTGGGAGACACCTGGTACCCGGTATTCAGCTTTGAACCCAGCGCGCCCTTTGAAGCCGCCGTCACCTTAAACGGCCAAGACTATGAGGCGGCTCCCTTTGACCGGAATACGGTGGAGGGCTGTCAGCAGGATTTGTGGCAGCGCAAAGGCGCTTTTGCCGTAACGGACGTGATCCTTGGAAAGGGAAAACACGGGGATACCGCCGATATTGTCCTGAAAAACCGTCTGCCGGGCATGCCGGAGGTGGAGCTGCATCTGCTGTACGAGGTGTGCGATGAAATGCCGCTGCTCTGCAAAAAAATCCGGTTGATAAATAAGGGGGATTCTCCGGTTTCCGTGGACCATATGACGGTGGATATCCTCCGCTTTTTTGACCGGCGCCTGACCTTAAGCGTATTCAGCAACTACTATACCAGCCAGAATATCAAAAAAGAGGACGATTACTATTTTGCCTGGACGCGGCTGGAATTTCCGGGCGAACTGGGCATGGTTTTAAAGCCCGGCGAGGAAATGGAATCCTTTGACCTGTATGAAGCGGTCACCTCTATGGACCGGCAGGAAGAAAGCATCATCCTGCACCGCATTTACAAGAAGCTGGCGCCGTGGATCTGCAATATTCAAAACGGGCTTTGCACAAATTCCTGCGAAACCTGGGAAGAATTGCTGCAGCTGGCTGACACAGCCAAAGAGGCGGGCTTCGACTTTGTTTCCCTGCATGTGGGACAGGTTTTCACCAACACCGGCGACTATATTCCCCGGCCGGACTTATTCCCGGACGGTTATGCCGACGTCAAACGGCTGGTGGATTATTTCCACAGCAAGGGAATCAAGGTCCTTCCTTATTGTTCCGCAACCATTGCCTGGCGGAATTCCCAGGTCTGCATCGACCATCCCGACTGGCAGTGCCTGGGGCCGGACGGAATGCGGTACGACCCCTTTGGGTTCGGCAATATGTGCTATCACTCCCCCTGGGGCGATTATATCCGGGAAAAGCTCTTTTACCTGCTGGATGAGGTCGGGTTTGACGGCCTCGCTCTGGACGGCCCCGTACACGGCCTGGTCTGCCAGGAAGTAAACCACAGCCATCCAAGCGAAAAAGCCGTTGACTTTATGAACTGGATGTGGGAAAATAGATTCTATGGGGAGGTTGTGGGCAGAGGAAAAATTCTTACCGCCCCGGAAACCTGGAACGCGATTTTCATGGGAGTTTCCCAAATCCCCGGCGGCCACCGGGAAGAGGACGAGAACGAATTCGGCGGCATGGAGCTGATGGTGATGAAACGCGCCTGCGCCTATGAAGCCCGTTACATGACGCCCCCCTGCTGCCATGCATACGGAATCCCGCTGGAGCCGTATCACGGCCACTGTATCAATGCCAGCGAGGAAAATACCGCCACCTATGAGCACGCGGCTGCTACCAGCTTCGGCTACGGCTTTAACGGCGGCGCATACGGAAAAGTTCCCTATATCGGGCCTAATACCAAGGCCATTTACGATAAATGGCTGGCCCTTTACCGGCAGTACCGGGAAACCCTTTTGGGGGACTTTATCCATATCGCTCAGCCCAACGGCTATCAGCCGGACGCCGTCCTGCACACCTGCCCCGGCGCGGAAACCCCCGCTCTGCTGGTTGTCTTTAATCCCTGCGGCAAAAAGCAGACGGTCAATTATACCCTGCCGCTGCAATATGCGGATCTGGCTCCGGAAAGCGACGTTATGGCGGAGGGAAAAACAATCCGGCTGGACAGCGTGTCCGGCGCGGCGATCCAGGTGGAGCTGGCCCCCTACGAGGTCAAAGCCATCCCCATTACCCGGCGCTGACCGGCAATAGGATCTCCTTAAATTTCCAAAAGATTTCATATAAGGGTACAGGGCGGATGAAGCTCCTTCATTTGCGCTGAATGAAAGGGCGGGTTTGCGAAAGGTTAAGACCCGCCCTTTTCACCATGACCGCCCGGCAACCACAGAAGGGAAGATTGATTCCATGAGAAAACGACTGTCTTTTAATCAGGGATGGAAATTTGTTCGAGGGCTGATTCCGGCGGCGATCCGGCCGGAATACCCCCTTTCGGAACTGGAACATTGGGAAAACGTCGCGCTGCCCCATTCCCTGCGGCTGGAGCCATGCGATAATCCTGCGATTGAAACTTGCCAGGATATTGCCATGTACCGGAAGCATTTCCCGCTGCCTTCGGAATGGGAGGGCAAGCCCCTTTTTCTGGAATTTGAAGCAGTCATGGGAGTGACGGACGTTTATTTAAACGGCGTACAGCTGCACACCCCTTTAGCGGATCACGCGCCTGATGCGCCGGGAGAAACAGCTCATACCAATTACGGCGGCTACCTGCCTTTTGTGGTGGACCTGCGCGAAGCGGCCCGTTTTGACGGCGGGGACAATGTGCTGGTTGTGGTGACGGACAACCGGGACAACCCCCAAGTGCCCCCCGGCAAACCTCAGAGGCTGCTGGATTTTACCTACTTGGGCGGGATTTACCGGAATGTTTGGCTGGAATGCACGGAACCGCTGCATATCACCTCGGCTTTGCATGAGAACATTCCCGGCGGCGGTGGAGTGAGCGTCCATTATCCCAGCGTCTCAGAGGAAAGCGCGCAGGTCCAAGTCAAAACCCACCTCCGAAACGAGGGAAAGGCCCATGCTTCCGTCACGCTGCGCACAGCCCTTTATGACCCGGAAGGGCAGGAGGCGGCGTCGGAGGATTCCGTTGTCTGGCTGAGCGCCGGATCGGACCTTGAGATCCGGCAAAAGCTTACGGTCAGCCGCCCGCAGCTGTGGGATTTGGATCACCCTTATCTGTACCGTCTGGAATCTTCCGTGCTATTGGGCGGGGAGCTTGCCGACCGTGTGGAAACTGCCGTCGGGATCCGCACCATTGCGGTGGACCGCAGCCGGGGGCTTCTTATCAACGGCAAACGCGCCCCGCTGCTTACCGGCGTCAACCGGCACCAGGATTTTCCCTTTTTAGGAAACGCCGCACCCGATTCCATGCAGCGCCGGGACGCCCTCCTCTTTAAGGAGGCGGGGTTCAATGTGGTCCGCGCCGCCCATTATCCCATGTCGGAGGAATTCCTTCGGGCCTGCGACGAACTGGGCATCCTGTTATTCGAAGCTACCCCGGGCTGGCAGTGGTATCCCACCAACCAGCCGGAACCCTTCTCCACACGGGTTCACGACAATATCCGGCAGATGGTGCGCCGGGACCGGAACCATCCCTGCCTGCTGGCCTACGAAATTGTCTTGAATGAAACTTACCACATCCCCTTCGGTTACACCAGGGCTTCAGCCCAAATCGCCCTCAGCGAACATCCCGCAGCACGGGTTTCCACTGAAAGCTACGCTTACAACCCGCAGCCGGAAGGCAGCGGCGTAGACTGGGAAGCGGATTTTATGTACTATTTTGAAACGCCGCCCAGAGATTCGGCGGAAATGGAAAAAGCGGGCAGGGCGCTGGTCTTTATCCGGGAATACGGGGATAACTGCATCGAAGCCAGCGGCCAGTTCCGGTCCCGCCGGGTGACGCGCGGCGTTACCAGCCGGTTCTATCCGGGCGGCGAAGCGCGGAATTTGCAGAAAGCGGCCTATATGCTTTGGAAAGACCCCTGGAACCGGGATACGCTGGCGGATAAATACCAGCTGTATGCGGAAAACACGGCCTTTGCCGGCGGCGCAGTATGGACGGGAATTGACAGCCGGGGATTTGGCAGTATCCTGTCGGCGTGCGGGCTTTGGGACACGTTCCGCCTGCCGAAATTTTCCGCTTGGGCCTATATGAGCCAGAGGCCTGCGGAAAAACAATACTGGCTGGAGGAAAAAGGGGTGGAAACCGGGCCGGCGCTTTTCCTGGCAGGCTCCTGGGAGGAAAAATGCCCGGGGCTGGACCGGGCGGAGGGCGACGACCCCAAAGTCCTGGGAACGGACGCGCAGCGGGAAATCCATGTGTACAGCAACCTTTCTGCGGTCCGCCTCTCCGTTGAAAAAGACGGCCGGGTATTGTGGGAGGAAACCCATCGCCCATTAACCAGCAGCGACCCGGATGGATTAGACGGCAGCGGCGGCAACAACCTGGATTACCTGCCCCATCCCCCCTTTGTGTTCCATAAGGCGCCGTATACCCCTGGTTCCGTTCTACATGCGGCGGGTTATAATGCGGCCGGGGAGAAAATTCTGGAAAAATCCCTGGCTTCCTCCGGAAAGCCGGCAAAAATCTGCCTGAAAGCAGACAGCCGGGGCGTCCCCCTGCGGGCCGGCGGAAATGATATGCTGTTTCTGCGCGCATTTGTGCTGGATGCGGCCGGAAACCTCTGTCCTTCCGCACAGAACAGTATCCGCTTCCGGGTGACCCGGGGCGGCGCTTCTATTGCAGGGGACGGCGATGCATTGTGCGGTTCCAACCCCATCTGCGCTGAAGCTGGAATCGCCTCCTGTCTGCTGCGGTCCGGAAGCCATGCAGGTTCGGTAGAGGTTACGGCCGAGGCCCAGGGCCTGGAGCCCGGAACAATTACCCTGGAGATCCTGCCGCCTCTTTTTGAAGAGGCAGATTTCACCCCTGTACGGCAGGAGAAACTGTTCCCCGGCGCCTCCAAAAATCTTTGCGACTATCCTCTCCAACGGGAAGATGCTTTTTCCAGCAATGTTGAAATCTGTGCTGGGGGCGCAATATACCCCCAGAGCCTGTTGTCTCCTTCTGGAGGAAGGCAGGATTATCTGCTCAACGGAGAATTCTGCAAGCTGTTTGGGAAGCTCGCTCCAACCGGCGCGGAATACCGCATCTATCTGGACGGGGTGCTGCGCTTCTGCGAAAATCCCCGCCGGATTTCAGAACTGGCGCTTGATTTGGAGGACACTCGTGTATTGACGCTGGAAAGTACAGGCAGCGAGGGGAAATGGCTATCTCCTTTCCTGCTGGAGGGGCATTGGACGCCTGATGAAACGGAGCTTCGCGTTAATCTTGCGGAGGAGAAAAACGCCATTGCGTCTGTCAATCCGCAAGATGCGCCGGCGATCCTTAAGAAGGGCGTGTGGGCCATGTGGCTGGGCGGACGCCCGGAGGATGGCCCTCAGTACTGGCAGGTAGATCTGGGATCCCCGATGGACATTCGCAATGTTAAAGCAAATATCGGCGGGCCTATGGGTTCGGACTCTACCAACTTTACCTACCGGATTCTCACCTCTACTGATGGGGAAACATGGACAACTCGGGCGGAAAACAAGCGCACAGCCTGGTCAAACGGCGTCGCCGACTATTTTACAGCCGAAAAAGTCCGGTATCTCCGGATTGAGTTTTTGGAAATCGAGGGGACAATACCGGCATCCTTGACTGGCTTTGAGGTTTATCCGGACCGGGGAGTGGCTTCCGTTAGAGAATACAACCTAAAAGGGCTGACAGCAGAAGAATGCAGCCTGGTGTTCCACCCGTCCCAGACGGAGTATGCCCTGCCGGAACGGCCTTCCTATACGCTGCGGGTCCTGCCGGCTGATCCGGGCGCCCATGTCCGAATCAACGGGGAATTGGTGAAAAATCCGGCCGGATGCAGCCGCATCAGCCAGGCTGTGCCGGTTACAGTGAAAGCGGAAAACATCACGATTGAAGTGACTGCATCAAACGGGAAGGGGAAAAAGCTTTACACGCTGTTCCCGCAAAATAAAGCGGGCAGATAGATCTCCGGACGAATATCCGACTCCCAAAGCAATGCAAAAAAGGCGCAGCAAATCCTGTATACGGTTTTGTTTGCCGCATGCTGAAAGGGGCGAAAAAGCCTGGAACTCGCTTTGTTCCAGGCTTTTTGCATGGTGAGGCCGTAAGCTGCCTATCAGACTTTTTCCAATTGAAAGGCTGCTTCTTTTTCAGTAAATAAAACCTCTGCGGTCACAAGATTTCCTTCCTGTGAAAGCGAGACGGCTCCCCCCTGGCAAGTATGCAGCCGCCAATCTCCCTTTCCCCAGAATGTGTACCGGATCTTCTGGCCCGGCTGGAATGTCACTTTCATGGAGAGTTTTTCCGCTGATTGATGATAATCCATCACGCTGACCGTATCCATGCTGACATGGCGGGTAGAGCCAATGAGATTCAGCCCCTCTTGGAGAGGGACCACTGCGATTACCTGTGAACTGCCCAGCGGCAATTCATGAACCGGGATGGACTGCTCGCAGCAGCCCAAATACTTTTCCTCCCAAAAATCATAAAGGGCGTATGGGCGCCCCGGCTCCAGGCCAATGTTTTCTAAGTTTATGCGGGAGTCCGGCAGGGGGTTTAAAGCTGTCCGGCATACAACGGTCCACCTTCTGGAGCCTGCGGCATAATGGGTGGCCCATAACGTGCCAAAATGTTCGGGAGCGCCCCAATGCGCCTGGGTCCTTTCCGCATATTCTTCCGGCGTATCGGAAAAAGTAATGCCCGGAAACGCAGGAAATGTATAATCCAAATTCCCTGTTTCCGCGGTATAGACCTCCTGGGCCGGCAGTGTGCGGCAAATATCCTGCATTCTTGACGGGTCATAGCAGGAAACCGCGTCGCTTAGCATATAAATCCCGCCCGTCAAGCTGACAATAGACAGCAGGGTCCGCGCCCATTCCGGCTTTGTGCGGGCGCAGATATGGTCCGGGTCCACAGTGAACAGCACCCTTTGGGCGAAAAACCACCGCGCCGTGTCCTCAATCTGCATCTGGATAGCCGGCCAATTGGGATTGGCGTCTGTGGCGACCCTGCACGCATCCGCTATCCCGACGCAAGGGGTCAGCCCGCCCCAGCAGGACAGTAAATACGCGTCTTTGCCAATCCCCTGGCGAATCGTTTCATAATAGGCCCGGTACCGCCGGTCCGCCTCGTCGTCGCATAAAATCCCGCGGCGCACGCATTCCTTTAGTCCATCCAGCAGCAGATGCCGCATAGCGTCCGCTTTAAAATAGGCGTATCCTTTGGCGGATAATTCCTGATAATAGGGAAGGATTTCCTGCCGGAGGACGTCCGGGGTGCATGTGAGGATAAACTGAATCCAATCCCCCCGTATTGCTTTTCCCCCTTGTTGGAAACAATAAGGGGAACTGTCGGCGGCCTCTTCATTGGTGATGCAGGAATTGGTCCAGACCCCAGGCCGTATCCCATTTTTTACGCAGGAAGAAATAATCGCCTCATGTCCCCCCGGGAACTTCTGATTGGGGGTCAGCCAGGCATCCTGGATTTTGCCTCCTTCCGGCGGAATAAGGGGCTGTTCATATCCATCGTCAATCTGCAAATACTCCAACCCGTAAGGCACAAGCTGTTTCAGCCAATCCGCCGTTTCTTCGATGTCTTTTTGGGTTACCTGATTGTGAAAGGCCTCCCAGGAACACCACCCGCTTACGGGCTTGGGGTTGGGGCGGCGTTCCCAGGGCTGATAATACCGGTACCCTAAATGCTGTCCGTAATACCGCGGCTTAATCAGCAGCAAAAACGGACTCGGCCCAAGCTTTACCCGAAACTCCGCCGAGGTTTCCCCTTGGGGCGACACCGTGCATACCGGCCCAGTCCAGTTCCATTCCGTCCCGTACCATTCCAGCAGGATATCTTCCCAAACGCCGTAAAAGCCGTTGACCTGATACAAAAGCGGCCGCCCGCTTTGGGCCAGAATCGCTTCAGGGCCTTGGGCGCGCCTCGGACGCATGCAAAACCCGTCCTTCCGGACTCTTAGCCGCACTACTGCTTCCACTTCTTTTTCAGCTGCAAAGCCAAGCTGCTGGATCAGCGGGCTGGACTGCACAACGCCGTCGGAGCCTTTCCGGCAGCGGACGGACACTCCTTCCGGAAGCTCCAAGGTGACGATATCTGTCCCCGCATAACTAAAAATATACCGCTTACCGCCTTCGATACGCAGAGGGCAGTGGGCAACGGGGGGAATGTCCAGCAGAGGATATCGGAAGGCTTCCTGTTCCAGGCAAAACATGGCTTCAGATTGGACCGGCTGATTTTGTTCCATAACCCATTCTCCTTTTAAAGGGCAGGATTTTTGCAAGTCCTGCCCTTTCTTCATGGTATTTGTCTTATTGGATTCCTAACCGCGCTTTGTTCTCCTTGCACTGTTCGGTATAAAGCGCCACCAGCTTTTCTTCCCCGGCTTCCTCGCACTTTGTCAGGAATTCGTTGTATAAAGTTTCAACTTCCTCCTCGCTGGAAGCAAAGACCATCTTAACGTTGTACTCTTTCAGAAGGTCGTCAATTTTCTGTTTTACAACGATCTCATCGCTGCCGGAAGGAATGTTGAAGATGTACTGGTCCATGTAGACAACCTTATCGCCGTACCATTCGTTCATCTTGCCAATCAGCTCGTCATTGGGGTCCCAGGCAACCTGGTCCCCCATTACGTCGTTTACCATACATTCACGGAAACAGTCTAATCCGCTTGCCCGGGTTGTTCCATCCCAGTCCGCAATCTTCGTGGCCAGGAATTCCGAGAAGAATTTGGGCTGTCCGTCTACATAGTGGAAATGCGGCCCGTTTTCCACATCGCCGTAAGCGTCGCCTTCGATGCCCCAGCAGGTAACTTCCGCGCCTTCTTCCGTGTTCAGGAATTCAATCCAGTCCATTACACGCTCCTGGTTCGAGGAGTTAGCCGATACGCCAAAGGCCATATATCCGGCGTTGGTGCGCACCTGCTGGTAAGTATCCCAAGGCTTCAAGGGATAGTAGGAAGTGTCCGGGTTGTCTGCGGGAATCTTGCCTGTTTCTCCGACGGTCCAGGTATAGGTAATGGGGAGGCCCTGTTTGGTTTTGCCGGTGGACACGCTGCTGTCATCCACAAAGCTTTCTTTGGTCAGCAGCCCCTTGGACGCCATCTGATACATCCACTTATACATATCCAGGTATTTGGGGTCCCGGTAATTGGGGTAGACGTTCCCGTCGGCATCCTCATAATAGCTGGAAATGCCGAAATGGGTCGTCATTGGCCCGGGGCCGCTTAAAAAGGCGCTGTCGCCGCCATAAAAGGCGATGTGATCCGGATGGTTTTGATACATCTGCTCACAGGCAGCCATAAACTCTTCCGCGTTTGTAATCTCCGGGCTGCCGATTTCTTCGTAGTAATCCTGCCGGATCTGGATGACAGTCTGGTTTGTGCCAATTAAAACGTTGTTATCCACAACCCACTGCTGTTCTTCGGGGCTGCGGACCCAGGAAGTCATGTTATACACATGGCCGTCCTCCCGCCGGGCATATTCCCAGGCAGTTTCACTGATTAACTCCTTGACCTTGGGGGCATACTGGTCTGCCAAAGCCTCCATATCAGCCAATTGCTGATTGTTGATCATATCGCCCCATGCAGCCAGGCTGTAATGACCAATAATTAAATCCGGAAGCTCGTCGCTGGCAATCAGCAGGCTCAGCTTTTGGTCGTCTGCCGTAACAGGCGCAATGGCGGTAAAGGAGATCCCCGTCATTTCTGTGATCCGCTTGGAAGTCGGGTCCTCGCCCCATTTTTCCCAAGCGCTGCCGGGAGTAGGGTAATAAACGGACAGCGTAACGGGAGTGTCCTTATCTTCTTCCCAGGCATACCCATTTCCTGTTGTTGTCTGGGTTTCCTCAGAGGAAGTCTCCTCCGCCGCGCTGCTTTCTGTGGAACTGGCCGCATCCGAACTTTCCGTGTTGTCTCCCGTATCGCCGCCGCAGGCGGATAAAGACAGCGACGCCATAACAGCAGCCAGCAGCAGAGACAGTAAACGTGACTTTTTCATAACAAATCCTCCTTAAAAATAACAGAATCCTTTTGAAAGGCGCTTTAAGCCTTAATAGCGCCTACCATAACACCTTTTACAAAATATTTCTGCAAAAAGGGATACACGCACATAATGGGAATAATCGAAACCAGCATGGTAGCATGGCGGATGGCGTCCGGGGTGGGGCCTTGGTTATTCATAACGTTGACCCCGCTGCTTTGAATCAGCGCATTCATTTTCTGCTGGGCGTCGGTGGCGCTGACCAGCCGCATCAACACGGTAGGAAGGGTCATCAGCGCCTGATCGTAAATATAGTAAGCGGACGCATACCAGTCGTTCCAAGCGCCCACGCCTACAAACAATGCGATGGTTGCGATAATGGGCTTTGACAATGGGAAAATAATGCGGAGCAAAATGGTAAATTCCTGCGCCCCGTCCAGCCGGGCGGATTCAATGAGGGTTTCGGGAATATCCCGGATAAACGCCATACACAGCATCATATTGTAAACGCTGAGCATTCCAGGCAGAATGTACACCCAGAAAGTGTTAAGCAGGTTTAAGCTTTGAAGCAGCAAGTAGGTTGGGATCAGCCCGCCGCTGAAATACATGGTAAAGACGGCCAGCAGGGAGTACACCCTGCGTCCCCGCAGTTCTTTCCGCGTAATCCCGTAAGCGGTCATAACTGTTAGAAATACGCTGGTTATCGTGGCTGTTACGGTCCGCAGAATATTCATGATGTAACTGTTAAACAGCATGCTGTCGCTGAATACGATTTTATAGTTTTCCAGGGTGGGAGATACCGGCAGGAAATAAATCTGCGTCGCCTGGGCCGCCTGCCCGTCTGATATAGAATAAATTGCGCTGTAATAGATTGGGTACACCGTTACAATCAGCACTACGGTGGCAATGACGCCCGCTATCATGTTTACCACATGATCTTCCTTAGTTAAGCGAAGCTTGTGACCTTGTTTTTTCATAACAGCTGCTCCTTTCCCCAGATTTATTAAAACATACTCACGTCACTGGCCTTTTTGGAAACAATGTTCGCAAAGATTACCAGGGATACGGAAATCAGCGACTGGAATAAGCCCACAGCTGTCGCAAAAGAATACCGGAGCGTTCCTAACCCCATGTCCAGCACATAGTATTCTACAATGTAAGACGACTCTTTATTAAACGCGTTTCCAAGCAGCCTGGAAATGTCCAAATTGCCGGACACCAGCCCTCCTATGCTCAGCAAAAACATAATAATGACCGTTCCCATAATACTGGGCAGGGTAATATACCAAATCTGCGCGAACCTTCCCGCGCCGTCAATGCGGGCCGACTCGTACAGCTCGGCGTTGACGCCTGTAATTGCGGCAAAATAAATAATGGCGCTCCATCCCACTGTTTTCCATGCGTCGACGATTGTGGCCAGAGCCTTAAATTTGGCGGGATCAGTCCAGAATTCAATGGGCGCATCAATGACATTCAAAGCCAGCAGGGAATTATTGACAAGCCCCCTGGTATCCAGCAGATTGATCCACAAGGTAGCTACTACAACGTAAGAAATGAAATGAGGGAAATAGCTGCATGTCTGCACAATCTTTTTGTATTTCACTCCCGGCAGCTCGTTTAACGCCAGCGCCAGGATAATTGGAAGGGGAAAGATGACAAACATTTTTAGGAGGCTCAATTGTACCGTATTTTTAAAGGCCATCCAAAAAGTGCTGTCGGATAAGAACTCCTTAAAATGCGCCAATCCAACAAAAGGGTTTTCCAAAAAACTGACGCCGATCCGATAATCCTGAAAGGCAATAATTAAACCGAACATCGGCCCGTATGCGAAAATCAATAGGAAAATTAAGCCGGGCCATACCATCAATTGAAAGGGCAGCTGCCTTTTCACCTTACTCCATGTGTTCTGCCTTAACTGATTTTTCATAAGCGACACCTCAAATTCACATTATATTGCATAATACCCAGATCTATTTTTTGTTTTTTTCGTTTGTTTTTACAATTTCTATTATATCGCTGCGCCTTATATGTGTCACTGTTTATTTTTTGGGTTTAGTGGAAATTTTTTAGATTTTATTGACATTTTTCCATGCGGTTGATAGTATATAATTGTTAATCCCTGTTTGAGTCTATTTGAGGTTTTCTATGAAAATTGTGAAAAAAATTTTAAATCATCTTTCCTTTAAGGCAAAAATCCTGTTATTATTTTATGGTTTGATTGCCATTCCTACGATAATCCTCATGTATTTCCTGTATCAGAATTTAGTTGTATCTGTCCAAAACAATCATTTGACTTCTACGGCTGAAGATTTTTTTCAGCAGAGCAGCGCCATTGAAGACAATATGGAGGAGGCCGTTTCCTTTGCTCAAACTATCGGCGTAAACAAAAACTTAAACAGCTTTTTTAACAATAACTTTTCTGATGCCAGCGAGCTGATTTTAGGATATTACCGTTCCATTGATCCTCTTCTTTCCTGGGTCGCTTCACTGGGGGCCAACACTATCAGCGACATCCGGTTTTATACAGAAAACAATACGTTATTTCAAAACCGATACATCTTCCCTTTGGACAAACATATTCGGGAGGATCCCTGCCTGGCAGACGCAGTACAGGAATTGGAATCCAATCTGTTTTCCATCCAGTACTATGATTTTGACCGGCAATTTTTTAATTCTATTCCCGTACCGGGAAATAATATTTCCATCTATATCCAGTTATCCTCCCTCCAGTCAAAACAAACTTATATGGAAGTTGTTTGTAATTTAGAAGGGCTTTATCAAAATCTTCGCCTTAATTATACAAATAGTTTACCAGCCGAGATTTACGCCTTAAGGGATAACTCTATTGTCTTTTCATCTGATCCAAATCCCAATGAGAACTTGCTTCCGTATCTGAAAGAGGCAATTCAATCTGAGAAAGGAGCGGAGACTCTGACTTTAGAAGGAAAACAGTACTACATTGTCTATGCCTATACGGCGATCCCCGACATTTACTGGATCAGCTGCTTCAACATGGAGGAAATTTTAGCGCCTGTTTTCTCTACAAAATACTGGTTTTTTCTTATTGGAGCTGCCTGCATCGGCTTATTCTGCATCCTCACCAACTATTTTGTCAACAAGCTGCTTCAGCGTTTAAACGTTTTGGATAAAAGCTTGCAGGAAATACAAAACGGAAATTTTGATATTTCCATCGACATTCAGGGAAACGACATTATTGACAAAACTTTTCAAAGCTTTAATTTAATGTCCCAATATATTCAAAAGTTAATCCACGATGTATATGAAAGCAAACTGCGCACCAAGGATTTACAGCTGAAAATCCTATCCCACCAAATCTCCCCCCATTTCCTTTACAATACTTTGGAATGTTTGAAAATGGAGGCGGAGCTTAATGACCAGCACAAAATATCGGAGGGGTTAACCGCTTTGGGAAAACTGCTCCGGTATTACGCAAATATAACCGAGGAAATTTCTACCGTTCAAAAAGAATTGGACAGCATTCAAAATTACGTCTGTTTAATGAACTTAATCCACCGTCCGGTGTGCCGCCTGACGATTCAATCAGATCCCCGTATTTCCCAGTACCAGATGCCCAATTTTGTCCTGCAGCCATTGGTAGAAAACGCAATTAAGCATGGCGGCTCCCATCGGAATGAGATTACAGTCCAGATCCATATCTGGCAGGAAGCTTCCCAGCTTCATTTTACAATTTCTGACAATGGCCAGGGGATTCCCCCAGAAAAGCTTTTGTCCATTCAGCAGCGGCTTCAAAATAAAGAAAATGTTTCCCAGTCCAAAGATTCCATTGGGTTAAGCAATGTCCAGGAGCGTATTTGCCTGATCTGCGGGGACACGGGAGGATTATCTATTCAAAATAATGAGCAAGGAGGGGCGGTTTTATCCTTTTCAATTGCTGCAAATCTGTCGTAAATCCAAATAGGGAGGTGGATTACCATGTATCATGTATTAATTTGTGAAGACGAACCTCTTATTGGATTGGGACTTCAGAAAATCATCCGTGAGTTTAACTTTCCCATTCAAAAAATAGATTACTTTGAAAACAGCTTGGAGGCATACCAGTACATACAGAAAAATGCAGTGGACATTATTATTACCGATATCCAGATGCCCCATTTAAACGGCCTGGATTTTATTCAGAAAGTAAAACGGATGTACCCTGATATGCAGTGTATTATCCTCAGCGGTTACAGTGATTTTTCCTACGCGCAGTCCGCAATTAAATTGGGGGTAGTGGATTATTTATTAAAGCCCATTGATAAAGGGGAACTGCAAAAATTACTGGAAACATGCATGGAACGTATCGGCGAAATCAAAAAACAGAATTCCATGATTTACAGCCTTTTGCAGCATCATTGGGAAGAGGTCGTTTCGGCATCCCTGCCCGCTTCCTCATTTGTCCGGCACTGCCAGGGGACATTTTATGCTGCGGCAGCTATCCACTTGTGCGCTGCTTACCAAAACAATTTCTACACCATTGAAGAATACCTGGAAGGGTGGCTGACCGAATTTTTTCCAAACAGCCAAGTATTCCTTTATGAACCTTATGGATTCCGCATGGCCATCTGCCTTCCCAACAAAGCTGCGGAAAACGACATGGCGGAAAAGCTTCGTTCCTTCTTACTGAACCTCCGGAAAAAATTAAGCGTCAAACTTTTCTGCGGCTATGGCACGGCTGTTTCAGAAATTACCCAATTCCGCCAGTCGGCAGAGGAGGCGGAAAACGCATTATATAAGCGATATGCCAACCCAGACCAGCCTTTATTTGCACCGGCACAGGGTGCTTTCACAATACCGGAAAATGTGATCGCATTTGTGCGGGCAATTGCCCAGGCGGTTCAAAATAACGAAGCTTCCGCTATTGAATTAAGCTTAAACGACCTGTTTTCCTATCTGGATCACTTCTGCACCCAGGGCGCATGCTTATTACGCCTAATCTTAATCCAGATATTTGAGTATCTCCAAATCCAGCTGGGGTTTCCCACCGACTTTCGGCAGTGGATGGAGCAATGCGAGACGCTGAAACATCTGAAAAGCTGTTTTGAACAGAACCTTCTGAAATTTATGACGGTCTTCTCCAAACAGGAACACACGGTTCATTCTGCCGTCTCCCGGGCCATCCAATACATGCAAAAAAATTACAGCAAGGATATTGATTTGGCTTTACTAGCAAACGTTGTTTCTATGAGCTACGCCTATTTCAGCAGCATATTTAAAAAAGAAACGGGCTTCAGCGCCGTCCGGTATTTACAGCGCATCCGGATTGACCACGCTCTTAGCCTGCTTGAAAAAACGGATTTAAAAATTTATGAAATCGCCCATCAAGTGGGCTTTCCAGACGAACATTATTTTATTAAAGTCTTTAAAACGTTCCTAGACATTACCCCCATGGAGTATCGAAAAAAATTTGAAAAATAACTGAAGGAGGAAAACAGGATGAATCTCATTCCGGAAAAAGCAGGGAAAACGCCGAACTACTGGTGTACCTGGCATACGCAGAATTTCAGCGGCATAACAGAGCCGTTGGAATCTATGTCACCGGCGCTTTTTGAAGGGGACCAGGGGGCGAAATCCGCCCGTTCCCGGCTAAATCAGGAGGCCCTCTTTGGGGAATGCGGCTGGGCGGATTTTTTCCCTGAGATCAGGCGCGACTTATATTTGATGCTGGACGACGGGTGGGACGTCCCTTACGGCGTACATCCGGATGAGAACTTGGGGAAATTCGGCTCCCTGGAATTATCCGAAGACCGGTTCCCATCTTTTTCCGGGACGCCTGCCGGACGGCTCCAAAAGCTCAACAGCAGGGTTCAGGAAAAAGGCTGGAAAGGAATCGGCCTTTGGATCGCGGCCCAGGAAGCGGATGAATCCATCCCGCAAAAAGAATACTGGAAACAGCGGATGGAATGGTGCAGGGACGCCGGGATTTCTTACTGGAAAGTTGACTGGGGCCGGCATGCCCATGACCTGTCGTTCCGGCGAATGCTGACGGAATTGGCGTCTGAAACCTATCCGGATTTACTAATTGAACATGCTTATAACTGCGGGCCGGTGAACGGTTTCCGCGTTTCTGAAAAGGGAAGTATTGAAACCGGGCGCTTTGAACAATGGGAAGATTATGCCGAAAAATCCTTGGCCCTTCGGGAATTCAGCCAGGTTTTCCGTTCCTATGATGTAACAGCGCAATTGGGTACGGCAAGTACTGTCGACCGCCTGTCAGTATTGCTGGGCCACAATTTGCAGGGCCTTGTGAACTGCGAAGACGAGCCTTATCTGGCGGCGGGCCTTGGCTGTGCCAATGGCATTATGCGTTCCCCGAAGCTGTTGGAAATCCCCGGGCTGGATTACGACCCGCACCACATCCGGCATAAGCTTTTAGAATCGATCCGGGCTGTCCGCTGGCAGCGAATCGCGCCGGCATTTGCAGGCACGCCCCTTCATGTTTCCGGCACAATCCTAACGGATTCTTGGCATTTCCGCCCGGGTGAAACATGGATGTCCGCCTGCATCGGCCGCACTATCCGCCAGTCCGCGCCCGCCGCTTTATCCAGGAATATGCCCCTGCCTTTGGTATCGGGGCAGAAAGACCTGCCTTTTGTCGTCTGTTCTAAAACGCCGGATCATGTGGTATCCGCCGCCGTACTGCCCAGAACCTTTGACCATGAAGAGGGCGTCTGCCCCGATACTTCCGTGGAGCTTTGTTTCGATTGCCCGCCCCGTATGGTGGGCCTTTTTGGAAATTGTTTCAGCTGGAGACTGCGGTTTCCAAAACGCAGCTCATCTTTACAGGTGTGGGCCCAGGATATAGCCCGGCAAACGCCGCAAAACATTTCGGCGGGCGTCCGCTGGGAGGAAAACACCTGCGTCATTCCGGGCAGCTTAATCCGGCAATTATGCCTTACGGACGACAAGGAAGATTTATCTTCTCCCGGAGCGGCCGTTTATTTTAGCGAACCTTAAAATCTTGGGGAAATTGCTTGTTGTTTTCCCTTCAAAACAGCCTTGTTTTCATTTAAAAGCGGCTGCCGGGTATCCGGCAGCCGCTTTTCTTCTTACAGTTCATTTTATTTTTCCTCAATGTCCTGCGGGGCGCTCTCTTCCTCCCGCTTTTTTACGTCCTTTTTGATAACCTGGTAAACTACCGAAGCGATAGGAACAGCCAGCAGCATCCCCCAGATGCCGAACAATCCGCCGCCCACCGTGATTCCCAGCAGCACCCAAAGTCCCGGCAGGCCGATCTTCCGGCCCACCACCTTGGGGTAGATGACGTTTCCCTCCACCTGCTGGAGGACGATGAGGAATACCAAAAAGATCAGCGCCTTAACCGGCGAGATAAACAGCAGCAGGACGACCCCAACCGCCCCGCCGATATACGCCCCCAGCATGGGGATCAGGGCCGTAACCGCAATGACGGTGCTGATGAGGGCGGCGTAATCCAGCCTCAGGAGACTCATCCCAATAAAACAGAGAACGCCTAAAATCACCGCTTCCTTGCATTGGCCGGCCACATAATCCCCAAACACCTGGGCCACAATGCGGTAGAGCCTGCCAAAAAAAGCGTGGGCCCGGTTTGGTAGGTAAACTTTTAAAGTGCGCCGTAGCTGCATCAAAAGCCGGTCTTTGCCGCTTAGCAGGTACACCGACAGGATAATGGAAATAAAGGCAGTGACGACCCCGGAAATAAAGCCCCCCGTTACCTCTACGATCTGGGGAATCATCTCATTGATAAAGCTGGACAGTGTCCCCAGATACTGGCTGACTGTGTTGATAAAATCGCTTAAATCCACTGGCGGGAGGCCAAAGGTTTCCGTGAACCCGTTGAGCATTGCCTGGGCTTCCAGCAGGTACTGGTTAACGCTCGCCGCAAACAGCTGCAGATTCCGGATTAATTCCGGAACCACCATGCAGACAAGGAGGGTGAGTATGCCAAAGGCTAGCAGATAGACGGTAACAACCGCCAGGATCTGGGCGGCTCTGGGCTTTAAACGGCATTTTTCCCGATAGAGCCGGTTGAGCCACTCATAGGGGCGGTTCAGGACAAAAGCAATGACAACGCCAATAAACAGCGGCGTCAGCAGCCGCAGGAAAACGCCGATCCCGCCCAGGATGGTTTCAAAATGCACTACCACCAGCACCAGGCCAATGGTAAAGGAGATCAGCAGCAGATAAGTTTTCAGCGTTTTTTTATCCATACAAAATTCCCCTTTCCATTGGCAGTTAAAATCTTTATTTTAATGGTGATGCTTAATAAGGCCAATGGCTTTGGAAATTTCCATGACCACAAAGGGGACGAGGATAAGCCCCAGGCCCAGCAGGTAAAGCTCCCAGGGCAGGGTAATCAAGCCGAAGGCGATGCCCACAGGGGTAAACAGCACCAGGCAGACCATGGCCAGGGAGGCCAGCGCCGCCCAGTTGAGCTTATGGTTGGAAAAAGGCCCGATTTTAAAGAGGGAATGCTCCGACCGCATATTAAACGCCTGCACCACCTGGGACAGGGCCAGGATCATAAAGGCCAGGGTCTGGCCGCCCGCCAGGGAACCGGTGACGTTTTCGCCCACAACAAAACCGATGAGGGTTAGGATCGCAAACATAAAGCCCTGCAAAACTACCCGAATACCAAGACCGTGGGCGAAGATGCCCTCGTCCTTGGGTTTTGGCTTCCGGTCCATAACGTCTTTTTCCACCGCTTCCATGCCCAAAGTAATGGCGGGCAGGGAGTCGGTAACCAGGTTGATCCACAAAAGCTGCATGGACAAGAGGGGCGTCTTATGCCACAGCAGCATGGCGGCAAAGACGGTGATGACCTCGCCGATATTGGTTCCCAGTAAGAACCCGACAACCTTTTTGATGTTGGCGTAGATGCCCCGGCCTTCCCGGACGGCGTCTACGATGGTGGCGAAGTTGTCGTCGGTGAGGGTCATGTCCGCCGCGCCTTTGGCCACGTCGGTGCCGGTGATGCCCATGGCGCAGCCGATGTCGGCGGCTTTTAAGGCGGGGGCGTCGTTGACGCCGTCGCCGGTCATGGAAACCACCTGGTTTTTCCGCTGCCAGGCTTTGACGATACGGATCTTATTCTCCGGGGAAACACGGGCGTAAACGGAGATGTGCTCCACCTCGTTGTCCAGCTGCTCCTCGGTCATGGCGTCCAGCTCCGCGCCGGTAATGGCCTTGTCCCCGTCTTCCAGGATACCCAGCTCCTTGGCGATGGCGGAGGCGGTGACAACGTGGTCGCCGGTAATCATCACGGGCTTGATGCCGGCTTTGCGGCAGACAGCCACAGCGGCTTTGGCTTCGGGACGGGGCGGGTCAATCATGCCCACTAAGCCCATAAAGGTCAGGCCGTTTTCCAATTCCTCCGAAGTAGGTACTGCCGGGATTTCTGCAATCTCCTTGTATCCAACCGCCAGAACCCGCAGGGCGTTCCTGCTCATTTCATCGTTCATCTGCCGGGCGGCTTCCATATCGCCCTTGACGCAGCGGGAAGTCATCATGTCGAAAGCGCCCTTGACAATGACGATATTTTTGCCGCCGATCTGGTTGACGGTGGTCATGAGTTTCCGGTCGGAATCAAAGGGGATTTCCGCCAAACGGGGGAACTGGCCGTTTAAGGCGTCTTTTTCCATGCCGTTTTTGTGGGCGGCCACGATAATGGAGGTTTCGGTGGGGTCGCCGATGTGCTGTTCCTTGCCGTCGGCGCCGAATACCACGGAACCGTCGCAGCAAAGGGCGCCGTATTGCAGCAGCTTCCGGACGGAATCGGAATTGGCGGAACTGATGTCCTCCAAAGAGGATTCCCCGTCCACATAGGCTTTGACCAAGGTCATGCGGTTCTGGGTCAGGGTGCCGGTTTTATCCGAGCAGATTACCGAAGCGCTGCCCAGGGTTTCCACGGCAGGCAGCCGCCGGATCAGGGCGTTTTTCTTGACCATCCGCTGGACGCCGATAGCCAAAACGATGGTGACGATGGCGGGCAGGCCCTCCGGGATGGCGGAAACGGCCAGGGAAACGGCGGTCATGAAGATTTCCAGCACGTCGATGCCGTTCATGAGGCCCACGACAAAGATAATGGCGCAGGCGGCCAGGGCCACGAAGCCCAGGTATTTGCCCAGCTGGGCCAGCTTCTGCTGCAAGGGGGTCTGGCCTTCTTCTTCCCCTTCCAGAAGCCCCGCAATCTTGCCCATTTCGGTTTCCATGCCGGTACCGGTGACCACGGCGGTGGCGGTGCCGTAGGTGACGGAGCATCCGGAAAACACCATATTGCTCCGGTCGCCGACCCCGGCGTTTTCCGCAATCTCAGCCTCCGCGTCCTTTTCACTGGGGACGGATTCGCCGGTTAAAGCGGATTCCTCGCTTTTTAGGCTGACGCTTTTTAAAAGCCTTGCGTCGGCGGGGATGAAGTCGCCCGCTTCCAGCTTGATGATGTCGCCGGGCACCAGCTGGGAGGCGTCAATAACGGACTCCTTGCCGTCCCGGATAACCCGGGCGTGGGGGGCGGACATATTTTTCAAAGCGTCCAGGGCTTTTTCCGCTTTGCTCTCCTGGACCATGCCCATAATGGCGTTCAGCACCACAATCAGCAAAATGAGGACCGGCTCGAAGAACTCCATGGGTTCGCCTTCTACGCAGGCGATAACGAAAGAGATGGCGGCGGCGATAAGCAGGATGATAATCATTACATCCTTAAACTGCGCCAAAAACCGCTGAAGGTTGGTTTTCGGCTTTTTTTCAGCCAGCTTATTGAGTCCGTACTGGGAAAGCCGCTGGGCGGCCTGAGTGGCTGTTAATCCCTGCTCCTGGGTAGTTTGCAGGCTGCTTAACAGTTCGCTCTTGGGTTGAGAATGGGGTGCCAAGTCAAATTCCTCCTGTCTTTTGTTGATGATTCTATTGTATCACGGAAACGGCGCAATGTCACTAGACAAAACGCCGTCTTGTTATAATTTTTCCCGTATCTGTAAAAGTGTTACTTTTTTGGACACTTGCCGGAAACTGTCTAAAAAAATAGCCGGTTGATTTCTTTCGGTTTCTATGGTATCATGATGACATTATCCAATGATAAGGGGGGCCGGGATTTGGCCGATTCCAACATCACCAAGCGGGCGCTGGCTTCCGCGCTGAAGCAGCTGATGGAAAAAGAGCCGTTTTCTAAAATCAGCGTCGGCGACATCTGCGAAGCCTGCGACATGAACCGGAAGAGCTTTTACTACCATTTCAAAGACAAATATGACCTGGTCAACTGGATTTATTATACGGAATGCGTGGCGGCCCTGAAGGAAAAAGGCTATCACACCGGCTGGGATCTGCTGGAGGACTTGTGCGCTTATTTCTATGAAAACCGCAGCTTTTACCGAAAAACCCTGAGCATAGAGGGCCAAAACTCCTTTTCCGAATATTTCCGGGATATTGTGGCGGCCATTATGGCCGCCGATATGGAAAAAATCTTCGGCGGGGACGATTCCCTGGGGTTTTATGTGGATTTTTACACCGACGCCTTTCTCTGTGCCATCAAGCGCTGGCTGCTGGACCGGGATTGTATGTCTGCGGAAAAATTTGCCGGCCTGCTGAAAAACTGCCTTGTGCGGACATCGGGCAGCATCCTTCAAAAATACTCGGAGGACAAAAACTAATAATACAACGTATTGGAAAACGCCGTCTCTTTAAATAGGGCGGCGTTTTTCCTTTGGCAGATTTTACCTTATGGAAGCCCCCCTTAAGATCTCCTCCAGCGGGCGGTAAAAAATATTGTAACGCGGGTCCCGCTTTACGCTTTCATGGGTACGCAGGCTGCCGTCCGCCTCAAAGCCGGCCAGGCATTCTCCATCGGAAATCACCTGGTCAATGTGCAGGGAGTCCTGCTTTACATCCATGAGCATTACCGGGAACTGCTGCCCGTCCCGCACCTCTGTCACATACTGGTAAATTTCCCGCTGTATTTGGGCGGGACAGTCAAATCCTGCCCGGAGAAAAGCAAAGGCCGGGCGGCAGGGGAGGATGGATTGAAGCCACTGGCCGCTGACAATCTTCTCCCTGTCTCCGCCGGTATACCTTTGGTGCGCCGAATAAAGAAGCCGGGCGTCCCGGAGCTTCCGGCAGGCCTCCTCCATCTCCTCATCGGCGTAAACGGAAACCATGGCGTTTTTGACGGATTTCATTTGTTCCAAGAAAACGCCGCCGACCTGTTTCCCGCGGAGGAACAGGATAAAGGCGCAGTCCGGCTCCCGTTTGACCATGGGGAGAACCTTTTCCGGGTTTTCCTCCAAAAACAGCAGGTAGGTGTAAATGCCCAGGGCCGTCCCCTGGCGCAGCACGGAAGGGTAAAAATCCGGCTCTTTCTCCAGCTTTTCCTCATTCAGCATCAAATTCAGCGCCCAGGGGATGTTAAAGCCTTTTTCTCCCTCAATTTCCCGGATCAGGCGGGCGCCTTTGGTGCAGCTGTTGTACCCTAAGTTCAGTCCAAAGGACGCAAGGATATCGTGGTCCACCGTTTCCACGGTATTTTTCACCAGTTCGTAATAGGCGCTGTCCTGATTTTGCAGCATCCTCTGGGCCTGGGACAAAAGCCTGGTCTGGAACCGGCCGTCAGAAAACTGTAGCCCTAAGTCAATAAGGTTGCGGGTGGCCCGTTCCGGGGATTCCTGGATATTTTTTAATGTGCGGCGGATGGCAGACTCCACCAGCACGCTTGTAATATCGTTTTTCATGCGGTACAACACCTTTCTCGCAAATCTGTACGCCCAGTATCTGTCATATACTATAAGGATAGCCCATTCTTCCTTAGAAAGAAAGGGACAAAATCCTTCCAGTGTCCAAAAAGGTAACACTTTTCCGATTTGCCGCAAATTTTTCCATCGGGGGTGTTCTGTCCAACGACTTAAGGGAAATGGCAAATTACATGGACAGCTTTCCGATTCTGTAAGTTCTCGAGTTTCATACTCTGAAATTCACTCTGATAGGGGGCCAGGATCAGCAGAATATTATAAACATTCCGTTTAATTTCTTTTCTTTTTACTGTTTGTCGATTAAACTCGTGCATCTTTTCTCAACTGCCGCCAAATATCTGTTGAGCGTTCCATATATGCTGAAATCCCGCCCTTTTGGAAAAGGCGGGATTTTTTAATCTTATTCGTATAATATTATTTGATTTCAACGATTTGTATATAAGATATACTCTGCGGAACCCATCCACTCCTGGGTGGTAAAATTCCGGCCGCGGATACGAATGTAACTATCGTACACCTCGACGAGACATCCTTGGCTGTCCACTGAATCAACATCCGCGTAAGTGTCTTCTTCCATATCCCAAAGCTGGCTGGTGCAGCCGGCGTGCACCATGCTGGCGCCGTTCCCCATGCCGTCATAAACAACGCCCGACGCGTCCATGGGGCAGTGGGTGTGGCCGGAGAAGAAAACTACTTGGGGATATTGATCCAAAATTTCCCGCAGCTGATCGTTGGGGATAATGGATGATTCTTCGCTTAAGGCCACAGTATCTTCCAATGGCTGATGCAGAAAGACGAAAATAGGCTGGCTGGGATTTTGGCCCGCCGCTTTTTTCAGCTCTTCCTCCAGCCAATCCAGCTGATCCTCTGAAAGATAGGCCTCCACAGTGTTCAGCTCCGTCCCCTTGGGGCGTCCCTCGGAGCTTAGGCAAATAAAGGCGTATCCCTGGCTCTCAAAGCTGTAATAAATATCCGGCATGCCGGTATACTCCAAAAACAGCTCCTGCTGCTGTTCCGGGTCAAACTTATTCAGGGCGTAATCATGGTTGCCCATGATGTAATATATATCCGGCAGGTCGTACTGATAAACTTCCATCAGCTTTTCCAGCTGTTGATATTCTTTTTCCTTACCGTTATTGGTCACATCCCCTAAATTCAAGAGCACGCTTGCATCTTTCATATTCTGCCGGATATCCCGCAGCACCGTTTTATAACGTTTATTATATGAATAAAAGGAATGTTCTGTTATATGGATATCTGAAACTATGGCAAAAGCTGCCCGCAGGATCTCCTCCTCCCCTCGGATTCCTTCCGGCATGGTCAGGACAAAAGGCTCCGCGTCCAAATCCGCCTCATCCGCTGATCCCGCAAAAACATATATCCGGTCCGCACCCTCCGGCGCTTCCAGATTATTGCTGATAGTAAAGTGACGGGTTTCCTGCAAATCCACTTGCCCTAACGGAGTGTACCCTTTCAGGATTCCATCTTCTTGGCCCCAGTACAAATAGTAATATTGGTCAAATTTGTACCGTTTGGTGTTAAAAATAATTTTCCCCGCAGCAGTTCCAGGCTGCGCATTTTCAGCACGGATATAATAAACCGGCTCATCCGGTTCCGGTTCTGTCACTGAAAACTCAAATTGGCCAATCTGAGATGAATAATCTCCGCTGGAGAAATAATAAGCCGTATAGTCTCCAATGGGAAGTTCCGTAAATTCCATAGGTCCGTCATCTAAAGCAGATGCAGCCACCGTATTCATATCAGCGGCAAGATATCCCCAAACCAGGCTTTCGCTTTCCTGGGGCACGGCATCCGCCGGATAAACGCCAATCCAGCTTTCTGTCGTAGACGTTTCCGCAAAAAAGAAGGCGGTATCGCTTCCTTGCACCACCTTCCGGCGGCAAGCGTAAAACTTTTCTCCTGTCACTTCAAAATCTACCTGAGTGGTTTCCTTCTTGCCATCCGCATAAAACACCATAGAATACCGGCCAGCAGAAAGATCCGCAGCGATTTGAGCAGTGCCGTCTCCCTGTGAAATATCATCACGGAACAGCAGGGAATCTTCAGAAACCTGTCCTTGAGGATATATGCCGACCCAGGCATTATCCTCAGCCTGCTCATACTGGACGACACATGGACTTCCTTCCGGCAGTACAGTCTGTTCCATAGAAAAAGACGTGGTTTCTCCGGCCAATACAGGCAAAACTGTCAAGCCTATCCAAAGAATAAGCAAGATTGCCGCGCCCAGCTTCTTTATCTGAATTTTTGGGATTGCGCGCAAGAGTTACACCTCCTAAAAACCTGCAATTATATATAGTATACCACGAATTCCTATTATTATCAATATTATTCATTTTTTTCACAGAATGTTTTGTATTTTGACAAAAAGAGAGCGATCTGTTGGGTAATTTACAAGAACAAACGCCGCCCGGAAGATACTCCGGACGGCGTTTCCCATGACATTTTACTCGCCCTCGCTGGGACGATATCCAAATTCGCATAAAAAGCAGTCATGATCCCCAACTACGCCTTTTATGACTACGGTATAATCATTGATTTGCTGCATCCAAAGGGAAATAGTATCCCCCAGCACAGCTTGATGGATAAAGTTGATTTGATAGGTGGAAAGGGGCGTCCGCTGGAACTTCTCCGGCAAAGCGTCCACGGCAATATCCGCATAAACAGCGTTGTAAATGTGCCCGTTGGCGTCCAGGTCGGAATACCGCACCTGGCGTTGGCCGACAGGGACACCCTCCGTCATTTTCAAGCGGCGGCACTGGGGGCAGTCTGCCTCAATTCCAGTAGGCTGGGCGTTGGGAAATTCCGACGGCCGCAGAACTTGCCAGCTTTCCGGGTTCACCAGCATCCAAGTAGTGCTGGCGGTCATGACCCGGTTTTCTTCTGCGTCCCGGATTTCAAAATCCCGGAGGAAGGACGCTCCCTTGACCCCGCGTTCCCAGGTGTCCGCCGTGAGGATTTCACGGGGGCGGGGAAGGCGGTCAAACCGGATGCTCGCCTTGGACACCAGAAACACAAACCCGTGCTCCCAAAGCCATTTGTGGTCCATGCCCCGTGCGGCGTAATGGGCGTCCGCCATATCGGCCAGCAGCTTGTTGGCCGCGGAAACCTTCATCCGGCTCTGGGGGTCGCAGTCGTAAAAATGGACCTCTGCTTCCCGGCGAAAAATCTGTTCCAAGGGAATCACCTTCCAAAACAAGTCTTAAAATCTCAGTCTTATTTGACAGGAATTAATTTTTCCTTGCCGCCCATGTAAGGCCGCAAGGCAGCGGGAATGTTGACGCTGCCGTCGGCGTTTAAGTTGTTTTCCAGGAACGCAATAAGCATACGGGGCGGCGCAACCACGGTGTTATTGAGGGTATGGGCAAAATATTTGCCGTTTTCGCCGTTGACCCGGATCTTCAGGCGGCGGGCCTGGGCGTCTCCCAGATTGGAGCAGCTGCCTACCTCGAAATATTTCTTCTGACGGGGGGACCAGGCCTCCACGTCAACGGATTTCACCTTCAGGTCGGCCAGGTCGCCGGAGCAGCACTCCAGGGTCCGGACCGGGATGTCCATGGAACGGAACAGGTCCACGGTGTTCTGCCAAAGCTTGTCAAACCACATTTTGCTGTCTTCCGGCTTGCAGACTACGATCATTTCCTGCTTTTCAAACTGGTGGATGCGGTAAACGCCCCGTTCTTCCAGGCCGTGAGCGCCTTTTTCCTTGCGGAAGCAGGGGGAATAGCTGGTCAGGGTCTGGGGGAGGGCGCTTTCATCCAAAATGGTGTCGATGAATTTGCCGATCATGGAGTGTTCGCTGGTGCCGATGAGGTAAAGGTCCTCGCCTTCGATTTTGTACATCATGGCGTCCATTTCGTCAAAGCTCATAACGCCGGTGACCACATTGCTGCGGATCATGAAGGGAGGGACGCAGTAGGTGAAGCCCCGGTCAATCATAAAGTCCCGGGCATAAGAGATGACGGCGGAATGAAGCCGGGCGATATCTCCCATTAAATAGTAGAAACCATTGCCGGCAACCTTCCGGGCGCTGTCCAGGTCGATGCCGTTGAAGCGCTCCATAATATCGGTGTGGTAGGGGATTTCAAAATCCGGCACTACCGGCTCGCCATATTTCTGGACTTCCACGTTTTCGCTGTCGTCCTTGCCAATGGGCACGCTGGGGTCGATGATATTGGGAATGACCATCATGATTTTGGTGACCTTTTCCTGAAGTTCCGCCTCCAGCTTTTCCAGCTCTGCCAGGCGGTCGGCCTGTTCCGCTACCTTTTTCTTCATTTCCTCGGCTTCTTCCTTTTTGCCCTGGGCCATGAGGGCGCCAATGCTTTTGGAAATCTTATTCCGGGACGCCCGCAGTTCGCCGGCTTCCTGCTGGGCGGCGCGGCTCTGCTTGTCCAGCTCAATGACCTCGTCCACCAGAGGGAGTTTCCGGTCCTGGAATTTTTTCCGGATGTTTTCCTTGACAATTTCCGGATTATTGCGCAAAAATTTAATGTCTATCATGAAATTAACATTCCTTTCGTGCTATTTTTCTTCAAACCGCATGGCGAGAGCGCTTAAATCTTCTTTATCATAAAAGGAAATCTCCAAAGTGCCGCCGCCTTTGGCGTCGACGCGGACTTTTATCCTGCGGCCCAATTCGCCGCTGAGGGCAAGCTCCGTTTCCTGATAGAAAGGATCTTGGGCAGCAGAAGTCATCCCAGTGGAATTTTCGCCGGAATCCGCCGTTTCCCGCAGTTTTGCGGCTTTTTTCTCGGTTTCCCGGACAGAAAGTCCCTTTTCCGCCGCTTCCCGGGCCAGTTTCAGCATTTCCGCCCGGTCTTCAATTCCCAGCAATGCTTTGGCGTGTCCGGCGCTTAAAGAGCCTTGCACCACAAAGGGACGGATTTCCTGGGGAAGGTTCAAAAGCCGCAGGGAATTGGCCACAGCGGACCGGGATTTTCCCACCCGTTTGGCCACCTGCTCCTGGGTCAGGTTGCAGGCGTTCATCAGTTCCTTATAGCCGTTGGCTTCTTCCAATGGATTTAAGTCCTCACGTTGCAAGTTCTCAATCAAGGCCATTTCCATGACCTGAACTTCGCTTAACTCCTTGATAACCGCCGGGACTTCCGCCAGCCCCACCATCCGGGCGGCCCGCCAGCGCCGTTCGCCGGCCACCAGCTGATAACCGCCGGTTTCCAGCCGCCGCACCAGAAGAGGCTGGATGATGCCGTGTTCCCGGATAGAATCCGCCAATTCTGAAAGGGCCTGCTCGTCAAACTCTTTCCGGGGCTGGTTTTTATTAGGCTCAATGTCCGTCAGCCGGAGCATGACGCCGCCTTCGCTGGAAGGATCGGTATCATTATCCAAAAAAAGAGCATCCAGCCCTTTTCCCAGGCCGCCTGGTTTCTTTGCCATGATTTCCTTCCTTTCTGTCTGTTAGGAATTTGCTTTAATCAGTTCCTTGGCCACTTCCTGGTAGGCCAAGGAGCCGCGAGACCATTTATCGTAATAAAACACCGGCAGCCCATAGCTGGGAGCCTCGGAAAGCCGCACATTTCTCGGGATTGTTGTGCGGTAGACCTTTCCATCAAAATATTTCTTCACCTCGGCCACAACCTGAGTGGTCAGGTTCAGCCGCCCGTCGTACATCGTCAGCAGAACGCCCTCCACCTCAATGGAAGGGTTGTACAGCTTTTTCACCTGCCGCACAGTGGCCATCAGCTGGGAAAGGCCCTCTAATGCGTAATATTCGCACTGAATGGGAATGAACACGCTGTCCACCGCCGTAAAGGCGTTCAGCGTAATCAGACCCAGTGAGGGAGGGCAGTCAATCAAAATAAAATCGTACCGTTCCCGCAGGGGACAGAGGGCGGTTTTCAGCCGAATAATGCGGTTTTCCATCTCCACCAGTTCCACTTCCGCACCTGCCAGCTGAATACTGGAAGGGATGAGGTCTACGCCGCGAAATTCTGTGTGGATCACCACTTCTTCCGCTTTGGCGTCGCCAATCAGCAGGTCATAGGAGGTAGCATGCCCCACGTTTTTTTTAGAAATTCCCAGCCCGCTGGTGGCGTTTCCCTGGGGATCGATGTCCACCAATAATATGTTTTTCTTTTTTGCCCCCAGACAGGCGGCCAAATTCACTGCAGTAGTGGTTTTTCCAACGCCGCCCTTCTGATTGGCCACAGCGATAATTTTACCCATGAAATCCCCCCGACAGTATTTCCACGCCAAGAGTTTTCCCAGGCGCTGTATTTCCGGATCTGTGATTGCTGTTTCTATTATAACACAATTTTCCCGGAAATAAAAGGGGATTTTACAAATTGTTCCACGTGAAACATAGAAAATTTTGCCGAATTTCTGTTTCACGTGGAACATCCTGTCTTATTTTTAAGCTTGGCGGTGCTCTACCGGAATCCGCACTAGGTATTCAATGCAGCCATCTTCCTCTTTTTTAACAGCTTCCGCCGGAATCCCTGCGTTTTTCATGGTGTCAATGGCTTTATTGATAGTATTTAAAAATATGCGCACATCCTTTACAATGATAATCCGTTTTTTGCTGGGTTCATTTTTCTGTACGCTGGATTTGGCAATGTACTCCTCCAGCTGGGCAACATTCATTTTCTGTGCAACTGCCTGACGCAGAATTTCCATGCGTTTTCCGGGGTCCGGGCAGGCCAGCAGCGCCCGCGCATGACGTTCCGTCAAGCCGTTGTCCAAAATAATCCGCTGTTCCTCACTGGTCAAAAACAACAGCCGCAGTTTATTGGCAATTGTAGACTGAGCTTTTCCCAGCTTTTTGGCCGCTTCTTCCTGGGTTACGCCCCATTCGTGGATTAAAAGCTGCAACGCCTTTGCTTCCTCAAAAATGTTCAGGTCTTTTCGCTGAATGTTTTCCAAAATTGCAAAAATTGCAGATTCCCGGCTGGTTGAATCCAAAATCACCGCCGGAATTTGCGATTTTTCCGCAATTTGAGATGCCCGCAGCCTTCTTTCTCCAGAAATCAGTTCGTACCCCGCAGCAGTCCTCCGCACTGTAATGGGCTGCAAAACGCCGTTTTCCCGGATACTTTCTGCCAGTTCCGCCAAATCTTCGCTGTTAAAATCCTGCCTGGGCTGGGCCGGATTGGGTGTGATTTTCTCAACGGGGATTAAAACGACTTTATTGATAACCTTTTCTTTTGCGAAAAATCCCGCCATATGGCTTCCTCCAATTCACAGAATACTTGTCCGTAATTGCAGTATACCACAGGCGGGAAATTATTTCCAGGTTTTTTCACCGCAGGAATTGCGGCTTCTCGACAGGTTTTAACGCGCCGTCAGGGGGGATTTCTTCATTTTGGCGGCAGGACGGGGGTATTTTGCCGGAGTCGGTCGAACTTTTTTAATGAGGACAATGGCACGGCGGGCTTCTTCTCCCAAATCAAACTTGCGGATATCTTCGGTCTTTCCGCCCATTTGACTGATGGCAAATTGCGCTTCCTTCCATTCTTCCTCTACGTCATAGCCTTTCAACGCCGCGAAATAGCCTCCAACCTTGACATATGGCAGGCAATACTCCGAAAGGTCCCGCAGATTGGTCACGGCTCTTGCAGTCACTATGTCAAATTGCTCCCGATACGCCGGTTCCCGGCCAATTTCCTCTGCACGTCCGTGGCGGCATTCTGCTTGAATTTCCAGTTCCCGGGCCAATGTACTGAGAAAATTGATGCGTTTATTCAGGCTGTCCAGCAAAACTAATCGAATATCCGGCCGGTAAAGCTTCACCGGAACAGAAGGAAACCCGGCGCCGGTTCCAATGTCAATTAGAGAAGCATTTTGCGGGATTTCTGCAGCTTTTGTCAAAAGAAGGCTGTCCACAAAGTGTTTCAGGACAATTCCGGCTGGGTCAGTAATGGCCGTCAGGTTGATTTTTTCATTCCACTCAACCAGGAGACGGGCGTACAAATCCAGTTTCTCTGCCAAATCATCTGAATATTTAAGCCCTTGGGAAGCCATCACATCTTTTAAATATGCGCTGTCAATCATTGGTATTATTCCTTTCTTCCTTGTGTGCAGCGAGCCAAATCAGCAGCGCGGAAATATCCGCCGGATTGACGCCGGATATTCTGGAAGCCTGCCCCACATTTTCCGGCTGTACCCGGGAAAGCTTTTCCCTTGCCTCCAAACGAAGCCCGTCAATTTGTTCAAAGGGCAGATTTGAGGGTAATTTTTGCTTTTCCAGCTTCCGCATTTCTTCCACTTCTGCAAACTGTTTTTTGATATAACCTTCGTATTTTATCTGGATTTCTACCTGCTCCTGTACAGCGTCCGGCAGTGCAGGGCGTTCCGGGTCAAAAGGCGCCAAATCTTCATAAGACAACTGGGGCCGCTTTAACAGTTCCAAAAGCCTGGTTCCGGTGCTGACTTCAGATGTTCCACGTGAAACAAGCAGTTCATTTAACTCCGGGGACGGAGAAACCGAAACCTTGGAAACTCGTTCCTTTTCCGCCGCAACCTGTCCCATTTTTAAAAGAAATTTTTGATAGCAGTCCTCATCAATGAGGCCCATGGAGTATCCCAAAGGAGTCAGCCTTTCGTCAGCGTTATCCTGTCGCAGAATCAGCCGGAATTCGCTGCGGGAAGTCATCATTCGGTAAGGGTCGGAACATCCTTTAGTCACCAGGTCGTCAATTAGGGTTCCAATATAAGAGGTGGAACGGTCCAAAGTGAAAGCTGTTTTTCCCTGGATTTTCCGAGCGGCGTTAATGCCGGCAATGAGTCCCTGGGCCGCCGCTTCCTCGTATCCGGAGGTGCCGTTGAACTGTCCCGCGCCGTAAAGCCCTTCCACCTGACGGAATTCCAAAGTAGCCCGCAGGTCCAAAGGATCGCAGCAATCGTATTCGATGGCGTAGGCGTTGCGCATGACCTGGATTTCCTCGAAGCCTTTCATGGAACGGAGAAATTTCAGCTGCACATCCTCCGGCAGAGAAGAGGACAGCCCCTGCAAATACATCTCGTCCGTGTCCAGGCCCATGGGTTCCACAAAGCACTGGTGCCGGGGCTTATCCGAAAACCGCACAATCTTATCCTCGATACTGGGGCAGTACCGAGGGCCGATTGCGTGAATCCGTCCGCTGTAAATAGGAGACTTGTCCAGGTTGTCCAGAATAATCCGGTGGGTCTCTTCATTGGTATAAGCGATGTGGCAGCTCACCACATTTTCCGGCGGACGCTCCGCGGCAAAACTGAAAGCCGTCACCTTCTCATCGCCCTTTTGTTCCTCAAGTTTGGAGAAGTCAATGCTGCGGCGGTGCACCCGGGAAGGGGTACCCGTCTTAAAGCGGCGCAGATGGATTCCGTGCCGCTCCAAATCCGCTGTCAGGCCGACAGCCGGCGCAACGCCATCCGGCCCGCCGGGATAGGAAACTTCCCCCACATGGATTTCTCCATTTAAATAGGTGCCGCTGGCAATAATGGCAGCCTTTACCTGGTAACGGGCCCCCAGACGGGTGATGACACCGGCAATTTTTCCGTCCTCCACTTCAATCCCGGTAATTTCCGCCTGACGGACATCCAGCCCCTGCTGTCCTTCCAGCAGCTTCTTCATATAAACATGATATGCCTGCCGGTCGATCTGCGCCCGTAAGCTATGGACTGCAGGGCCTTTTCCAAGGTTCAGCATCCGGCTCTGCAAGGTATTGGCGTCGGCGGCAATTCCCATAACGCCGCCCAAGGCGTCAATCTCCCGCACCAAGTGCCCTTTTGCTGTACCGCCAATAGAGGGGTTGCAGGGGAGATTGGCAATGCCGTCCAAGGTTAGGGTAAACAACACCGTTTTGGCTCCCAGCCTGGCCGCCGCCATTGCAGCCTCAATTCCTGCATGCCCGGCCCCGATAACCGCAACATCATAAGATGCAAGATAATCGCTCATATTGTTCCTTTCTTATAAACATTCTTAAATTGCGTATCTGTACTTCTATAAAATACACTATTTCCCCACGCAGAAATGAGAGAACACCTGATCCACCACAGCGTCCGTCACCCGTTCGCCAGTCAGTTCCAGCAGGGCGGAAATGACGCTTTCCAAAGAAACATCCACTGCATCCAGGGTGTACCCCCCCACCAGGGTGGCCTGTGCCTCCCCCAGAAGATTGGAAGCGCGCTGGGCGCATTCAAACTGCCGGAGATTGGCCAGCATCGGACCGGAAACGTCTGTGCCTGTCAACGAAAGAACGTCCATCACCTCCCGGGTGAGTTCCGAAAGACCCTGATTTTCCCGGGCGGAGATTTCCACAATGTGGGGAAAATGCGCCCGCAGAAATTCCATGTCCAACTGCTGCTCCAGGTCGGATTTATTGCACACCGCCACGCAGGGCAGCCCTTCCAGCCGCTTAATCAGGTCCTTGTCCTCTTGGGAAAGGGGAGAGGAGCTGTCGAAAACCGCCAGCACCAGTTGGGCGGTGTCAAGACGCTGCAAGGCCAGCTCTACGCCGGCTTTCTCCACGAAATCCTCTGTTTCCCGGATACCGGCGGTGTCGGCCAGCCGCAGGACCAGGCCGTCCAGGGTGACAGTTTCCTCCACCACATCTCGGGTGGTCCCGGGGATGTCTGTGACAATGCTCTTTTTTGTTCCGGCCAACAGGTTCATCAGGGTGGATTTCCCCACATTGGGCTTGCCCAGAATGACGGTTTCCACCCCTTCCCGGATCATTTTCCCCTGGTCAAAATTGGCCAACAGCCCGTCCAGCTGGGCTTTCACATCCGCCAAGGCGTCCCGGATCTCGTTGGATTCCACCGGGTCGATTTCCTCCTCCGGGTAGTCCATATAAGCGGCGATATGGCCGCTGACAGTCAGCAGGCGGTCCGTACAGCTCCGGATTTTCCGGTAAAGCTCCCCCTGCATAGCGCCCCGGGCGCTGCGAAGTCCCTGCTGGCCGCTGGCCATAATCAGATCCGCCACGCCTTCCGCCTGGGTCAGGGACATCTTTCCGTTTAAAAAAGCCCGTTTGGTAAATTCCCCCGGCCCCGCCAGGGAAACCCCCTGTTTGATGATGGCCATTAAAATCCGGCGGGTGACATACAACCCCCCGTGGCAGGAAATCTCCACCACGTCCTCGCCAGTGTAGCTTTTCGGCCCCAGAAACACCGTGGCAACCACATCATCCAAGGTATCCTCCCCGTCAAAAATCGTGCCGTAAGCCGCCGTGTAGCCCTTATGGGAGGCCAGAGGCTTCCCGGACACCGGCCGGAACACCCGGTCCGCGGCGGCGATGGCCTCCGGGCCGGAAATCCGCAGCACGCTGATGCCGCCCACTGCGTTAGGCGTGGAAATGGCCGCAATTGTTTTTGAATCTGCCATACCTGCTCCTTTCCTTTAAGGAAAAACCTCTCCGCCGGCAGACGGCTGGAGAGGTTCCCAATGCTTATAATTCGATTTTAGAATACAGCTTGACGTGATCGTCCAAAATAACCTTTTCTTCTTTGGCTGGCGCAGGAGCCGGCGCTGTCTCCGGAGCCTGACTTTCCGCAGCCGGAGCCGGCTTATTATTGGGACGGGAAGAACGTCCGGAACGTCCCTTGCCGCCGCTGTTCCGGCGGGAGGACGGTTTAATTACAACCTTGCGGTTGGGTTCCTCGCCGGTAGATTTGGAAAATACGCCGTCGATGTCCGTCACAACAGCGTGGATAATCCGGCGCTCATAGGGGTTCATAGGCTCCAGAGCCACGGGACGCCCGGTTTTCAGCGCCTTTTTGGCCATACGCTGCGCCAGGGCCTTCAAGGTTTCCTCCCGTTTTTCCCGGTAATTTCCGGCATTGATGGTAAAACGGACGTACTCGCCCTCGCTGCGGTTCGCGGCCAGGGAAACCAGGTACTGGATTGCATCCAGCGTTTCGCCCCGTTTGCCGATAATCGTCCCAATGCTTTCGCCGTCCAGATGAATCATCACATTGCGGTTTTCCAAGGGTTCCATCCGCACAGAAAGGTCCGTGACCCCCATTTTTTCAAAAATATCCCGCAGATAGGCTTCCGCCGTCTCCATTTTAAGGCGCAGATCTCCCGTCTGCTCTTTTGCGGGAGCCGCAGGGGTTTGGGGAGCTTCCGGCTGCGGTTTCTTTTCCGATACAGTTTTCTCCTCTTTCCGGGGCGGTTCCGCCGCTTTTTCCTGCTTAGGGGCAGGGGGTTCCGGCTGTTTTGCCGCAGAAGCTTCGGGAGCTTTGGGCTTCGGAGCCGGAGCTTGTTTTTTAACAGGCTTTTTGGGTTCGTCCTCCGTTTCAATGCTGACGCGGACTTCCGCTGTCACTTTTCCGAATCCCAAAAATCCCTTTTTAGGGAACCGGAGGATTTCCGGGCGAACCTCATCGGGGGAAACCCCTAATTCTTTGCAGGCATTGGCAATGGCTTCATCCACCGTTGCGCCGGTGGCAGTATACTGACGAATCATATTCCGCCTCCATCCATTTTTTGTCACATCAGGTCTTTATCGGTAACCTCATGGTATTCTTCCCCGTATTTTTCCGCATCCCGTCTGCGGGCCTCCGCCAAACGGCGGCGGGCCTGTTCTTTAGAGGTCAGGTATTCCTCCTCCGGGTTGCGGTCGGGATCTTCTGTCCGCTGCTGGCGGCGGGCTTTTTTGAACTGCTTCAGTTCTTCTTCCGTCATGTCTTCCTCAGCCAGCTCTTCGCCCCGCTCCAGCTTTTTCTTCCGCCGTTTTTCACGTTCCAAGCGTTTCTGTTCTTCCACTTCCCGCATCTTCTGCTCATATTCTTCTTTATACCGGCTGGGGCTGTACATTTTGTTCAGGATAATAGACTGCGCGCCTGCCAGAACGTTGGAAATAATCCAGTAGATGCCAACGCCCACCGGCACGGTAAAAGCAATCCAGACAGAGAACAGGGGCATACCGTACATCATGCCCTTCATCATGCAGCCGCTCTGCTGGTTGGCATTCATGGAAGGATTGGTTTTCATGGAAACAAGGGAAACCAGGAAGGAGGTAACGCCGGACAAAATGGGGACAAGGATCATCCAATTAAGGCTGATCTCCGGCACAATTCCCAAGTTTAGGCCAAACAAGCTGTAGTCGAAATTGGCAATCTTGTCCACATATTCGGCCCCCACAGAGGAAAACCAGCCGGCTGTATCCGGATTCTGAATTGCTGAAACTATTTGCAGCTCCGCCTGATAGCTGTTAAACTGGGCGACATGCTGCGACATAATATCCGACAGCTGAGTAATGACATCCGAAGGGATCCGCAGGATATGCTTCAAAGGATTGTAAACAACATCGATAATACCGAACAAAATGGGGAACTGGATCAGCAAGGGAAGGCAGCCGCTCATGGGGTTATAGCCATGATCCTGGTAGAGCTTCATCATCTCTTCCTGCTGTTTTTCCTTATTGTTGGCATACTTTTTCTGGATCTCCGCCATTTTTGGCTGGAAGACAGACATTTTCGCCGAGGATTTCTGCTGCTTGATGGACAATGGGAACAGAATCGCCCGGACCATCACGGTAAACAGGATCAGGCAAATGCCGTAGTTGGGGATAACCGTATACAGCAGCCACATGATCCACCCAAGAGGATAGCCAAAGAGTTGTGTCATGCGCACATTCCTTTCTGAAAGCTGAAAGCCGTACTTTTCATTTATTTATCGTCCCTGCGATCGCGGCAGCGTTTGCCGTGTTGTTTTCCATGACGTTCCCACCGCCAAGGCGGCAGGGCAAATTTTTCCGGCACCGGATCGATCCCGCCCTGACAGAGGGGGCTGCACCGCAGAATCCTCCAGATGCTCAAAATGCCGCCTTTCAAAGCCCCGAACCGTTCAATGGCCTGGAGCGCATAAGCGGAACAAGTGGGGTAAAATCGGCAGCTTGGCGGTTTTAACCCCGAAATATAGCGCTGATAAAAGCGGATCAGCGCCGCAAGGACCTTTTTCATTCCTGCGGCACTTTCATATCTTTTGCGGCTGGCTTGGAAGGGGCGTTTATTTTTTTTAAGCATCCCTTCATAGCGGCCGCCACCTGATAGGACTTGGCGTTTACGATCCTTTCCCTGGCCACGAATACATAATCGCAGTCCGGCTCGAACCGATCCAAAACGCTGCGCATCGCCGCCCGGATCACCCGCCTTGCCCGGCTGCGGCAGACGGCGTTTCCCACCTTTTTGGAAGTGGTAATGCCATAGCGCAGCCCCTGCCGGCGGTTTTTCACCTGATAACAGACAAAAAACGGGCAGGCTTCGCTTTTCCCGCGGTAATAAGCCCGCTTAAATTCCTTATTTAATTTCAGCGTTTCCGGCAAAGGGCGGTTTTGAGCCATTCTCCATCATCCATATCCATTTATAATAAGAAGCGGCTTTCATAAGCCACTTGATCAGCATTAAGAAAGAAAGCCAGGGAAGCCCGCCCAGTCTTTGAGAGCAAACAGCCGCCCCAGCTTTATACCATGAAAATCAGTGGGTCAGTCTCGCTCTGCCTTTGTCACGTCTTCTCTTGAGAACTTTCCGGCCGTTGGCGGTTTTCATTCTTTTGCGGAAGCCATGAACTTTCTTTCTATGCAGTTTTTTGGGCTGATAGGTTCTTTTCATCTATTTCCCCTCCTTTTTACCAAAAACAAAGTGTGCGGTTTTGCTGTGCTGTTGGGGACCGGTAATCCCCGAAAAAAAGCGAAAACCCTCAATGTAATAGTATACCCGATAAACAGCCTTTTTGTCAACCATTTTTTTAAAATTCCCAAATGATTCTCATTTTTATTTGCTCATTTTTTGAACAAAAAGAAGCCGCCAGTTTTTTCTTCACAAACCCCGGTGGAAAACTTGCGAAAAAATTCAGAGTGTGCTATAATAATTTCAAATAGTCCACATAGGTTCACTCCTTCTCCCCCAATAGCGCCTGTGTGATTTTTCAGTTTCCACATGTTCCACGCCGCCTTTTTCCACCTCTGGCTGCGTTAAAATCATGGAGGAACGGTTTTTTTCATGCCAAAAAGAAGATTTCTTCACTTTTTTCCACATTTTTGTGTGGAAATCTTTCTCTGTTTTCACTTGCGTCCCATTGATTTATAAACCGCCAGGAGGAATTTCACTATGCAGTCATTTTCTGACGTGTTAAATCTTGTCAAAGATTATTTCCAGGAGAAGGTCCGCAGGGGCGAACTGACCGAAACCGCCTACCGCTGCTGGATCAAAAACATCGAACCCGGCCGCTTTGAGAACAACACAGCCTATCTGTCTGTGTCGTCCAGTTTTTACCGGAGCATCCTGGTGGACCAGTATCTGAGCCAGCTGAAGGAAGCCTTTGAAGCGGTGCTGGGATTTCCGGTCAATGTGGAGGTCCTCTGCGGCGCAGAAGCTTCCCCGGCAGAACCGCCGCCATCCCCTCCTGCGGAGACCCCGCACCCGGCGGAGCCGGAAGAGGCGGCTCCCGCGCCGGTGTATTCCGGCGGGGACAGCTCCCTTTCCTTCCTGGACCAGAAGATCCGGGAATCGGACCTGTTTGTAGGGGACTACGACTACACCTTCGACACCTTTATTGTAGGCAGCAAAAACGAGTTTGCCTACACCGCCTGCAAATCCGTGGCCAACTCCGCCAACATCCACAGCACTTCCATGAAGCCCTACAACCCCCTTTTCATTTACGGCCCCAGCGGCTTGGGCAAAACCCACCTGCTCATGGCCATTAAAAATGAGATCCAGAAAAACGACCCTACATTAAATGTCATTTACACCAACTGCGAAACCTTTTCCAACGAACTGATCCTGGCCATTAAAAACCAGAACACCGGCCCCTTCCATGAGAAGTACCGGCACTCCGATTTCTTCCTCATTGACGACATCCAGTTTTTGTCCGGCAAGGAGGCCTCCCAGGAGGAATTTTTCCACACCTTCAACGAGCTTTACCAGTGCGGCAAGCAGATTGTCATTACCTCCGACCGCCCCCCCAAGGACATCAACGTCATCGCCGACCGGCTGAAATCCCGGTTTGAATGGGGCCTTCTGGCGGACATCGGCGCCCCGGATTTGGAAACCCGCATCGCCATTATCCAGCGGAAGGCGGAACTTTTGCAGATCCGGATCCCCGACGACATTATCAACTTTATCGCCGCCAAGCTGAAAAGCAATATCCGCCAGCTGGAAGGGGCGGTGAAAAAGATCAAGATGTACAAGCTGTACACCGGGTCCGACCCTTCCTTAAGCGTAGCCCAGAACGTAATTAAAGAGATTCTCAACGACAACCAGCCCATGCCCATCACCATTGAGCGAATCATCGACGAGGTAGCCCAGACCTATAAGGTCAATCCGGCGGACATCCGTTCCAATAAAAAGAACGCCCCCATTTCCCAGGCACGGCAGATCGCCATTTACATCGTCCGGGAAATCACCCAGGCCACCATGAAGGAAATCGGCCAGGAATTCGGCGGCCGGGACCACACCACCATTGTCTACACCCTGAAAAAGGTGGAGAACCTGATAAAGACCAACCCCCACGACAAAGGGATTATTGAAGACATCATCAAAAACATCCGGGACAACTAAAACAGGCTGTAAAATCGCCTTTCTGCGGTTTTTCACATTTTGTGGAAGGGGATTGCCCCGGATTTTCAGGGGCCTTTCTCCGGATTCCGCCTGATTTCACCAATATCACCCGCTGTTTTTCCACACCCTTATGCGAAGAGCCGCGGTGCAAAAAAGAAGTTTTCATTCAACTTTTTTCTCCACCTTTCCACCAATTCCAACTCTCCGTTGTTCACCTTGCCGTGGAAACTTTCCGGGCGTTCCACATTTTCCCAATATCTCTTTTGGTTTTCCCCATTTTCAAAACCGCCGTTTTTTCAGGAAAAACGGCCTTGGCAAGCTTCTTCCACAATCCCACAGCCTCTACTATTACTACTATTTTTCTTTATCTATATTCTATCTATCCAGCTGTCCTGTTTGCGAGAAGCCAGAAAAAAACTTCTTTATACAAAGCGTAATATGAAACGTTCACGCACTTTTTGAATATAAACGTACTTAAGGAATGGAGGCTCTCTATGAAATTCATCTGTGATAAGACAACCTTATCCGAAGCAGTCAATAACGTCTCCCCGGCAGTATCCGCCAAATCTTCCATGGCCGCTTTGGAATGCGTCCTTCTCCGGTGCACAGGCAGCGTCCTGTCGGCAATCGGCTACAATCTGGAACTGGGCATTACCAAAGACCTGGCGGTTTCCTCCGGAGAATCCGGGGCCGTCATCTTAAACGCCCGGCTTTTCGGGGAAATCATCAACCGGATGCCCAACACGGAGATTTCCGTTTCCACCGACGATAAGCTGCTGACCATTATCAAAGGCGGCGGCGCCCAGTTTACTATTTTGGGCATGGGGGCGGAGGAGTACCCGGAGATCCCGGTAGTGACCGAGGAAAAATCCTTCCGCATTGGGGCGGACACCCTGCGGAGCATGATCTCCCAGACCCTGTACGCCGTATCCCAGGACGCCAGCACCCCGGTTCTCACCGGCGTACTCTTTGAGAAAAAGGCGGGGACCCTTTCTTTGGTTTCCGTGGACGGATGCCGGCTGGCCCTGCGGCGGGAAGCCATTGAGGGAGGCGAGGACTTCCGGTTTATTGTCCCCGGCAAAACCTTAAGCGAGCTGTTAAAGCTCTTAAGCCGCTTTTCCGGCGGGGAAGCGGAGGTTCTGGTCAAGGCCGGCAGCAAGCACATTGTCTTTGACTGCGGCGGCTACCAGGTGATTTCCCGGCTGCTGGAAGGGGAATTCATCGACTACAACACCGCCATCCCCAAGGAGCACAAAACCCGGGTAATCCTTTCGGCCAGGGAATTTGCCGAAAGCATCGGCCGTGCCTCCATTATCATCAACGAAAAAATCAAAAACCCGGTCAAGGCCGTTTTTGAGGAAAACCGGGTGTCCATTTCCTGCGAAACCCCCATGGGGAAGGTATCCGACCAGATGAGCGCGGAGATAGAAGGCTCCCCGGTGCGGGTGGGCTTCAACAACAAGTTTATGACCGACGCATTAAAGGCCAGCGAGGAGGACGAGCTGGTTTTGGAGATTAACACCGCTTTTTCCCCCATCAAACTGCTGCCCAAAGAAGGGGACAGCTTCACATTTTTAGTCATGCCCATGAGGTTGAAAGATGATAACGAAACACATTAAGATTAAAACCGGTTTTATCCGGATGGACCAGTTTTTAAAATTCGCCGGCGTGGCGGAAACCGGCGGCCACGCCAAGCAGCTGATTCAAGAGGGGCTTATCCTCTGCAACGGGGAAGTCTGCACCCAGCGGGGGAAAAAGCTGTACCCCGGGGATGAAGTCACCGTGGAGGAATACCGCCTGCTGGTGGACTGACCATGGTTATCGAATCCCTGGAACTCCATGATTTCCGCAATATCCGGGAGGCTTCCCTTTCCCCCTGCCCGGGTATCAATATCCTGCTTGGGGAAAACGCTCAAGGCAAAACAAACCTTATGGAGGCCGTCTGGCTCTGCACCGGCTCCCGCAGCTTCCGGGGCTCCCGGGAAAGCCAGATGATCCGGTTCGGGGCGGAGGCCTTCCGGGTGGAACTGTCCTTCCGGGACCGGGAACGGCTCCAGAATATCCGCTACAGCGGCGGGGAAAGGCGGAGGAAGATCCTCCTAAACGGCGCCCCCCTGCGCCAGCCCTCCCAGCTTTCCGGCGTGTTTCCGGCGGTGGCCTTTGATCCCACGGGGTTGGATATTGTAAGAGAAGGGCCGGAAAAGCGGCGGCAGTTTTTGGATAACGCCATTTCCCAGCTAAAGCCCGCCTACGCCAAATATCTGGCCCAGTACCAGGCGGTTTTAGAGCAGCGCAACGCCATCCTTCGGGACCCGGAACGCTGCCGCCAGTTTGCCGACACCTTCGATGTCTGGGACATGCAGCTGGCAAAGCTGGGGACCGCCCTTTCCCTTTACCGGGCGGACTATTTAAAAAAGCTGGAGCCTGCGGCGGCGGAGATCTACGGGGGCTTTTCCGGGTACGCCGAGTCCTTTTCCATGGGCTACGAGTCCACAGTTTATGAGCCGGAGGAGCCTTTGGAGGTTTATTCCGACAGCCTGATTGAGAAATACCGGCAGGCCCTTTTGGAAACCCGGGAAACCGACCGGAAAATGCGCTGCACCACCAAGGGCGTCCACCGGGACGACCTGTCTTTGTCCGTCAACGGCCTGCCCGCCCGGTCCTTCGGCTCAAGAGGGCAGCAGCGGAGCTGCGCCGTGGCTCTGCGGCTGGGGGAAGCCCGGCTTTACCGGGGCATTACCGGGGAAACGCCGGTGATCCTCTTAGACGACGTCATGAGCGAGCTGGACCAGGGCCGCCAGGATTATATCTTAAACCAGATCCGGGGGTTCCAGGTCCTGATTACCTGCTGCGACGCGTCCAATACTCTCCGCATGGAAAGCGGCAGCATTTTTTCCGTCCGGGAAGGGCAAATCCGCCGGGAGTGATTCCCAGAAAGGTTTTTTATGTACCTGCACATCGGAAATGAAAAAATCCTAAACGAAAAGGATATTATCGGGATTTTCGACATTGAGAACGTCTCGGTGTCCAAGCTGACCAAGGAATTTCTGGGCTATTCCCAGAAAAACGGGCAGGTGGTGAGCTTAACAAACGACCTGCCCAAATCCATCATTGTCTGGGAGCGCAACGGGGAGCGCAGGCTCTACCTTTCCCAGTTAGCGCCGGCCACCCTGTTTAAGAGAAGCCGGTTTTTCGGATAAACAATGCAATCCAACCTGAAAATGGAGGAACCAAACTGTGAGCAATCAGCCCGTGAATGGAAATCAGTATGACGAAAACCAAATCCAGGTGCTGGAAGGCCTGGAAGCCGTGCGGAAACGCCCGGGAATGTACATTGGGTCCACCGGCCCCGCCGGCCTGCACCACCTGGTTTATGAAATCGTAGACAACGCCATCGACGAGGCCATGGCCGGATTCTGCGACAAAATCTTAGTGGACATCCTGGAAGGGAATGTGATCCGGGTGGTGGACAACGGCCGTGGCATCCCGGTTGGGATCCACCCCAAAGAGGGCATCTCCGCCGCCACTGTTGCTTACACCATCCTCCACGCCGGCGGCAAGTTCGGCGGCGGCGGGTACAAGGTGTCCGGCGGCCTCCACGGCGTTGGCGCGTCGGTAGTAAACGCCCTGAGCGAGTGGCTGGAGCTGACCGTTGAAAACGGCGAGCACGTTTATTTCCAGCACTTTGACCGGGGGCATTACGACGAGGAATTAAAAATCATCGGCGACACCAAAAAGACCGGCACCACCGTTGTCTTTAAGCCCGACGCCGAGATTTTTGAGGACCCGGTGTTCAATTACGACACTCTCTTAGAACGGCTGCGGGAGCAGGCTTTCCTCAATGCCGGCATCCGCATTGTCCTCACCGATTATAGGGACCCGGACAACCCCGTGCAGGACGATATGTGCTATGAGGGGGGGGTCAAAAGCTTTGTCAAGCACCTTTTGGAAAAAGCCGCCAAAAACCCCATCCACCCGGAGCCTATCTACCTCTACAAGGAGGAAAACGGCTGCACCGCCGAGGTGGCCCTCCAGTACAGCGACAGCTATCACGAGGTCATCAAGTCCTTTGCCAACGACATCCACACCATCGACGGCGGCACCCATGAAATGGGCTTCAAAAGCGCCCTGACCCGGGTGTTCAACGATTACGGACGCCGCCGCAAGCTTTTAAAGGACAACGAGGAGAATCTTTCCGGCGACGACGTCCGGGAGGGCATTATCGCCATTGTCAGCGTCAAGCTCCCGGAATGTGAGTTCGAGGGCCAGACCAAGGGCAAGCTGGGCAACACAGAGGCCCGGCCGTTGGTGGAAAACCTGGTGTTCGACGGCTTAAACACCTTCTTTGAGGAAAACCCGGCCGTTGCCAAGCTGATCTTTGAAAAGGCCGTAGGGGCCCAGCGGGCCAGGGAAGCCGCCCGCCGCGCAAGGGATTTGACCCGGCGCAAATCCGCCATGGATTCCGGCGGGCTGCCCGGAAAGCTGGCGGACTGCACCTCCAAAGACAACACCATCACCGAAATCTACATCGTCGAGGGCGACTCGGCAGGCGGCTCCGCCAAGGAGGGCCGGGACCGGGCCTTCCAGGCCATCCTTCCCCTGTGGGGCAAGATGTTAAACGTGGAAAAAGCAAGGCTTGACAAGGTGTACAGCAACGAAAAGCTCATGCCGGTGGTGATGGCCTTAGGCTGCGGCATCGGCGAGGATCTGGACGTTTCCAAGCTCCGTTACGGCAAAGTCATTATCATGGCCGACGCCGACGTGGACGGCTCCCACATCCGCACCCTGCTTTTGACCTTCTTCTTCCGGTATATGCGCCCCCTGGTGGAACAAGGCCATATCTACTTTGCCCAGCCGCCCCTGTTCCGGGTGGCCAAAGGCAAAAAATTCTACTACGCCTTTAACGAAAAAGAACGGGACCAGTATATTGCCGAACTGTCCGAGGGCGGCGGCAAGGTGGACGTCCAGCGGTACAAGGGTCTTGGTGAAATGGACCCCCACCAGCTTTGGGAAACCACCATGGATCCTTCCAACCGCACCATTGTCCAGGTTGGCTTAGAGGACGCGGCCCGGGCCGACCAGACCTTTACCATCCTCATGGGCGATAAAGTCGAACCCCGCCGGGAATTTATCGAGAAAAACGCCCGGTATGTCCGGAATCTGGACATCTGATAAAATACAATTTGTATGTGTTTTTACTGAATATACGAATAGGAGAAAAATATGAGCGAATTGGAAAAGGATCTGCCGGAAAATTCCTCAGAAGAAACCCTCCCGGAGGAAATGCCCGCGGCTGCGCCGGAGAAACCGGCGCAGGAGGAAGCTTTGCCGGACCTTGACCCTGCTGTAACGCTTCCGGATGAGGAACCTCCGGAGGAAGAGGCTGAGGAAAAGGAAAAGAAGATCGTCCCCGGCCAAGGGGTCAACGCGGACAAGTACGACGTGTCGGAACCCTGGCTTGACGGCAAGCGGGTGGACGACAGCGTGGAGGGCTTGGGCATTGACTACGACCTAAAGGGCGAGGAAGTGGAAACCGCCTTAAAATACTTCCAGAAAAAGACCATTTACCGGAAAAACGCCATTTTTACGGTGATTTTGGCGGTGATTGCCGCCCTGTACGGCCAGGCCATTTTCAAAAATCCCGATTACGCCATGGGCTATTTCATGATTGTCTTGGCATTGGCAGTCATCTTCATGCTGTGGTTTTTGCCGGCCCGGCACATTAAATCCGCCGCCAACGCCGCAGATATTTCAGAGGATTCCTTCCACCTGGAATTCTGCCCCGGAGGGCTTCTGCTCCCCCAGGAGGACGGACGGTACCTGGTGGGATTTGACCGCCCCGCCCTTCGGGCGGTGGAATTCCCGTCCCTCTTTTTGATTGTGGCAAGCAAGGAAAAGCTCTTTGTCCTGCCCAAACGCTGCATCCCGGAGGAAAATCAAGAGGCTTTGCGGGATCTGCTGCGGGAGGGCTTAGGCGCCCGTTTTGAAAAGGCGGAAGAAAAGTAACAGACCCGGCCGGCGTCTGCCCGGCAAGGAGGAAGAACGTTGGAAAACAATTTTGAAAATAACGAAGGCACCAAGATTCTGCAAATCGACATTGACGAGGAAATGCGAACCGCATTCCTTGACTACTCCATGTCGGTCATCATGTCCCGGGCCTTGCCGGACGTCCGGGACGGCTTAAAGCCGGTCCACCGCCGCATTGTCTACACCATGCACGAGGCGGGCCTGACCCCGGACAAGCCCTTTAAAAAATGCGCCACCACCGTAGGCGACGTGCTGGGTAAATACCACCCCCACGGCGACGCGTCGGTTTATGACGCTTTGGTCCGTTTGGGCCAGGATTTCTCCCTGCGCTACCCCCTGGTGGATAAGCACGGGAACTTCGGTACCATCGACGGCGACCCCCCTGCGGCTTACCGTTACACCGAGGCCCGCATGAGCAAAATGGCCCTGTACATGGTGGCGGACATCAACAAGGACACCATTGATTACGACCCCAACTACGACGACTCCCTGAAAGAACCCCAAGTGCTGCCCTCCCGGTTCCCGAATCTGCTGGTCAACGGTGCCACCGGCATTGCCGTTGGCATGGCCACCAATATCCCGCCCCACAACCTGCGGGAGGTCATCGACGCCTGCGTGGCCTTGATCCACAACCCGGATTTGGGGCTGGAAGGGCTTATGGAATACATTAAGGGGCCGGATTTTCCCACCGGCGGCATCATCATGGGCCGCAGCGGCATCCGGGCGGCTTACGCCACCGGCCGTGGCAAGATCACCCTCCGGGCCAGGACCAACATCGAGGAGGACAGCAAGGGCCGTTCCTCCATTGTGGTGACGGAAATCCCCTATATGATTAACAAAACCCGCATTTTGGAAAACGTGGCGGCCTTAGTCAAGGACGGCCGCATCCCCGGCATCTCCTTTATCCGGGACGAATCCGACCGGGAAGGCATGCGCATTGTCTTTGAGCTGAAGCGGGACGCCATCCCCCAGGTGGTGTTAAACCAGCTCTTTTCCTACTCCTCTTTGCAGGAAACCGTAGGCGTCATTATGCTGGCCCTGGTAAACGGCCAGCCGAAAATCCTCACCCTCAAGGACATGCTGCGGCATTACCTGGACTTCCAGGCGGAGGTCATTACCCGGCGCACCCGCTTTGACTTAAACAAAGCCATGGAGCGCGCCCATATCCTGGAAGGCTTAAAGCGTGCCGTGGACATTGTGGACGAGATTATCGCTACCATCCGTTCCTGCAAAGGCGGCCAGCCGGAAGCCAAAAAGGCCATTATGGAAAAATTCGGCTTTGACGATCCCCAGGCTTCCGCCATTGTGGCGTTCCGTTTGGGACAGCTGGCCGGTTTGGAAATCTTGAAAATCGAGGAAGAACTGGACGGCCTCCACGCCCGCATTGCGGAAATGCAGGAAATTCTGGGCGACCACAATAAGGTCATGGAAATCGTGTCTAAGGAACTTTTGGAAATCAAGGAGAAATTCGGCGACGAGCGCCGCACCGACATCCAGACCGTTTCCGGGGAAGTGGACATCGAAGACCTGATCCCCCGGGAGGAATGCGTGGTCACCCTGACGGAAAAAGGCTATGTCAAACGCCAGCCCGCCGATGTTTACAAAATCCAGAAGCGGGGCGGCCGGGGCGTTTCCGGCATGAAGCAGAAGGACGAGGATATTGTCCAGGAAATGTTTATCTGCTCTTCCCACGACAATATGCTGTTCTTGACCACCAAAGGCCGGATGTTCAAGCTCAAATGCTACGAAATCCCGGAGGGAAGCCGCAGCTCTATGGGCTCCCACATCAATAACCTGCTGGCCCTGGAACCGGAGGAGCAGATCAGCGCCATGATGAGCGTGCCCGGCTTCGACCCCGGCAAATATGTGGTCATGGTCACCAGACGGGGGCTTATTAAGCGCACCCGGCTGGACGCTTACAAAAATATCCGCAAAAACGGCTTGAACGCCATTACCTTAAACGAGGACGATGAGCTGGTGTTCTCAAGGCTCACCAACGGGGAATGCCAGCTGCTCATTGCCACCCGGGGCGGCATGATTATCCGCTTTGACGAAAACGACGTTCGGGAAATGTCCCGCACCGCCATGGGCGTCAAGGCCATCCGCTTGAAAGACGGCGACGAGGTTGTGGGCATGGCCCGGGTAAGGGAAGGCGCTTCCGTTATGACCGTCACCGACAAGGGCTTAGGGCGCCGCACCGCCTTGGAGGATTACCCCATTCAGAGCCGCAACGGCTTAGGCAAGATCAACTATAAGGTCAGCGAGGAAAAAGGGACTGTCTGCGGCATCAAGGTGGTAGACGACACCGACGACCTGATTATGATTTCCAACGACGGCGTCATCATCCGCATTGCGGTTGCGGATGTGCGCCTTATGTCCCGGTACGCTTCCGGCGTCCGGGTCATGCGCCTGGGCGAAAACGACCGGGTGGTGACCTTTGTCCGGGCGGAGCACGCCGACGATGAAGAAACCGAAAAGATTGAGGACAGCCCGGAGGAGGACGCCGAAGCGGCGGAGGCCGAGGCCCTGGAACGGGAGATGGAAGCCGACGACGCGGCCAATCCCCAGGAAGAGGAGCCGGAAGGGGACGACCCCGGCGATGAGGAAGAAACTGAAGAATAGTCATTGACAACAGCTGCGGAGGGGATTTTTGTGAAGAAACCAAATATTGTCCTCATTATGGCGGACGACATGGGCTACTGGTCCATGGGCTGTGCGGGAAACCGGGAAATCCGGACCCCAAATCTGGATGAGCTGGCCAAAGAGGGGATGCTCTTTGAAAACTGCTTCTGCGCGTCGCCGGTGTGTTCCCCGGCCAGGGCATCCATTTTGTGCGGGAAGATGCCCTCCCAGCACGGTGTCCACGACTGGCTCTGCCGGGGATATGTGAACTATGAGGAAGAGGTTTCCCCGGAATTAAAGGCGGAACACCAAAATCCCGCCGCTTCCTGGGAATACGACTGGTCCCGGCAGCAGCTTGCCGGGGACCGGGCCGTCCGGTATTTAGACGGGTTCCGGGCCTACACGGACATCTTAGCGGAAAACGGCTATGCCTGCGGCTTGTCCGGAAAGTGGCATTTAGGGGATTCGGGCCATGCCCAGAAGGGCTTTTCCTACTGGAAAACCATCGCCATGGGCGGGGACAACTATTATTACCCCATTGTGCTCCAAAACGGGCAGTTTACCATGCTGCGGGGGACCTATATCACCGACTATATCACGGAAAACGCCCTGGGCTTTTTGGAGGGGCAGACGGACGGCAGGCCCTTTTATTTGAGCGTCCATTATACCGCCCCCCATTCCCCTTGGGACGAACGCCATCACCCGGCGGAGTTTTACCATTTGTACGATGGCTGCGCCTTTACGGAAACCCCGGATGTGCCGCCTCACAAATGGGGCGGCAGCTATACCCCCGAACAGCGGAAACAGTGGCTTCAGGGATATTATGCCGCTGTGTCGGCCATGGACGCCGGCATTGGAAAGATTATGCGGGAGCTGAAAAGCCGAGGCCTTTGGCAGGATACCATTTTCATCTTTACCGCCGACAACGGCATGAGCATGGGCCACCACGGGATTTTCGGCAAGGGAAACGGGACTTTCCCCATGAATCTGTATGACACCGCCGTAAAAGTCCCCCTGATTATTTCCTATCCCCAGGCAATCCGGGGCGGCAGCGTGGCAAAAGGGCTTTACTGCCACTACGACATTATGCCCACTATCGCCGGCATGATGGGGGAAACCTTGGGAGAAGGGTTCCCCGGCCGCAGCTTCCAGGAAATTTTTGAAGGGAAAATCCCGGCGGGGCGGGAATCCATCGTTGTTTTTGACGAGTACGGCCCCGCCCGCATGATCCGCACCGCGGAGTACAAGTATATCCACCGGTATCCCTACGGCCCTCACGAGTTTTACGACTTGAAAGCCGACCCGGAGGAAAATGAAAACCTGATTGACACCAACGACCCGGCTTTGCAGTCTGTGATTGCCCAAATGAAAAATCAGATGGAGCAATGGTTCATCCGGTATACGGATCCGGACAAGGATGGGACAAAGCAGGCTGTCTGCGGCCTGGGCCAGCTGTCGCCGGTGGGCGGCAAAGGCATGGGGCGGCAGGCCTTTATTCAAAAATAAGCAATCCGCTAATGGGAAAAGGAGATCTTCTTTATGCACTTCCAAATCATCCGCCTTCCCCGGGAACGGGAAGCGGAACGGGAGGCCTGCTTTGGGCCTTTCCAAGTGACGGAAAGGGCCAGGCTCCGGTATATTTCTGGAAAATGGAGCTGGAAGCCGGTGCAGGAGCCTTCCCCCTGGACAAAACACTATCCCATTGACGCTGATTCCGAGGAAAAGGAACGGGTGGTTTTCCTCTGCTGGGACGGGTCCGCCCCTGCCGGGCAGATTACCCTCTATATGTGGTGGAACCGGTTTGCCTATATCGACAGGCTGGACGTAGCGCCGGCTTACCGCCGGAAAGGCGTGGCCACCATGCTCCTCCAAAAGGCCCGGGAATGGGCGAAAGACCAGGGCGCCCGGGGGATTTTTCTGGAAACCCAGGATATCAACGTTCCGGCCATGCGCCTTTATGAGAAAAACGGCTTTTTCTTAAGCGGCATTGACACCATGCTTTACTACAACTCCCCCCACCGGGGAGAAACGGCAGTTTTCTACTATTTGTTGTTTGACAGCGGAATATAACAGGCGCAACTGGGAATTGCGGCATTGACACGCCTGCTTGGTGGAACGCAACCGGCTTTTCTGGTACAATCAGCGCAGGAAAACAAGGAAGGTGATGCAAAATGACCTTTGGTGAAAAACTGCAGAAGCTGCGCCGCCAGGCTGGAATGTCCCAGGAGGAGTTGGCGGAGCGGCTTTCCGTTTCCCGCCAGGCGGTTTCCCGGTGGGAGCTGGAAGGAACGCTGCCGGACGCGGGAAAAATTGTTTCGTTAAGCCGGATTTTTTCCGTTACCACGGATTATCTGTTAAAGGACGAATTGGAGATTCCGGAACCGGCGGAAGCCCCTTCGGAGCCGGCGCCGCCTGTCCTGCAAAAACAGCCGGTAGGAAATGGCTTGTTAATTTCATCCTGTATTACCGGCGGGCTGGGGGCTTTGGGGTTTTTAGTGATTGCAGTTTTGTCCAGCATGATTGAGGTTTATGGAACGATCACCACCTATGAAGGCGGAAATATCCATTACACCAGCGGATGGACTTATTCTTTCACCGCCTTTGTGGAAGAATACCGGCTGGAAGCCATCCTCTGGGTCTGCGGCGGACTGTTGATAATCGGGCTGCTCCTGTTTTGGGGCTGGTGGAGCAAAAAGCATCCCCCGGACCTCCCGGGCGGGCGGCAGGAAGAATAAGCGCAGCACAGCGGGACCATTTGGTTCCGTTTTTTCTTTTTGCGGGGGTTGCAGGTTGTTTTGCCCCATGGTATAATAAAATAAGCATTGCAAAAAGGGGGATTTCTGCTTGGAAAGACGGGATAAAATCAATTATTATCTGGACATCGCCGAAACGGTTTCCGAACGGTGCACCTGCCTGCGGCGGCATTTTGGGGCCATCCTTGTGAAAAACGACTCCATCTTGTCCACCGGTTATGTGGGCGCCCCCAGAGGGCGGAGAAACTGCTCCGACTTGGGAAAATGCATCCGGGAAGAACTGCATATCCCCCGGGGGGAACGCTACGAGCTTTGCCGCAGCGTCCACGCCGAAGCAAACGCCATTATCGCCGCCCCCCGCAGCGAAATGCTGGGCGCAACCCTTTATATGGCCTGCCGGGACGCCAAAACCGGGGAACTGGTGGCCGGGACCAATTCCTGCTCCATGTGCAAGCGGCTGATTATCAACGCCGGCATTGAAACGGTCATTGTCCGGGATACCCGGGAGGATTACCGGGTCATCCGGGTGCAGGACTGGGTGGATGAGGACGAATCCTTAGAAGGGAAGTTCGGATATTAGTATACCGCCCTCCTTTTCCGCATAGACTTTCACCAAAAGTCTGCGGAGGGGTTTCATGGAAAACAGGAAAAAGTTGCTCATCCAGTGGCTGGGCGTGATTTTGGGCGTCGGCCTTTTGTGCGGGGGAGCCTCTTACTTCGCCAATTGGAAATCTGCCCCGGCTATGGCGCCGGAACAGGGGGAGGGGATCCCTCTGCCGGTGATTATGTACCACAACGTCCTGCCGGAGGGCCAGGGGGAGCTGGGGGACTACGTCATCTCCGCTTCGGAGCTGGAAGGGGACCTTTCCTACCTCCGGGAATGCGGCTATGAAACCGTCACCCCGTCGGAGGTTTACGACGCGGTACGGGGGGTGGGCAAGCTGCCGGAAAAGCCGGTGATGCTCACCTTTGACGACGGCTTTGAGAGCATGGAGCAGGTGGTGCTGCCCCTTCTTTCCAAGTATGACGCCAAGGCCGCCGCGGCTTTGGTGGGGGAATACGCCGACTTTTATTCCGGGGACGTGCCCAAGGCCCTTTCCTACTCCCATGCAAGCTGGGAACAGGCGGGGATTTTGGCGGATTCGGGCCTGGTGGAGATTGCAAACCACAGCTATTCCATGCACGGGCTGGATTCCCGCCAGGGGATGCGCCGGATGCCCGGGGAATCGGAGGCGGATTACCGCCGGGCTTTGGCCGACGACCTTTTGCTGATGCAGGAGAAATGCCGGGACCACCTGAGGGAAGAACCCCGGGCTTTGTGCTACCCCTACGGCTTTTACACGGAAGAAAGCGAGAAAACCGCAAAAGAACTGGGATTCTGCCTGACATTTACCTGCGAACAGGGGGTCAATTTCCTGACAGACAGTAAGGACTGCCTGTTCGGCCTGAAACGGAACAACCGGCCCCACGGCGCGGACCGGGCGGAATTTTTTCAAAATCTGGGGATTGCCCCCGCGTGAGGTAACAATATTGTGAATTTGACAAATTTAAGCGCTATCCGGGAAATCGCCGACAAGTTTGGATTTACCTTTTCCAAATCCCTGGGGCAGAATTTCCTCATAAATCCCTCCGTCTGCCCCCGCATCGCCGAAATGGGCGGGGCGGACGAAAACACCGGGGTCATCGAAATCGGCGCCGGCTTCGGGGTACTGACTCAGGAGCTGGCAAAACGGGCCAAAAAGGTGGTGGCCGTTGAGCTGGACAGCCGATTAATCCCGGTGCTCCAGTACACTTTGGCGGACTATGACAATGTGAAGGTTATCAATGAGGACGTGCTGAAGGTGGACCTGCCGGGGCTTATTGCAGAGGAGTTCCCGGGCATGGAGGTGGTTGTCTGCGCAAACCTGCCTTATTACATTACCTCTCCCATTATCATGGCCCTGCTGGAACAGCGGCTGCCCATCAAGGCGGTGACGGTCATGGTCCAGAAGGAGGCCGGGGACCGGCTCTGCGCCCCCATGCCCTCCCGGGAATGCGGGGCCGTGACGGCGGCGGTGCGGTATTACAGCGAACCCAAGGTACTGTTTCCGGTGAGCCGGGGCAGCTTCTGCCCGGCCCCCAACGTGGATTCCATGGTTATCCGGCTGGACGTGAAGGACGCGCTGCCTTTGCAGCCGGAGGAGGAGAAAACCTTGTTCCGGGTGGTGAAGGCCGCCTTCGGCCAGCGGCGGAAAACCCTCCCCAACACCCTTTCCGCGGGTTTGGGGATCAGCAAGGCGGAAGCGGCGGAAAAGCTGGCGGCGGCAGGGTTAAAGCCCACGGCCCGGGCGGAGGAGCTTTCCATGGAGCAGTTCTGCCGGTTAGCAAAAGAATTTTAAAAAACGGAGGAATGGACAAATGGCAGTGGAATACCGAAAAGCAACAGCGGAAGAATACGCGGATTTAATCGACTTCGGCAACATGGTTTTTAAAATCGACTTTGCAGCCCTTTTGCCCAAGCTCTATAAGGATCATCCGGAACTGGCCCAGTGCCATTATCTCGCCTTGGAGGATGGGAAAATCAAGGCCATGGTGGGCAGCTTCCCCCTGTCCTTCACCGTGGACGGCCAGGAGGTCAAAGCCTACGGCATCGGCACCGTTTCGGTGCATCCCTATTCCCGGGGCAAGGGCTACATGAAGGAACTGATGAAGCGGGCGGTGGCGGACGCCAAGGCGGAAGGCGCCGATCTCATGTGCCTGGGCGGCCAGCGGCAGCGGTACGAGTATTTCGGCTTTGCCAAAGCCTGCCAGCAGCGGAGCTTTACCCTGACTCCCACCAACCGGCGGCACTGGAAGCACATCAGCACAAAGGGCGTGGAGGTCCTGCCCCTTTCGGAAAACGCCGAATACACCGCCCAGTGCTGGAAGCTCCACCAGTCCCAGCCCATCCACGCAAACCGGCCTTTGGAGCAGTTTGCGGAAATCTGCCGCAGCTGGAGCTGCGAGCCTTTTGTCATCCGGAAGGACGGGGAATTTTTGGGGTATGTGATCCTCAATCAGGAAAAAACTGCGGCGGCGGAACTGCTGTTAAATGACTGGCAGGACGTTTTAGCGGTTTTGTTTGCCCTGTCGGAAAAATCCGGGAAGGAGATTACCTTTACCCCTTTTTATACCCAAAAAGAACTGATCCGGGCCCTCTGCTTAGTGGCGGAGGACGGCCGGGCAGAGGACGGCGAGATGTTCCAGGCCTTGGATTTCCCCCGGATGCTGGAATTGTTTCTTGGGCTTAAAGGCAAGCGAGCCGGCCTGCTGGACGGCTCCCTGGCGCTGGAAATCCCCGGGGAGGGAAAATGGCGGGTGACTGTGGAAGGCGGCCAAGTTTCCGTCCGGGAAACGGCGGACCCGGCGGACTGGTCCCTGGACGCGGTGCGGATGCAGAACCGTGTCTTTGGAATTGGAAACCTCTGGCAGTATGACACCCCTCTGGAAAACAGCTGGTTCCCGATCCCACTGGAGCTGCCCAACCACGATATGACCTGATTTTCACGAAAATCCTAAAAAAAGAATCCGGAAACCCGTCTGTTCTGTGGAAAAGGCGGGTTTTGGATTTTTTGAAAAAAACTGTTGACAAATGGGCAAGCCTGTGGTAAAATAATATACGTTCCTTACGGGATGTAAAAAGTGAAGATGATATGGCGGCATAGCTCAGTTGGCTAGAGCATTCGGTTCATACCCGAAGTGTCGATGGTTCAAGTCCATTTGCCGCTACCAGAACGGCCCGTTGGTCAAGCGGTTAAGACACCGCCCTTTCACGGCGGTATCACGAGTTCGATTCTCGTACGGGTCACCAAGAAAAATCCGAAGCAGTTCTGCTTCGGATTTTTTGTTATCTTGCGGTTTGCAATAACTTCAGCTTGTAAAACCCATCCGCTTTGACGGGTATTTTTTTGTTTGCCCAATTTTGAAAACCCGTTGCATTGGATAGCTGCCTGTGCTATGATGAAGGTATACAAAGAACTTTGGCAAGGAGGGATTGGGATGAAACAAAAATATAAAATTCTCCTGGGCGTACTTTGCACCGGAATCCTTTTGCTGGCGGGCTTTTTTGTTTATCAGATGCAATTTGGGGGAGAGGACGGCTCCCGGCCCCCTTTCCTGATGCACGAGGGGGTGCTGTACCGGGTTTCTTCCGACGGGGAACGGGTTTCTCCGGAAGAGGTAGAAAACGAGGGGTATGAGGAATTTACCGTCCTTTCCTCGGTGAGTGACCGGGACCTGCCCCAAAAGGATGGGGAATCCAACAGCGCGGATGTGGGGGATGTCTATTACTTTGACCGGGAAAGCCGGCGGATTTATGTCCGGTGGGAACAAAACGGCAATCGCTGGTACAGCGGTTATCTGCCCTTTGAAGAATAGAAGGAGCAGGAAAAGGCCGCCGGAAGGAGGGTTTCGCCGTAACCTTCCGTTTTTCTCTTGCATTTTTATCCGTTTCTGCTATACTGGTAAGTGCAAAAACGAAAACGATTCACTTTTGCGGAAAACAAAAAAGGAGTGCAGAATATGATCCCGTTTCTCAAAGAGGCCGCCCATGTGCGCCCCTCCCAAAAACAGCTGGACTGGCTGGATATGGAATCCTACGCCTTTGTGCATTTCAGCCCCAACACCTACACGGATTTGGAGTGGGGCCATGGCGACGAGCCGGAATCCATCTTTAACCCCACGAAATTAGACTGCGACCAGTGGGTGGAAGCCATTAAATCCGCCGGGATGAAGGGCATGGTCTTAACCGCCAAGCATCACGACGGCTTCTGCCTGTGGCCCTCCAAATACACGGAGCACAGCGTCAAAAACTGCCCCGTCAAGCGGGATATTGTCAAGGAGGCCTCCGACGCCTGCCGGAGAGGCGGCATCAAGTTCGGGTTCTACCTTTCCCCCTGGGACCGGAATTCCAAATATTACGGCACGCCGGAATATAACGACTATTTCTGCAACCAGCTGACGGAACTTTTGACCCAGTACGGCGAGATTTTCTACGTCTGGTTCGACGGGGCCTGCGGCGAGGGGCCTAACGGGAAAAAACAGGTCTACGATTTCCCCCGGTACCATGAGCTGATCCACAAATACCAGCCCAACGCCGTGATCTTCAGCGACTACGGCCCGGACATCCGCTGGTGCGGCAACGAGGCCGGCGTGGCCCGCCATTCGGAATGGGCGGTGGTGCCCTCCGAGCTTTGCACCCGGGCCCAGGTGCAGACCGGCCCCGGGCCTTTGGCCGATGAAGGGGATTTGTCCTACATGTACAACACCGATGAGGAAATCGGCGCCATGAGCAATATCCTTTACAGCAAGGGCCTCTGCTTTGTTCCGGCGGAAATCGATATGTCCATCCGGCCCGGCTGGTTCTGGCACGAAAAAGAGGAGCCTCATTCCCTGGAACGGCTGTTTAAAACTTACTTAACCTCCGTTGGGGCCAACGCCTGCTTTAACATGAACGTCCCCCCAAACAGGGAGGGCCTGATTGACGAACGGGACGTGAAACGCCTGAAGGAGTACGGAGATTTGCTGAAAAAGGAATTCGGCGCACCCATCCCCGCCAAGGTGGAAAAGGTCCCCGGATGCCCGGACACCCAGCCCCAGTACACCATCACCTTTGACAAGCCCCGGAAAGACGTCAAATATGTGGTGCTGGCCGAGGACATCGCCCAGGGCCAGCGGGTGGAAACCTTCCGCATTACCCGGAACCATGAGAAAATCGCCTGTTTTGAGGGCACCTGCATCGGCCATAAGCGCATCTGCCCCTTGTGGGACCCCTTTGCCAACCAAAACCCCCTGACGGACGACAGCGCCCCGGAAATTGAAAAGCTGACGGTTCATATCACCGCCGCCCGGGATGAGGTCCTCATGAAGGATATTCTCGTTTATTAGCCCATTCGGCCCTATTGACAAAAAGTAAAGAGTACGTTACAATGTACCTGTAACGTACTCTTTACATTTTACCGGGGAGGGATGTCCGGAAATGATGGTCAACCGGATTAAGGAGCTGCGGGCGCAAAGGGGCTGGACCCAGGCGGATTTGGCGGAAAAGGCGGGGATTTCCCGCCAGGCGGTAATTTCCATTGAGAAATACAAATATACCCCGTCCTTAGAGCTTGCCTTCCAGTTTGCGGAGATTTTCGAGCTGCCCGTTTCCGAGATTTTTCAGAGAAAGGAGGAGTTCTGATGACCGTTCGCCCTGCAAAGCCGGAGGATGCCGCCGCCATCGGAAAGATTTACTGCGACTCCTGGAAAGCCGCCTACAAGGGGATTGTGCCCCAGGATTATCTGGATTCCCTGACGCCGGATGACAGGACGATCAATCCGGCCAATTATTTGGTTTTAGAATCGGAGGAAGGCGTTGTTTTCGGGCTGGCCAACCTCGGCTCCTCCCGGGACAAGGAACGCCCGGACTGGGGGGAGCTGCGGGCCATTTACCTGCTGCCGGAATACTGGCGCAAAGGCTCC
>DVJP01000081.1 GCA_018716725.1 Candidatus Merdivicinus excrementipullorum | reverse complement strand
GCAGGTATATGCGAAAATGTCCGTCCAGCAGAATGGGAAGATTATGCTGGCGCGGATACCCGCCGGTGCCTCCATAGGGCTGCACCGGCATGAAACCAGCGATGATGTCAATTATGTTCTCAGCGGCGCCGGGAAGGCTGTCTGCGATGGAATCGTGGAAACACTGACGCCCGGTGTCTGCCACCTCTGCCATAAGGGTTCTTCCCACAGCATCCTAAACGATGGGTCGGAGGATTTGGTTCTGTTTACCGTGGTGACCGAGTTGGCTGAATGATTGCAGCCGCACTTGACAACCGGCGGAATGTATGCTATAGTAAAGAAAATTTGAAACGCAGTGATGGGGAGAGTATCCCCCGCCGATGCCTTCAGAGAGTCCCCGGGCGGTGAAAGGGGATGGGGAAGCGGGAGAGAAGATGGCCCCGGAGCGGCGCGCCTGAAGATTTAGGGCGCGACGGGTTTTCCGCCCGTTACAGCGGAGCCGTATCCTCCCCTTTTTTGGGAATGTACGGGACAAAGGCCGGGTTTTTCCGGTGAACTGAAGTGGTACCGCGGAAGTATATGCTCTCGCCTTCAGAGCCAGTGGCTCTGGGCGGGAGCTTTTTGCATTCCCGGTCAAAATAAAAGGAGGGTATTCCCATGAAATTAGAAACCAAATGCCTGCACGCGGGCTATGAGCCCCAAAACGGCGAGCCCCGCCAGATCCCCATTGTCCAGAGCACCACTTTTAAGTACGACACCAGCGAGGACATGGGCAAGCTCTTTGACCTGGAGGCCTCCGGCTATTTTTATACCCGGCTCCAGAACCCCACTAACGATGCGGTTGCCGCCAAAATCGCAGCCCTGGAGGGCGGCACGGCGGCCATGCTCACCTCCTCCGGCCAGGCGGCCAACTTCTACGCTGTTTTCAACATCTGCTCCTGCGGCGACCATGTGGTAGCCTGCTCCACCATCTACGGCGGCACCTTCAACCTGTTTTCCGTCACCATGAAGCGCATGGGCATTGAATTTACCTTTGTGGAGCCGGACTGCTCCAACGAAGAGCTGGAGGCGGCCTTCCGGCCCAACACCAAGGCGGTGTTCGGCGAAACCATCGCAAACCCCGCCCTGACCATCCTGGACATTGAACGGTTCGCCAAAGCGGCCCACGCCCACGGCGTCCCCCTGATTGTGGACAATACCTTCGCCACCCCCGTCCTCTGCCGGCCCTTTGAATGGGGGGCGGACATCATCACCCACTCCACTACCAAGTACATGGACGGCCACGGTTCGGCGGTGGGCGGCTGCATTGTGGACAGCGGCAAATTCGACTGGAACGCCTATGCGGACAAATATCCCGGCCTGACCACCCCGGACGAAAGCTACCACGGCATTACCTACACCGAACGTTTCGGGCTGGAAGGGGCTTACATTACCAAGGCCACCGCTCAGCTGATGCGGGACTTCGGCTCCATCCAGGCCCCTCAGCACGCCTTCCTTCTGAACCTGGGCCTGGAAAGCCTGCCTCTGCGCATGGAGCGGCACAGCGAAAACGCTTTGGCTGTGGCGGAATTTCTGGAAAAACATCCCAAGGTTTCCTGGGTCAATTATGCGGGCCTGCCCAGCAGCCCCTATCACGCACTGGCGGAAAAATACCTGCCCAAGGGATGCTGCGGCGTAGTTTCCTTCGGCGTAAAGGGCGGCCGGGACGCTGCCGGGGTCTTTATGAAATCCCTGAAGCTGGGCATGATCGCCACTCATGTGGCTGACGCCCGGACCTGCGTCCTTCATCCGGCCAGCAGCACCCACCGGCAGATGAACGACGCCGAGCTGGCGGCTGCCGGAGTCGGCCCCGATTTAATTCGCCTCTCCGTGGGCATTGAGAACAAAGAGGACATCCTGGCGGATTTGGAACAGGCTCTGGCTTCCATCTAATTTGAAATATTGGGGATAAAAATGACGGGAACGGCTGTGAGAGCTGTTCCCGTTTTCTATGCTTTTTTATTCTATCAAGGGCTTTTCGTAAGCCCGGAACCAGATGGCGTGAGCCAGGTCCGGCCCCAGGTTGATGGTCCCGGCATACCGGTAGCCTGCCCCTTCATACAGGGAGATGGCGGGCTGGTTGTGGGCCAGGGCGTCCAGCCGGGCGGCGGACGCGCCGGCGGATCGCATCCATTCTTCCGCTTCCTGCAGCAGCTTTTTTCCGGCCCCGTGACCCCGGCAGTCCGGGTGGATGGCCAGAGTGTGGACGCACCAGATACTGCCCTTGGTTTGCCAGGGAAGGTATGCATACTCTCCCGGCTGGTTTTGGTCCAGCACGATGGAACCGGCGGGCTGTCCGTCGCCTAAGAGGACAAAGAGGGCGTTCCGGGCCAGAGCGTCCTGGGCTGTTTTTAAGGTGGGGTATTTCCCGGTGCGCCAGTTCCAGCAGGGAGAATCCAGCTCCCGGGGGATGGCCTCCGTCACCGCATAGTAAAGGGCTTCGATTCCCGGAAGGTCGCCTTCCTCCGCTTTGCGGAACTGGAAAACCGGACGGGAGGAAAGGCGCAGGGGCTTGGGCAGGCGCAGGGTTTGGGCTAAATTCAGCAGTTCTTCTTTTGTATTGGGACATTGGCCGGTCAGAACCCGGTAGAACAGTTCTTCCTGAATCCGCCCCAGCTGTACCCCCAGAAACCCGGCCTGCTCCAGTTCCCGGCTGGATACTGCCAGAGTTTCCCGGGAAAGGCAGGGAGTCCCGGCTAAAATTTCCCGGGCGGCCTGTTCCAGCCGGTCATATTGGGGCCTGCGGTCGGAAACCGCCAGGTTTTTGGCCTGTTCGTCCGCACGTTTGACATCCAGCAGGTCAAAAAATACGTCCTTTCCCAGTTTGGACAGCCAGAGGGGCAGCTGCTCCGGCAGGATATCCGCGTCGTGATAGCGCACCAAAGGGAGGATCCGCCGGACAGCGGCTTTGGGCAGCTTCATCCGCGGCAGAATTCCTTTGCAGAGCTGCGCGCTGGCGGCCGGGTGGCCTTTAAAGTGCCCCCGCCCTTTTGGGTCTGTAAAAAAGCGGGAGGGCTTGCCGATATCATGGAGCAGCATGGCAAGGCGCAGCTCCGGGTTGGGCCGGATATATGCCACGGTCCGGGCTGTGTGCTCGTATACATCATATAAATGATACGGGGTGTGCTGCTCAAAGCCCACCGCAGGCCCCAGCTCCGAAATCAGCTGGGTGAAAATTTCCGGGAAATCCAGCAGGACTTGCAGGACGGAAGGCCCGCACAGCAGCTTTTTCAGCTCCGCCCAAATTCGTTCCGCCGAAATAAGGCCCAATTTTTCCCGGAGGGACAGGGCTGCCGCCGCAGTTTTGGGCTCCAGGGAGAAACTAAGCTCCGCGGAGAACCGCAAAGCCCGCAGAATCCGCAAAGCGTCCTCGGAAAAGCGGGCGGATGGATCCCCCACGCACCGGATTACCCCGTTTTTTAAATCCTCCCGGCCGCCGAACAAGTCCACAATCTGCCCATCCAGGCCGGCGGCCATGGCGTTTATGGTAAAGTCCCGGCGGGAAAGGTCGTCCTCTATGGAGCTGGAAAAGGCCACCTTGTCCGGCCGCCGGCTGTCGGAATAGCCGCTTTCGGTGCGGAAGGTGGTAATTTCCAAGGGGACGCCCTCCACCCAGACGGTTAAGGTGCCGTGCTTTGCGCCGGTATCCAGGGTAGGACAGCCGGAGAATACCCGCCGGGTTTCCTCCGGGGAAGAGGAAGCGGCAATGTCCCAGTCCTGGGGGCTGCGGCCTAAGAGGGAATCCCGGACGCAGCCCCCCACGGCATAGGCCGAAAAACACGCCTGTTCCAGCTGCCGGAGGGCGGTTTTAACAGGGGATGGAAAGGACAGGGTCATGGCTGCCCCTCCTCCCGCACAGTGGCAATGGGGGCGGTTTTGGCCCGGGAAACGGCCAGCAGGTCTTGAGGAGACAGTTCCACCTGGGCGCCGATTTTTCCGGCGCTGACCATAATGGACGGATATTGCAGGGCGCTTTCGTCTAAAATAGTGGGATAGAGCTTTTTCATGCCGATGGGGGAACAGCCCCCCCGGATGTAGCCGGTGACAGCGTTGATTTCACTGACATGAATCATCTCGATGGATTTCTGGCCGGCGGCCCGGGCGGCGGCCTTCAGGTCCAGTTCTTCCTGTGCAGGGACGATAAAGACAAAATAGCCTTTCCCGGAACCTCGGGTCACCAAGGTTTTAAAAACCTGTTCCGGAGGCTGGTTCAGTTTTGCCGCGACAGAAACGGCGTCAATGAGGCCGTCTGTATGGTCATAAAAATGCGGGGTATAGAGGATTTTTTTCTGATCCAAGATGCGCATGACATTGGTCTTTTCATTTTTGGCCGAAGGCATAGGGCCTCACTCCTTTCAGGATACTTTTTCAGTATACCACAAAACCGCAGGGACGTCCAATATCTCTATAAATAGGCGGCTTTTTATGAAGCAGATAATGAAACGCACATAATATATGATAAAACATAACGGAAAACTATATATAAGATAGAACCGAGTCGAAAAGGGTTGACGGAAGAGGAAAGATGTGGTAAGATAAACAAGCTGTCCCGCGAGGGGGGCCGAAAGCTGGAAGATCACAGAAAGTTCTTGGGAAAACTTCTGAAAAGGGGTTGACAAAAGGGACTGAATGTGATATGATAGACAGGCTGTCCCGAAAGGGAGCGGAGCTTGAAAGGATATCAAGCAGTCTGGTTTGGAAAGAGCCTTGAAGAAAAAGTTCAAAAAACTTTGAAAAAAGTTCTTGACAAACGAAAGACGATATGATATAATAAATAAGCTTCAGACGGTGAGCGAAAGCGAGCCGGACAGCACAGGAGCTTGAAAATTAAACAATATCGAATGAACTT
>DVJP01000002.1 GCA_018716725.1 Candidatus Merdivicinus excrementipullorum | reverse complement strand
GCAACGCCGAAGAAGCCGTTCTCGGGGTTGATGGCCCACAGGCGGCCGTCGTCACCCTGGCGAAGCCAAGCGATGTCATCGCCGACAGTCCAAACTTTGTAGCCCTGTTTGTCGTAAACTTCCGGAGGAATCAGCATAGCCAGGTTGGTTTTGCCGCAGGCAGAGGGGAAAGCAGCGCAGATGTATTTGGTTTCGCCCTGGGGATTTTCAATGCCCAGGATGAGCATATGCTCAGCCATCCAGCCCTCGTTCTTGCCCTGGTAGGAAGCAATGCGCAGAGCGAAGCATTTCTTGCCCAGCAGCACGTTTCCGCCGTAGCCGGAGTTAATGGAGCAGATGGTGTTCTCTTCCGGGAAGTGAGCGATATAGCGTTTCTTGTCGTCGATGTCAGCTTTGGCATGGAGGCCGCGGACGAAGTCGTTGGACTCGTCGCCCAGCTGCTCGAAAGCGCGTTTGCCAACGCGGGTCATGATGTCCATGTTCAGGACAACGTAGATAGAGTCGGTAACCTCAACGCCGACCTTGGACATTTTGGAACCAATGGGGCCCATGGAGTACGGGATAACGTACATGGTTTTGCCTTCCATAACGCCGTAGTACATGGGGGTCAGGATGCCGTGCATTTCCTGGGGGGATTTCCAGTTGTTGGTGGGGCCAGCATCCTCTTCCTTAGTGGAGCAGATGAAGGTGCGGTCCTCCACGCGGGCAACGTCGTTGACCGCAGTGCGGTGGTACATACAGCCGGGCAGCTTCTCCTGATTGAGCCACATCATTTCGCCGGTGGAAACGGCTTCTTCGCGCAAAGCCTGGAGCTGTTCATCAGAACCGTCGATCCAAACCACTTTTGCAGGTTTGCACAGGGCGGTCATTTCGTCAACCCAAGCCAGAACATTTTTGTTATTCGTGAGCATTGTTCTTTCCCCTTTCACATATTTGAAAATTGGGAATCAAGTTCCGCAACTTTCTACAATTACCATAATACGGCTTTTTCTGCAAAAAATCAATAGCCAATTTGTGAACTTTTTGACAGGGAAGCCATTTTTTGCAGATTTTTGAATTTTTTCCTGCAAAATCATTGAAAAATCTCCGTAAATCATATTAATTTGATAATAATTTGCATTGATAAAAAGCAATTCATGCAGAACGTTCAAATATTATCTGATTTTTCTTATTCTTCAATGGTAATGCTCTCAATGACGATTTCCTCCTGCGGAATCCCCTGCTGTTCGTCCTCCTTGGGAACGGCGGCAATGGCGTCCACAACGTCCATCCCCTCGATGACCTGGCCAAAGACCGTGTGCATCTTGTCCAGATGGGGCGTGCCGCCAACCTGCTGGTAAAATTCCTTCACCTCATCGGGGAAATCCGTTTCGCCCTTGTTGGCGTTTTGGTACTGCTGCTTTAAGAGGCTCTCGATCTGGTCCAGCTGATCGCCGCTGTAGCCGTACAGCTCATATATTGCCAGCTGATCTTTTACCTTCTCATTGACGGATTTGTCGTTTTCTTCCTCAATGCTTTCAAAGTATTCCTCCGTCATGCTTTCCGTATCCCCGGCCTGCACAATAAAGAACTGGCTGCCGTTAGAGTCCTTGCCGGAATTGGCCATAGACAGCGCGCCCCGGAAATTCCAGAGATTGTCGGTAAACTCGTCCTCAAAGGACCCGCCCCAGATGCTCTCGCCGCCGGTTCCGTCGCCGGCAGGGTCGCCGCCCTGGATCATAAAGTCGTCGATAACCCGGTGGAAGGTCAGGCCGTCGTAATAGCCCTCCTTAGCGTGGGTGATAAAGTTTTCCACTGCCTTGGGGGCGTCCTCCTCAAAGAGCACCGCCTTGATGGTGCCGTAATCCTTCACCTCAATTACCGCCACCGGCAGCCCGCTGTAATCGGTGACAGCAGAAACAGAGCCGTCCTCCCCAACGGTAAACTGGCGGTATTCGGGATTGCCGCATCCGGACAGCATTCCGGCGCAGAGTGCGGCGGCCGCCAGGAAAGCGGCGCAGCGTTTTGCAATCTTCATGGGAATCATCCTTTCTTCAAAGAAAAGCCCCGCGGCGAGGGACGCCCCGGAGCTTTGCCGTCTGAAAATTATTCTGCGGTTTCCACAGCCATGCCGGTGATGGAAACCTCGTCATAAGGCTTGGAATTGCGGTCCACCTTCACAGCCGCGATTTTGTCCACAATGTCCATGCCCTCGATGACCTGGCCGAAAACAGTGTGGGCGCCGTCCAGCCAAGGGGTGCCGCCCTGTTCCATATAAGCGGAAACAGCGTCCTCGGAAAAGCTTTTGCCCTGGCGCTTTAACATAGGGAACATGCGCTCATCCATGGTTTCCGGGCCTGCCTGGACAATAAAGAACTGACTGCCGTTGGTGCCGGGGCCTGCGTTGGCCATGGAGAGGGCGCCCCGGAAATTGCGGGCCTTGTCGGAAAATTCATCCGCAAACTCCTTCCCCCAAATGCTTTCGCCGCCCATGCCGGTGCCGGTGGGGTCGCCGCCCTGGATCATAAAGTCTCGGATGACCCGGTGGAAAATAATGCCGTCATAGTAGCCGTTTTTTGCGTGAGTCACAAAGTTCTCCACCGCCTTGGGAGCCGCTTCCGGCAGCATTTTCACCTTAATATCGCCGCGGTTTGTGCGGATGGTCACAATGGTGTCGCCGGATTTTACCGGCTCAAAATTCAAAAATGCGCTCATAAAAATCTCCTTATCCTGCCTGGTTTTACTGGGCGGGGGCGGATTCCCCGTTTAAGGCCGCCTCCTTGGCAGCTTCTTCCTCAGCGCTGCGGCGTTTCAGCTCCGCCAGCTCGTCCTCGGTGGGGGTGTTGTCCAGCTCTGGGTAATCCGCCGCGCGGAAGGTGTCCAGCGTGACGGAGTTGATAACCACGTCCTCTTTGGGGCGGTTGTTGTTGATCTGGGCCTCATTTTCAGCGGAAGCCTCCGCATCGGTGGGGTCGATGGATTCGTAGGTCAAAGGCAGTTCCAGGATGGCGTTTACCACCTCCATGCCGTCGATGACCTTGCCGAACACACTGTGATACCGGCCGAACTGGGGCACGCCGCCGAATTCCTCGAAGCCGTTTTTCAGCATAGCCGGGAAATTATACTGTTCCATTTCCGCCAGGGTATCCTCGTCTACAGGCACATCCCCCATAAAGAAGAACCGGGAATCGAAGTAGTTGCTCTTGTTCCAAAGCATCCCCGCTTCATAGCAGATCATGGAAACAGAACCGGAAAAGGGCCAAAGGTTGTTGGAATAAGTGGCTTCTATGGGCTTTCCGGTGGTGGAATCGCCGCCGTTTCCGTCCGGGGTGCTGCTGCCGGTTACCACTGCGCCCACCGCCGGCTCCACATGGAAAATAATCTGGCCGTCATAAAAGCCGTCCTGGGCCAGGGACTTGAATTCATTGACCAGGGTGGGGACCTCCTCCGTATACAGCAGGATGGTAATTTCCCCCATAGACGTATCCACAATGGCGATATCCTGGCCCTCTTCGGGCTGCTCAAACTGGACATACTCAATGGTGGACGGGTCAATGGACTCGCTGCATCCAGTCAAGGCTGGAACGCAAAGGGTGCAGGCTGCCAGAAAAGCGGCAGCTTTTTTCCAGATTTTCATGCTATAATCAAACCTTTCTCAAGTTGCGTCCTTTCTATTATAACGAACCCCACAAAAAAACGCAAGGGATTCGCGAAAATTTAATAATCAGCTTTCCCGCCGCAGATATTCCCGCATCCGGGTTTCCTCCTCCAAATCCAGAGAGAACCCAAAAACGGCGGCGTTTTCCCGGGAAACCCGGCCAAACAACGCCCAGGCGGCGTCCACAGCCCGCCAAATATCCGCCGCGTCCCCCCGGGCGTACGTTTCCAAAAACTCCGCCCAGTCGCCCTCCGGCAAAAATTTAGGCAGAAATTTCCCACATTTGCCGGGATTGACGGAAAAACCCGTCAAAATGCCGGCTTTCCAGGAAAGCTGGCGCAAAAGTTCCTCCCGGAGGATGGAAAGCATGGACTGGGCATAGGAAAATTCTCCCCGCCAAAGGCCCTTGGCCGCATTGGAGGAAACCCAGTGAAACTCGTTGACGGAACAGTGGAATTCCAGGGGAGAAGGGCGTTTGACCCGGTACTGTTCGTCGGAAGCAGGCGGGATTTCCGGCAGAATGCCGTCCTTGTCCAGCAAAACCACGCACATGCTGTCCGAACAAACCTCTTTGGCGGCGTTTTTCACGGGAATCAGGCTCAAATCCATCCGGTTGCCGTCGGCAAACTGCATGAGATAAATGAACCAATCGGAAAAATCCGGGATTTCCTCCTCATTGTAGGCGTCATACTGGTCCCGGCGGGACTGCGTCATTACCCGTTCCCCGAACCGGTCCACCCAGGAATCGTCCGCCAGAAAGGAATCCATGTCCGTCACGGCGAACACAATGTCAAAATCCTGCCACCCATCCCGGGGGGCGTTGGGGTTGGCCCGGGAGCCGTTCATCCACACCGCCCGGACCCGTTCGTCCTCCCGGGCGAAGGAGAGAATCTCGTCAAACATTTCCTGTTCGGAACGTTTTTGCATACACATCACCTGAAAACGCCCCCGTTCGGAACATTTCGGGGAATCTGTATCGAAAACGGCGGTTTATCCCGCCGTTCATAAATCTGACGCGGGGCACAATATCGCGGCGAATTGCAGCCGGCGGCTCGCCGGTTGTAGGGGGCGATGCCCACATCGCCCCGGAGAAACCGAAAAAAGCTTTAGTTCAGTTCCCCGTGGGCCAGGGCCTTTAAGTAGGCGTTGATGAACCCGTCTAAATCGCCGTCCATTACCGCGTTAACATTGCCCATTTCAAAGCCGGTCCGGTGGTCTTTCACCAGGGTGTAGGGCATGAATACATAAGAACGGATCTGCGCGCCCCAGGCGATTTCCTTCTGGTCGCCCCGGATGTCCTCGATTTTTTCCAGATGCTCCCGCTCCTTGATCTGGATCAGCTTGGATTTCAGCATCCGCATGGCCACGTCCTTGTTCTGGTACTGGCTCCGCTCCACCTGGCAGGAAACCACAATGCCGGTGGGCAGGTGGGTAATCCGCACGGCGGAGTCGGTCTTGTTGACCTTCTGGCCGCCGGCGCCGCTGGAACGGTAGGTGTCCACCTGGATGTCCTCGGGCCGGATCTCCACTTCAATGGTGTCGTCGATTTCCGGCATAACCTCCACCGACGCGAAGGAGGTGTGCCGCCGGCCGGAAGCGTCAAAGGGGGAAACCCGCACCAGCCGGTGCACCCCGGCCTCGGATTTCAAATAGCCGTAAGCGTTATGGCCCTCGATCATAATGGACGCGCTCTTAATGCCCGCTTCTTCGCCTTCCAGGTAGTCCAAAACCGACACCTTGAACTCGTGGCGTTCGCCCCAGCGGGTGTACATCCGGTAAAGCATTTCCACCCAGTCCTGGGCCTCGGTGCCGCCGGCCCCTGCGTGGAAGGTCAAAATAGCGTTTTTGGAGTCATATTCCCCGGAAAGCAGGGTGGAAAGCCGCTGCTCCTCGATTTTGGCGTTCAGCTCCTGGATCATTTTTTCAATTTCCGGCAGCATGGACTCGTCCCCGTCCTCCTCCGCCATTTCCAGCATGGTCTGGGTGTCCTCCAAAAGGGACACCAGGCTCTGGTAGGAGGAAAGGGTCGCCTTCAAGGAACCGGCCTTTTTGAGGACCTTCTGGGACTGCTCCATATCGTTCCAGAAATTGGGGTCGGCAGCCTGTTTGTCCAGTTGGGCCACCTCCTCCTTTATGGATTCAATGCCCAGGGCGGAGCCTAGGTCTTTTAAATCCGGCTCAATGGCCCGGACGGCCTGTTTCTGTTCGTCAAGCTGTAACATATCGTACCTCCGTTGGAAGAAATTACTCATTCTCTTTTATTATAATGGAGATTTAGAATTCTGTAAAGATTTGTTTGATAAAAATTGATACTTATGATATAATATGGAAAGGTATAGACTGGGTTCCCCTTGATGGAGAAGGGAAACCGCATTTCCGTGACCACAGCCGCAATGGAGGTTTCTATGTTTAAGTATGAAGGCATCTCCTGTCCCCACTGCGGGGAAAAATTCAAACCCACTGATGAAATTCTCATCTGCCCGGACTGCGGCGCGCCTTACCACCGCCGCTGCATTGAGGAATTAGGGGCCTGCAAATTCCAGGACCTGCACGCAAAGGGAGAAAGCTGGCAGCCGCCCCAGAAAGCCCCCCATGAAGAGGAGGAAACCAAGTACGACAGCCGGGCGCCCCTGCGGTGCAGCCGGTGCGGGACGGTAAACTCCCGGGATAAGCTGTTCTGCGAGGTCTGCGGCACCCCGTTAAACCGGGAGGGACCGGAAAGCGGCGCGCCCGGCAGCCGGAACCAGCCCGGAGCCGACTGGCAGCGCCCGCCCCACCAGATGGCCTATAACCCTTACACCACCCCCTTCGGCGGCCTAAGCCCCGACGAGGAGATTGAAGAGATCCCCGTCAAGGACCTGGCCCTTTTTGTGGGGCAGAACACCCACTACTTCCTGCCTAAATTCAAAGACATGGCCACCAAAGGCAAAAAGGTTTCCTGGAACTGGGCGGCCTTCCTCTTTGACTGCTTTTATCTTTTTTACCGGAAAATGTGGGGTCCGGCCATTGTGACGGCAGTGCTGAAGCTTGCGCTGTCCGTTCCCAGCCTTGTGCTGTTTTACAACATGTTTTTCCTGCAAATGGGGCTGGATATGCCCAGCGGGGAAGGGACTTTAACCCTCATGTACCAGCTCAGCAACATTTTCTACATCCTGTCCCTGGTCATGCGGGCGGCCATCTCCCTATTCACCAATTATTTGTACCAGCGCCAGGTTTTCTATTCCGTCGGAAAACTCCGGGACCGGAAAGATTCTCCGGAATACTCCACTTTACTTACAGCAAAGGGAGGCACTTCCGTCAAAGCGGTGGTCCTGTGCATTGTAGCGACCCTGCTTTTCTCCTTCCTGTCCTCAATCATGCTGCTGGCATCCATTTCCAGCCTATATTAAATTGAAATTCTCACACCGGAGGAAACACTTATGAAAATCAGAAAAGCAGTAATCCCGGCCGCAGGCCTGGGCACCCGCGTATTGCCCGCGTCCAAGGCCATGCCCAAGGAAATGCTTTCCATTGTAGATAAGCCCGCCATCCAGTATATTGTGGAGGAAGCTGCCAAAAGCGGCATTGAGGATATCCTCATTATCACCAGCCGGGGCAAAACCACGGTAGAGGACCACTTCGACCGTTCCCCGGAACTGGAGCAGAAGCTTTTGGATTCCGGCAAGATTGACGTCTATAACGAGATTGTCAATATCACCAAGCTGGCCAATATTACCTATGTGCGCCAGCACGAAACCAAGGGCCTGGGCCACGCCATCCTCTGCGCCAAGGCCTTTGTGGGGGACGAGCCTTTCGCGGTGCTGTATGGAGACGACGTAATCTTAGGGGAGAAGCCCGTCTGCGGCCAGCTGTGCGAAGCTTACGAAAAGTACGGCAAAGGCGTTGTGGGCATCAAGGAAGTGACGTTGGAGCAGATACAGAAATACTCCTCCATGAAGCTCTCTCCCCTGGAAGAAAACCGGTATGAGATCACCGACATGATTGAAAAGCCCAAGCCGGATCAGGTGTTCTCCCTCTTTTCCATCTTAGGCCGGTGCATCCTGCCGCCCCGGATCTTCACTATCCTGGAGAACACCCCCTACGGTGTGGGCGGCGAGCTTCAGCTGACCGACGCCATGAAAACCCTGGCCCGGGAAGAAGGCATGATCGGCGTGGACTTTGAGGGCCGCCGGTACGACATGGGCAATAAGCTGGGCATCCTGGAAGCCATTGTGGAAGTGGGCCTTGCCCATCCGGAAACCGGCGCCGCCTTCCGGGAATATTTAAAAGGCATTGCAAAAAACCTGTAAGGAGGAAATCAGAATGGTTCGTCATATTGTCATGTGGAAACTGAAAGACCAAACGGAGGACGGCTCCAAAGCGGAGAACGCCGCCGCCATTAAAGCGGGGCTGGAAGGGCTTGTGGGCAAAATCGACGGCCTTTTGAAGGCGGAAGTCATGGTCGGCGTCCCCGGCGGCATGGATTTGTGCCTTTACAGCGAGCTTTCCAGCATGGAAGCCCTGGAGGGCTACAAAGTCCATCCCCTGCACAAAGCGGTGCAGGCCCTGGTTCACCGTTCCATGGAGGAGCGGGTGGCCTGCGACGGGATCATCGACTAAACCACACGCAAAGGAGACTGCCTTCATGTTTGGCTTTGGCAAAAAGAAGAAAGAGAAAGAATATCTGCTGGGGGCGTCGGATATCCGCCCCCTTTTGGCGACGAAAATGGGCTGTATTGCCACCGACCGGATTACAGTGGACGGCTGCCGGGTGGGCTTTTTCTACCGGGAAGAGCCCAGCAACGGGCTGCCGGACACCGGCTGGCGGTTTTTCGCCGGGGATGAGTCGGACGAATACCTGGACGACCCGGACAACAGCAATGTGTTCTGCTTGAACACCATCGCAAATTACGATCGGGAGATCATCCCGTATTTAGACAGCGAAATCGGTTCCGCTTATTACCGGGACCCCCGCACCGGCAAATTTGTTTTAGACCGGGAATGGATGTCTGCCCGGTAACCGGGTTTTTATGACGACGCGGCTGTTATGCCCCGCGTCAGGATTCGGCTGGCGCGAACAAGCCGCGCCTCTGATAGAAGTTCCCCGCATTTACAGGCTTGCAGGCGAATCGCCGCTGATAGAGTCAGCAAGCTTGCTTGATGACGCGCCGCGGCGTTTCAATTTCTATCCAACCGCTGGAACGGCGGAATAAATCCGCCGTTATGGATAGGCTTTGATTTCTTTTGCTCCCTGAAATTTTCAACAAATCGCCGCTGATTTAGCCAGCAAGCCTGCTTGATGGCGCGCCGCGGCCGTTGTGCCCCGCGTCAAACGTTGGCTGGCGCGAACAAGCCGCGCCTCTGATAGAAGTTCCCCGCATTTACAGATTTTTCGGCAAAAATCTCTACAGGTTATGCGTTTGTAGGGGCCGGGTCGCCCGGCCCGCCGGATTCCCATTATTTTCCGGTTTCTCCGGGGCGATGTGGGCATCGCCCCCTACAAACACATCCGCAGCATTTGTAGGGGCGCGCAATGCGCGCCCGGTGGTTGACAGCGGATGTTCCAGCAATTTAACGTTCTACCACGGGACGTCGGGGACGCCGTCCCCTACTGCCGCCGCGGTTTGTCGTCAAGCAAGCTTGACGACAAAAAGCCCGGTTACCGGGCTAATGGCCCGAATTGTTCCCGCAATTGGGTCAGCGCCGATTCCCCGGGGATAAATTCGGTGTGCTCCGGATTCCATTCTCCGGACAGCGGGATAATTTCCACCTGCTTTTCCTCATCTTTCAGGAACCAGGTGACGGCCTTCCTCCGGGTATTGTAATCGAACTGGGACAAATCCGTGTCGGTGTTGTTCCAGAAAACCTCCATGAGGAAATCCATGCGGTCATCCGCCGTTTCATCCAGCCGGTCCACCAGCAGTTCCCCGCAAAGCCCCAGCCGCCAGGTTTCCGGGTTTTCCCCTTCCGGCGGGGAATTCATGATTTCATAGAGAAGGTTCCCGTTTAACAGGTGTTCCCCTGCGGGGACGGAAACGCGCTCCGTCTGGTACCCGGTTTCAAAGGTGTGTTCCAGCCCGCCCAATGCGTCGATGATGTTTTCCGCCCCCTGCTGCCCCACCCGCACATACCGGTCAAAGTTGGAAAGCAATAGGCTCTCCGCCGCCTGCACCACGTTGGCGCACCCGGCATAGTCGTAGTGTCCGGCAAAGGTGTCTTCCCTGGCGGAAACGGTTACAACAGTTTCCGGCGGCACCGGGACCAAAATCACCCGGCTTTCCGCCGGGTCAAACCGGCAGAGGGTGTAGGCAAAGGGGGCGTCCGTCCGTTCCCGGCAGCTGATGAACACCAGGTTTAAGGCCTCCTCTTTGCCGGGCGGCGCGCCCATGACCTCCTCCGCAGGCTGGGATGAGGCTGTTTCCGACCGGCGCGTCTCCCCTTTCCCCAGCATCCAGTATAAAATTCCTGTTACCGCCGCCATAAGGATGGCGAAGGTAATGCCAAACGATAAAAAGAAAATGCCGGCCCCGCCGGTCCTTTTTTCCCCCATGCTTCTCGCCCCTTTCCCAAACAGTATGGGCGGGAAGCACTTTTTTATTCCGGAATACAATAAAAGCCCCTGTTTTCAGGTCTTTTAAAATAGAGAAAGGAGGCCGTCCCATGGACGACAGCCAGATTATCGAGCTTTACTGGGCGCGTTCGGAATCCGCCATTGCGGAAACCGACCGGAAATACGGCCCGTACTGCCGCACCATTGCCATGAATATCCTGCACAGCGATGAGGACGCGGAGGAATGCGTCAACGACGCCTACCTGGGCGTCTGGAACGCCATTCCCCCGCAGCGGCCCACCTTTTTTGCCGCCTTTATCGGGAAAATCACCCGCAACCTCTCCCTGCACCGGTATCAGAAAAACCACGCGGCCAAACGGGGCGGCGGGGAAACCGGGCTGCTGCTTTCAGAATTGGAGGGCTGCCTTCCCTCGCCGGGGAGCTTGGACGAAACCATGGATTCCCGCTCGGTTGGGGAGCTGCTGGACCGGTTTTTGGAGGGCCTTTCCAAGGAACACCGGGTCATTTTTGTCCGGCGGTACTGGTACGCCGACCCCATTGCCGACATCGCCCTGCGGATGAACATGGGCCAAAGCCGGGTCACCTCCATTCTCTTTCGTACACGGAACAAACTGCAAAAATTTCTGGAAAAGGAGGGGGTATCCATATGAATCCCATGTCACTGCTGGAAGGGTTCGGCGAAATCCGGGAAAAATTCGTGGAGGAAGCGGAAAACTACCGGGCAAAGTCTCAGAAAATCCATCTTACCCGCTGGATTTCCGCTGCGGCCTGCCTGGCGGTTTTAGCAGTTTCCGGGGCGGTTTACCTGCGTACAAACCCCATCCAAACCGGCGACAGCGCGTCAAATGTCGCCAGTTCGGCTGCCTCTGCTGCGGAAGAACGGGCCGCCGGTGACGCCTCCGGTTCCCCGGCCCCCAACGCGGCGCTATTTGACGCCTCCCCCAAAGGATACGCCAATTCCAGCATATCTTTAGACCTGGAAGCATATAAACCCATAACAGAGGGCAGCGCTCTTTTGTCGGAGAACCAGCTTCCGGAACCCATCACCCAGGAAATGCTGGGCGGATTTATAGGAACTGCCAGCCTTGGGGAGCTTTACGCCTATGCCCCCCTGGAAAGCGCGCCGGCCGTCCGCATCCTGGAAGCAGAGGACGGCGCTTTCCAGTATGCGTTTTATACCGGCCCGGCTTCCACCGGCGCGGAGCTTTTCTCCCTTTACGGCGCAGCTTCAGCGGAAGATTTGTCCTATGTGGCGCTGGAAGGCGGCGCGCAGGGCGCAGCGTCAGACGGCAGCCAGCTGTTAGAGGAATTTTATCAGCTCTTTGCCTCTTTGGAGAGCCAGGGAACTCCGCCGGAAGGCACAGGGGAGCTGTATCTCCGGGTGGGATTCCAAAACGGCCTGACCTTCCGGATTGAGTACCTGGAAGAGGAGGGGCTTCTCTGCACCTCTGCCGACGCTTACCAGGCCGGCAGCAGCATAGCCGGGCTGGTGGAATCCCTGAAAGGGTCATAATCATAATATTTTTCCCATTTTTTTCTTAAAATTACGAAAAATATAAAAATACCAGTTGACAAATTATCGGAAGAATGTTAAAATTTTAGTAACATTTCAAAACTGGAAGGAGCGATGGCCCTGTGTCCTTCAACCGGCCGGTAAAGCCGGAATGGAAAAAGGTCCTGCTTTGGACCCTTTTGCTGGCGGTTATGATTTTATTTTTGGATGTGGGCTGTATCTTCCGGAAGGTTACCGGCATCCCCTGTCCCGGTTGCGGCATGACCAGGGCGCATTTGGCGGCGCTGGGATTTCACTTTCAACGCGCGTTTCATTACCACCCTTTGTGGTTTCTGCCCATTCCCCTGGCGGCAGTCCAGCTGTTTTTTCCGGCGGGCCTTTTCCGGGAACGGAAATGGAACAATGCCGCGGCTGTCCTGCTGCTCAGCCTGGTGCTGGCTGTTTACGCGGTGCGGATGATCCTGTATTTCCCGGATACGCCGCCTATGGAATACCAAGCGGACAGCCTGCTTGGCTGGCTGCTGACCCTTCTGGGAATGGATTTGCCGGTATGATTTTATTTTAAGGAGGTTCCCCCCTATGATTCAACAAAGAAATTTCGTCACCTTCCTGCTTCTGAGCCTGATTACCTGCGGTATCTACACCTGGTATTTCCTGTATACCATGACCAGGGACATCAACACCATGGTTGGCGATGACGGCCGCACCACAGACCCGACTACCGTATTGGTCCTCAGCATTGTCACCTGTGGAATTTACACTCTGTACTGGTACTATACGCAGGGCAACCGGATGAAAGTCCTGGCGGATTTCAACAATGTTCCCTGCCAGGAAAACGGCACCTCTTACCTGGTCTGGATTTTAGTAGGCGCTTTGATCTGCGGCGTTGGTTCCTACATCGGGATTTACCTGTTTATCAAGAACTTTAACAACCTGGCAAACGCTTATAATATAAGCCAGTTCAATCAAAATAACTCTTCTAATTCCTAAAAGCGATTTCCTGGGCGGCGAAATGCCGCCCTTTTTGTAAGGAGGGAACGCGGATGCGTCTTTGTATTGCCAACGCTCCATGCAGAGTCTGAGCCTGGACGGGGCTGCGTGGGGTGGATCTCCTAACTAAGATCCGTCCAGCCGGGCTTTGCGTCCTGATTCATCAAAAATCAAAGGAGCAAAGTCATGAAAAAACATTTTACAAATCCATTCAAAGGGATGCGCGATTTTCTGCTGCTGTGGGGGTCCCAGGCGTTATCGGCTCTGGGCAGCTCCATGACCAGCTTCGCGCTGATTATCTGGTCTTATGAGCAGGAAGGCTCCGCCTTAATGACGGCCCTGCTGACCATCTGTTCTTACACTCCCTATGTGCTGCTCAGCGTCTTTGCGGGAGCCATCAGCGACCGGTGGGACAAAAAGAAGATTATGCTGGCCTGCGACACTGCGGCTGCAGTTTGTACGCTGTCCATTTTCTTCCTGCTGAAAACGGGCCGTCTGGAAATCTGGCACCTGTACCTGATCAACGCCTTAAACGGCCTGATGAACACCTTCCAGCAGCCGGCCTCCGATGTGTCCGTCACCCTGCTGGTGCCAAAGGAGCAGTATCAGCGGATCGGAGCCTTCCAGAATTTTTCCGGTTCCCTGGTGAGCATCCTGACGCCCGCCCTGGCTGCGGCAGTGCTGGCTTTTGCGGGAATGGACGCGGTCATTTTCTTCGACCTCTTTACCTTCCTCATGGCCTTCCTCATCCTGGCCCTTTTCATTCGGATCCCAAAGCCGGAACAAAGGGCGGAAAAACGGGAAAAGCTGCGGGACTCCATTTCCGGCGGACTTGCCTTCCTGATGAAAAACCGGGGGATCCTCAACCTGATGTGGTTCCTGGCGGCCATCAACCTGGTTGCGTCCATGTATGAGGCGGCCTTGTCTCCCATGCTGCTTTCCCGGCAGGGCGGCGGGGAGCTGGCCCTGGGATGGGTCAATTCCTGCACCGGCGCGGCGAATCTGCTGGGCAGCATTCTGGCGGCTGCGCTGAAAACGCCCAAAAGCCGGGTGAAGGTCATCTGCGTTACCCTGTTTTTCTCCATGAGCACGGAAAATTTCCTGCTGGCTTTTGGCAGGGCCGTTCCGTTCTGGTGCCTGGGGGCCATTCTGGGCTGGGCGCTAATCCCCATTATGAACACCAACCTAAACGCCCTGATGCGGAGCCACATCCCTGCGGAAATCCAGGGGCGGGTGTATGCCATCCGCAACAGCTTCCAGTTTTTTACCATCCCCTTGGGATACCTGCTGGGAGGGTTGCTGGTGGACCAGGTCTGCGAGCCGCTGATGGCGGCCCAGAAGCCGGACAGTTTTCTGGTGCTGCTGCTGGGCAGCGGCAAAGGATCGGGGGCTGCTCTGCTCTTTCTAATTCTGGCCTTCGCCGGAATCGGGGTCTGCGCGATTTTTTCTAAGAACAAGGAAATCTGGCGGCTGGAGCGGTTGACAAACCCGGAAAAATAAGGTAAAATAAGAAAGCTGAGAAGACTGTGTGGCAGCGCGGCATTAGCCGTGAGGAAAGTCCGAGCATCACAGGACAGGATAACTGCTAACGGCAGCCGAAGGCGACTTCAGGGAAAGTGCAACAGAGAGATACCGCCGGATTTTTCCGGTAAGGGTGGAAAGGCGAGGTAAGAGCTCACCGGAGCGGGGGGAACCCCGCTGCCATGTAAACCCTATCCGATGCAACACCGACTGGGGGGTTATCGTTGGTCCGACGCTCCCGACGGGTGGCTGGAGCAAGGCGGCAACGTCTTGTCGAGATAGATTGTCACACACGACAGAACTCGGCTTACAGGTATTCTTGGCAAAAATGAGAAAAAAGCTCTGCTGTAAACCGGCGCAATAGCGGTTTGCGGCAGGGCTTTTGTGTTTTCGGGCTTTTCCGCCGCTGTTCGGGGGCGGAGGGAAAAGAAAAGGCCCCCGAAGGGGCCTGAAGAAAGGGAAAGGGTTTATTCCGTGACAGCGGAATCCGTTTCCGCCGGTTCCTGGGGGTTTTCTGTTTCTTCCGGAGGCTGGGGGAGTTTGTCCGGGTCGTTGGTCCATTCCCGCTGGCCTTCGCCGTTGGTAAATTCTGTATAACCATTCGGGAGAATCACGTTGCTGTCGGGAGAGCCGGAAATGATTTGCTTCTCTACATTTGCTATAGAGGTATCGATAATTTCCAAATTGGACTTGCTTCCCGCAGTGGTATCCAATTCAATACCTATTTCAGTATTATTGTAATGTCCCAGATAGCACCGATACAGCTTAACCGTTGCATTCTCCAGGTACATGATTCTACGGCAAGCATCATCATTGGCAAATTCAACACCTTCTGCTTCCAAACTTCCGTTTTTGATTTCTATAAGCGTTAAATTGGGGTTATTTCCGGAACGAATGCTGAAATTATCGCCGTCAATTACGAAACGCACTTTGGCATTGTTTTGAATTGAAATCAGAGCCTTTTCTTCATCCTGCCAAGTGTCTGCTGGCTGAAGTTTGTGCTTTCTTCCTCCAACAATCTGGATATCTCTGTCAATTACTAAGGGAGCGCTGAAATCAATGTCATTATTTATTATGATTTCTGTAATGCGTTCATTTGCCAAAGCATCCCGCATATCCTGCTCATCTTTAACTGCAACTGTTGAATCAGGGAGGACATTGAGATTAACATTCGCCTGAATGTTGTTACTTTCACTATGCTCTACAAGGTCTTTTGCCCAATAGTCCAGCAAAGTTACAGATTTTCGGTCTTGAGCTACTTTTAGACGAAATGTAATATCAATGTCAAGCCCTTGATAATGTAGAGAAACTATGCCTGTTTCCGAATCAAAACTGGATTCAACAAGGTTTGCTTCCTTCTCATCACTTGAGGAATTAATTTCCTCTCCTGGCAAATAATAGAAAAGCGTTCCTGTCATTTGTTGGCTATCTTCTACGAACAAATCATCTACCAAAAATCTTTGAACTAAATAAGAATCTGCCATGAAGTAATCAAGCCGAGAAGCTGCTACAAGAAAGTACCCACTCATGTAAGTCCCTTCATCCGTGGTAAAGCGAATACCTTCTTCAGTGTCTTGCCATGTACCGCCATCTACGTCAATTTTAATTTCTTCTTCCGGCGGCTCAACTTCTCCGCCGCCGTCACCGCCGTCACCGCCAGAGCCGCCGCTTCCGCCGGAAGAACCGCTACCGCCAGTGCTGCCGCCTCCGCCGGAGCTTCCGCCACCGCCGCCGGACAAGCCGCCGTCCACGGTGATTTCCGTTTCATGGCCCGCAGTATCAAAGGCTTTCTCAGGTTCCGGCGTGCGGAAGCCGACGGATTCCCCGGTTTCGGCGAACTCATACCGCTTCCCGTCAATCTGAACCTTCCCTGTGACCATTGCGCCGCTTTCGTCCAGATAGTAAACTTCCCCGTCTACTTCAATGAGGCCGGTCTGCATGGCCCCGTCTGCATCCAGAAAATAACGTTTGCCGTTTACCTCTGTCCAGCCGGTCTGCCGGATGCCGTCGGCATTCATGTAGTACCAGGAGCCGTCCACCAGCCGCCAGTTTTGCGCCATCGCGCCCCAGGAATCCAGATAATAGGTGTTCCCGCTGTCGCGGAGCCAGCCGGTCTGCATCCCGCCCCAGCTTTGCAGGTAATACCATTGGCCATTTACATTTTTCCAGCCGACAGCCATGGCCCCATTGGGATTCAGGTAATACCAGGAGCCCTTGTCCAGCAGCCATCCGGTTTTCATCGCCCCGCTGGCGTTCAGATAATACCACGTGCCGCCGTCATGGAGCCAGCCGGTGTTCATAATGCCGTTCCGGCCAAAATGGTACCACTTCCCGCTGATTTGCTTCCAGCCGGTTTGGAGCGCGCCGTTTTCCGACCATTGCCAGTTTCCCGCCGTATCCCTCTGCCATGCTGCGGAGACACTTAAGGGCGCGGAAAGTGCCATCGCGGCGGCCAGAGCGGCAGCCAGGATTTTCTTTTTTTGCATTGCAGTCCCTCCTGTTGATTGAGTGATATATATTATATCACATTTATGTTTAAAAGTAAACATAACAGGTGCGTTATATTAAACATACTTTATGCTATAAAAATGTGCAATAATAGAAATAGAGTTCGCAAAATTCACAGGGAGGTAAATGCAATGGAAGAATTAAAGATCACAAAAAAGACGGAACCAGTGATGTTTACGATCAGAGTTGATAAATCTATTGTGGATTTTTATGATAATTTAGCCAAGGAGACCAACAGGAGCCGCAACGAACTGATTGCCATGGCCCTGGAGTTTGCAATGGATAAAATTAAGGTCGAACACTTTCCGGAAAAATCATCATTTTAAAATAGGATAAATTCCGGCCGCGGCTTCCGTTCCCGGCCGGAATTTTTTCGCATCTCCCGTCCCGAAGGGCGGTTACAATTGTCTGACAAAATGGGTAAAATGCTTGAATTCAGCCGGCGGATGCGGTATAATGAGCAAAATGTTTACTCAAAATAAAGGAGCTGACGATTTATGTCCCGCCGTTTGTTCTGCGAGCTGGGCCCTACCGCTTACCGAATTTCTGCCGCCAAGGAAATCACTCTCCGCTGGCTTCAGGACCTGACGGGCGGGAGACGCTTTGCTTCAGAAATTGCCCCCTCCCTGCTTCCTTCCGTGATCAGCCGCCACTCCTCCCTGGTGCGCCGCACACTGGGCAGCGTGGACCCGGTCCTGCAGGAAAACAAGGCGGAGAACCTCCGGCTGGCCATCCCCCATATCAACCGGGTTTTGATCCGCCCCGGCGAGACGTTTTCCTTCTGGCGGCTGGTGGGCAACTGCACGGAGCGGAAGGGGTACCGGGAGGGGCTGGTTATCAAAGGCGGGCTGCCCGGGCGGGGGATCGGCGGCGGCATGTGCCAGTTTACGAACCTCCTTCACTGGCTGGCCCTCCATTCCCCGCTGGAGGTGGCGGAGCATCATCACCACAACGGCGTGGACCTCTTCCCGGACTGCGGGCGGAAGGTCCCTTTCGGATGCGGCACGTCGATTTTGTACAATTACCGGGACTACCGGCTCTATAACCCCACAGAACAGACTTTCCAGTTCGCCGTCTGGCTGGACGACCGCAACCTGAACGGGGAGCTGCGGGCGGAGCACGCCCTGGAAACCTCCTTTCACATCCGGGAGGAGGAAGCCTGGTTCGGGCTGGAGGCGGACGGCAACTGGTACCGGCACAATAAAATTTACCGCCGGACGGTGGACAAAAAGACCGGC
>DVJP01000080.1 GCA_018716725.1 Candidatus Merdivicinus excrementipullorum | reverse complement strand
GGGATAGATTCCGCTTCCTGCGGGAAGCGGCCAAGGACTCCGTCCTTTGGAATCCTGCAAGCTTTTAAAAAAGCTTGACCAAAACTTTTCTTTTTCTCTTTTGTGCAGTTTTACTTTCAAAAAAGGTTTTTAGACAGGCTGAAGCGCGCCCGCAAATTGGGCGCGTTTTCTTTTATCAGAAACTATTTTCCTCGGAAATGTCCTGCCCGCAAGCACAATCCCAGGATTTTTGCGCCCAATAAGCACATTTCCGTTAAAATGTCAAGAGATTTATGAAATTAATCTTCAATTTTTTTATTTCGTTCGTCAAATTTCATTTGATTTTTGAAGCAAGTTGTGTTATAGTAGGAATAGTTTTTGATTTCGCGCACAGCAGAAAACTTTTTTCCATACAGAAAGGATGAAACCTATGGCAAGATTATTTGGAACGGACGGCGTCCGCGGCATTGCCGGGACAGAACTGACTGCACAAAACTGCTTTGACATCGGGCGGGCCGCCGCCATGGTCCTCACTGAGGGCTGCGCCCATAAACCCCGGATTTTAATCGGGCGGGATACCCGGATTTCCGGCGATATGCTGGAAGCGGCCCTGACGGCGGGCTTCTGCGCCGCCGGCGCCACCGCAATCCCTGTGGGGGTCATCCCCACCCCGGCTTTGGCCTGGCTCACCCGGGAATACAAGGCGGACGCTGCCGCCATGATTTCCGCCTCCCACAACCCTATGGAGTACAACGGGATCAAATTCTTCAATAAAGACGGCTACAAGCTGGACGACGCGCTGGAGGACCGGATTGAAGGCATGGTCCGGGGCGCCGTCCACTCCGGGGACCTGCCAAACGGCGCGGACGTTGGGACTGTGGAACGGGTAAAAACCGCCGCGGACGATTATATCAGCTATATTCTCACCACCATCGACACCCGCCTGGACGGCATCAAAGCGGCGGTGGACTGCGCCAACGGCTCCGCTTCCCTGACAGCCCCTCCCACTTTGAAAAAGCTGGGCGTTGACGTAACGGTGATTCACTGCGAACCAAACGGGGTCAATATTAACGCCGGCTGCGGCTCCACCCATATGGACGACATCCAAAAGCTGACCAAGGAAACCGGCGCGGACATCGGCCTTGCCTTTGACGGGGACGCCGACCGGCTGCTGGCGGTGGATGAAAAGGGGGATATTGTCAACGGCGACCAGATTATGGCCATCTGCGGCAATTACCTGAAATCCCAGGGCAAGCTGAAAAACGACACCATTGTGGCCACCATTATGAGCAACCTGGGGCTGTTCCAAATGGCGGACCGGGAGGGCATCCGGGTTCCCAAGACCAAGGTTGGCGACCGCTATGTGCTGGAAAAAATGCTGGAGGAAGGGGACGTCCTGGGCGGCGAGCAGTCCGGCCATGTGATCTTCTTAGAGCACAACACCACCGGCGACGGGCTGATTACCGCATTGCAGCTTTTGTCCGTCATGCGCCACACCGGCAAAAAGCTTTCGGAGCTGGCCCAGGTTATGACCATGCTGCCCCAGGTCATCGTCAATGTGCCCATTGAAAATGAACGGAAATATGATTATATTGACGATGCGGAAATCATGGAGGCCATCCGCCGGGCAGAGCGGATCTTTGAAGGCAGCGGGCGGGTGCTGATCCGCCCCTCCGGCACCGAGGCCATGATCCGCATTATGATTGAAGGACAGGACCAGGCTCTGATGCAGAAGGAAGCCGATAAAATCGCCGCTGTGATGAAGCAAAACCTGTCCGTCTAATAACCCGCGCCGGAACGCCCTCCCCAGGGCGTTCCTTTTTTATTGCATCATCTTCGGCAAGTTCACTCCTTTCAACAGTTTCCTGCTGTTTTTTTCACATTTTTCTTAATTTTTGTGAAACTGTTGACAAGTGAACGGGGATTCGCAGAAAATTCGTCAAAAATTTGTTGATTCCGCATAGATACAAACCGCAATTTCTATGGTATAATACTAGTAATTTCATTTTAGCAAGAAAGGTGTGGAAAACCCGATTGGCAGAAAAACTCATCACGCTGAACGGCACGCCGGAAGTAGCCGCCCTCTGCGGCAGCTATGACCGGAACCTGGACATTCTCCGGAAGGAATACCATGTGGACATCATCCTCCGGGGGACCGATTTCAAAATCATCGGCGATGAAGAAAATACGGCCGCCTGTGCCCGGGCTGTGGAAGCCCTGCTTCCCTTGGCCGCCCAGGGCAAGGAAATCGATGAATTAAACGTCCGGTACGCCATTTCCCTGGTGGGAGAAGGGCACGAGCAGGAATTGCAGTCTCTGGGGGACAAGGCGATTTGCATCACCCAAAAGGGCAAGCCCGTGCACCCCAAAACAGTGGGGCAGAAGCGTTATGTAAAAATGATCCAGCAGAACACCATCACCCTGGGGATCGGCCCTGCCGGTACAGGCAAGACCTACCTGGCCGTGGCCATGGCGGTAAACGCCTTCCGGGCCGGTGAGGTGAGCCGGATTATTTTAACCCGTCCGGCTGTGGAAGCCGGCGAAAAGCTGGGGTTCCTTCCCGGGGACCTGCAAAACAAGGTGGACCCCTATCTGCGTCCCCTTTTCGACGCCCTGATGGACTTTTTAGGGGCGGAAAACTTTATGAAATACCAGGAACGGGGCAGCATCGAGGTGGCCCCCCTGGCTTATATGCGGGGCCGGACCCTGGACGAATCCTTCATTATTCTGGATGAGGCCCAGAACACCACCCGGGAGCAGATGAAAATGTTTTTGACCCGGATGGGCTTCGGCTCCAAAATCATTATCACCGGCGACATCACCCAGATCGACCTGCCGGACAACAAAAAATCCGGCCTGGTGGAAGCGATGCGGGTTTTGAAAAATATTGACGACATCGCCATTGTGCGTTTCAGCGACAAGGACGTGGTGCGTCACAAATTGGTTCAGGATATCATAAAAGCTTATGATAAATACTATGAGGAGGGCAAATCAAGACATGAATAAGGTAAAAGTGGTAATCTCCAATCGACAGAATGATGTGAAAATCCCCACCGGGATCCGGCTGCTGGTCCGCCGCTGCTGCAATGCGTCCCTCCGGGAAGAAAATTTTACCGAGGACGCCGAAATTTCCGTTTCCTTTGTCAGCAATGAGGAGATCCGGGAACTGAACGCCAAGCACCGGGGCAAAGACGCCGTTACCGACGTTTTGAGTTTCCCCTTGGGGGAAAACGGCCACTACGACCGGAACGAAACCACCGGCGCCCTTTTGCTGGGGGATATTGTAATTTCCATGCCCAAAGCAGTGGAGCAGGCCAACACCTTCGGCCACTCCCTCCAGCGGGAAGTGGGCTTTTTGACCGTCCATTCCATGTTCCACCTGCTGGGCTACGACCATGAAGAAGGCGGGCTTGCCGCCGTGCGGATGCGGGAGAAGGAGGAAACCGTTCTCACCATGCTGGGCATCCCCCGGGGCGCAAGCTATGTAATGGGAGAATGAGAAACGATCTGGAAAATCAGACGCGCGCGTTAGGCAGGAGCTTTCTGTATGCCTTCCGGGGCATCCGCTACTGCATCAAAAACGAACGGAATATGCGCATCCATTTAGCGGCGGCGGTTTTCGTCACCGCTTTTTCCCTTGTCTACCGGCTGGAACCGCTTGGGTACGCCGTGCTGTTTTTGGCCATGGGGGCGGTGATCTCCTTTGAAGCGGTGAACACGGCATTGGAAGCCCTGGTAAACCTTGCCAGCCCCGCTTATCACAACCTGGCCCGGATTGCCAAGGACGTAGCGGCCGGGGCAGTGTTTATGGCGGCCCTGGCGGCAATTGCGGCCGGGGTGTGCCTTTTTGGGAATTGGGCGCATTTGTGGGAAACGGCGCTGGAAATCCTCACCACTCCCCTGCTGGCGGCGCTGTTCGGCGGGATCATCGCCGGAGGGATCTGGTTTATCTTTTACGGGAATAAATTGTTCAAGGACTAGTTGGCGCAATTGAAAAACGAGCAGAATCAAAAGTTTTGGTCAAGCTTTTTCAAAAGCTTGCAGGATTCCAAAGGACAGAGTCCTTGGTCGTTTTCCGCAGAAAACGAAAACCTGCTCTTTGCGGCTCGGCCGCAAAACACAAATAAAAAGGCGGTCCGCAGACCGCCCGCGGATGCCCCCGCGCTTGGATTTTGTTTACAAAATCCAAGATTAGAATTTCCTAATGTTTTCGCTGCGGTTTATTTGCGTTAGCAAAGAACAAATTCATGTAAATAATCAAACCGTAAATCACTAAAAAAGGAGTGATTCTCATGCTGTTCTGCCTGTTCAACTGGAAGGGAATTGAGGGAATCGAATTTGTTTTAACCGGATGCATTTTATGCATGGGCGCGTTTTTCATCCTGTCCACTTCACTCCGACGGAACCGGACTCACAAAGGGCTTAAAAGGATCGGGATTGCCATGCTTTCCTGCGAACTTCTTTCCAGCCTGCTTTGGTTTCTGATTTTTTATCCTCATGGCACTTACCATAATTATGGACTGCAAGGCGCGCTTTTTGGCCTGATTTACCCCGCCTCGCTGGCGGCAGCCTGGGCAATCATCGCCTTATATCCCAAAATTAAAGCAACGAAAAAGAATAAGGAGCGTTTATGAATACAAAATCCGCGTTTATCGCTATCGTAGGGAAGCCCAACGTGGGGAAATCTTCCCTGCTCAATACCCTTCTGGGGGAAAAAATCGCCATTGTGTCCTCAAAGCCCCAAACCACCCGCACCCGGATCACCGGCGTCCTCACCGAGGACATTTACCAGTGGGTGTTCCTAGACACCCCCGGCTTCCACAAACCCAAGACCAAGCTGAGCGGCCATATGAACAAGGTGGTCACCGACAGCATCGCCGATGTGGATCTGGTTTTATTTGTGGTGGAGCCTATGGGCAAGCTGACCCCCGAGGAAAATTCCCTTATCGAGCAGTTTAAGGCCCGCCGCCTGCCGGTAATTCTGGTTATCAACAAAACCGATCTGATTGACAAGGAACAGCTTCTGGCCCGGATTGCCGAAATCAGCGCCCTCTATGACTTTGAAGCGGTAGTGCCGGTGAGCGTCACCGAAAATGAAGGGATTTCCACCCTCATGGACGAACTGCGCGCCCACACCGAGGAAGGCCCCCATTTCTTCCCGGAGGACACCCTGACCGACCAGCCGGAACGGGCCATTGCCGCCGAGATTATCCGGGAAAAAATCCTGCGGAACATGCGGGATGAAATCCCCCACGGCACTGCCGTTTCCATTGAAAAAATGCGGGAACGGGAGGACGGCGGCATTTTAGATATCGAAGCCACCATCTACTGCGAACGGGACAGCCACAAAGGCATGATTATCGGCAAAGGCGGGGCCATGCTGAAAAAAATCGGCTCCGACGCCCGGGCGGACCTGGAAGCCTTTTTGGATGTGAAGGTCAACCTGAAATGCTGGGTCAAGGTCCGGGACGACTGGCGCAACAGCGAAAAAGCCATTAAGCAGGTGGGCCTGCGGTACGAGGAATGACCGTTTTTTGCCAGCGGTAATCCCGGCGTTTCCGGGAAAAATAAGGGTGCCGAAAAAACTTCCTTGGAGGGATTGTCATGACGCACCCAAACGATTATTACTGGCAGAAATTTGAACAAACCGGCCGCATCGCCGATTATCTCGCCTATAAATCCATGGAATCGGAAGGAGGAACCCCCTTTGACGGTCAAGACCCGGGGCATTGTCCTGGGGCAGATCCCCATGCGGGATCAGGACAAAAAACTCATCATCCTCACCCAGGATATGGGGCTGATTGAAGCCATTGCCCGGAAGGTCAATGGAGCGCGCTCCTCCCTTTCGGCCGCCGCCGAAGTTTTGGCGTACAGCGATTTCTGCCTGTATGCCGGCAAAAGCGGCTACATCGTGAACACCGCCGATTTGCTGGAAAATTTCTACAACCTGCGGATGGATTTGGAAAAAATCTCCCTGGCCAGCTACCTTTGCGAACTGACCCGCTTTATTCTCCCGGACCGGGACAACGGCGGAGCCTGCTTAAAGCTATTGCTCAACAGCTTATGGCTTTTGGAGCACGGCAAACGCTCTCCTGCCCTCATCAAAGCCGTTTATGAACTGCGGCTTTTGTCCATTTCCGGCTTCGCGCCGGATTTAAGCGGGTGCTTAGGCTGCGGCGCAGAGGAGGAACTGACCTTTTACCCCATAGACGGCAGCCTGTTCTGCGAGCACTGCCGGGGCGTCATGCCCCCGGACCGGCCCCAGATGAAGCTGCCCCAGCCGGTGTTTTACGCCATGCGGCACATCTGCGAGGCTCCGGACGAAAAGCTCTTTTCCTTTAAGCTGACTCCGGACAGCGAAAAGGCCCTGGGGTTCGTGACGGAATATTTTACCCTCTGCCAGACCGGTGGCAAATTCAAGGCCCTGGATTTTTACAAGACCATGCTTGCGTAGGAGGTATTCTTATGACATCACCGGAACAACAGCCCACTGTTATTCAAAAGACTGTGAAAACTGGAATCTCTTTCGGCTGCGCCCTGGCCATGGTAATCAGCTACGTAAACTGGCATTCCGTTGGATGGGCGATTTTCCACGGCCTTTTAAGCTGGATTTATGTGATTTACTATGTAATTCGCTATTAGCAGGCGGTTCGGCCAATAAGCTGCCGGATTCGCCCTATCTGAAAGGAAGGAGTTCTCATGCAAAAAGCCCCTGCCGCCCTGCCGGAAGGCTACTGCGAAATTCTCAGGCTCAATCTGCAGAAAGATAAAAAGACCGCCCTTCTCGTCAACGGCCTTGCGCTGCTGATTATGGCGGCGATGTTAATCCCCGTCCTGTTTCTCGTCCCCGCCGCGCCGCTTTTTGATCTGTCGGATCCGCTTCTCTATTTCCTGCGGTGGGGCGTGCTGCTGGCCGGCGCCATAGCTTACATCATCCTCCATGAGTGGACCCACGGCTTTGCCATGGGCCGGTACGGCACAAGCCGGATAAAATACGGCTTCACCGGCCTTTACGCTTATGCGGGGAGCGGGGACTATTTCCCTAAGCGCGCCTACATCGTCATCGCCCTGTCGCCCCTTGTGCTGTGGGGGATTCTGCTGTTCATCCTCCTTTTGCTGGTCCCGGAAGACTGGTTCTGGATTGTTTACGGGCTTCAGATCGCCAATATCGGCGGCGCAGCCGGGGATTTATATGTGGTGTGGCGCTTCCGAAACCTTCCCGGCGATATCCTCATCCAGGACGACGGCGTTTCCATGACTGTGTTTGCAAAATCGGAAAATTTACCGTAATCACTCTGCAACCAAATCAACGGAGGTTTTTTCATGAATATTTTCACGAGGAAAGAATTGACTTCCACCTTTTCCATGGCGGGGTAACCCCGCTGTTAATTCGCCGCGGCCGCACAGCCCCACACCAACCGCTGGACGCGCTCTTGTCGTGAATAAATTCACGACAGCTCGCCGTATTGACAGGTTTCTATTCCTATTAAAGAACCGGCGGGACAGCAACAGGCGGAACTGGAATACATCTTTTATGTAGACAAAGAACAATACGAAAAAGCGAAACATTTGATTTGAGGTACTCACCATGATACACAAAAAATATACCAAAATCCTGGAACTGGACAAAGTTTTAGAAATGCTGGCGGAGGAAACCTGCTGCGACGCCTCCCGCCAGATGGCCCTGTCCATTGAACCGGAAACGGATTTAGACCAAGTAATCCGTTCCTTAAAACGCACCGACGACGCCTTCAACCTGTCCGTCCGGTTCGGCTCCCCCAGCTTTACGGGCCTGCGGGATCCGGGCGGCCGGCTCAAGGTGGCCATGGCCGGGGGCGTTTTATCCCCCCGGGACCTGTTAAACATCGGGGCGGTGCTGCGCCAGTCCCGTTCCCTGCTCCAATGGGCGCACCAGTTTGAGGAGGAGGAAAATTCCATTACGGAGGATTTATTCTCCCTGTACACCAACCAGACCCTGGAACGGGACATTTCCGCCGCCTTTATCAGCGAGGAGGAAATCGCCGACACTGCCTCCGGCGAGCTGCTGGCCATCCGGCGGAAAATCCGCCAGACGGAGCTGAAGGCAAGGGAACGGATGGAAAAGCTCATCCATTCCAGCACCTACCAGAAATATTTGCAGGATTCCATCGTCACCATGCGGGACGGCCGTTTCGTGGTACCCGTCAAGGCGGAATACCGCAGCTCCATTGACGGCCTGGTCCACGACACCTCCGCTTCCGGCTCCACCTACTTCATCGAGCCTATGGGGGTTGTGGAGGCCAACAACGAAATTCGGGTTCTTCAGGCCAAGGAAAAAGAGGAAATCGAACGGATTTTGGCGGAGTTCTCCGCCCGGTGCGCCGACTGCGGCGAGGACATCACTCTCCTTTTCGGCAAGCTCATGAATTTAAACGTCCTGTTCGCCAAGGCGCGTCTCGCCTCCAAAATGAACGCCATGATGCCCAACGTCACGGAAGACGGCCGCATTGACCTGAAAAAAGCCCGGCACCCCCTCATTGACCGGAAAAAGGTGGTGCCCATCGACGTGCACCTGGGGGATGAGTTCTCCTGCCTGGTAATCACCGGCCCCAACACCGGCGGTAAAACCGTTACCTTGAAAACCTTGGGGCTGCTGACTTTAATGACCATGTGCGGGATGCTGATTCCGGTTTCCGCCGGCTCCTCCGTGTCCACCTTTGAGAATATTTTGGTGGACATCGGCGACGAGCAGAGCATTGAGCAGTCCCTGTCCACCTTCTCCGCCCACATGACCAACCTGATTTCCATTCTGAATGAGGCGGATTACCGGTCCTTAGTGCTGGTGGACGAACTTGGCTCCGGCACCGACCCTGTGGAAGGCGCGGCGCTGGCCATCTCCATCCTGGAAAAATTCCGGAAACGGGGCTGCCGGGTGGCGGCCACCACCCATTACGCGGAGCTGAAAATGTACGCCTTGCAGACGGAAAAGGTGGAAAACGCCTGCTGCGAATTTGACGTGGAGAGCTTAAAGCCCACCTACCGGCTGCTTATCGGCGTGCCGGGCCGCTCCAACGCCTTCGCCATTTCCCAGAAGCTGGGCCTTTCGGAGGACATTATTGAGCACGCCAAAGAGCTGGTGCAGAGCGAGAACAAGCGGTTTGAGGACGTTATCGAGTCCTTGGAAGCCTCCCGCCAGCAGTTTGAGGAGCGCACCCGGGAGGTGGAGGAAGCCCAGGCGGAAATCAACCGCACCCGGAAGGAATTGAAGGACTACCAGCAGAAGCTGGCTGAAGAACGGACCGCTGAGGTGGAAAAGGCCAAACAGCAGGCCATGCGGATTGTTTCCCAGGTGCAGGGCCAGGCCAACGCCTTAATGGATGAATTGAACGAGATCCGCAAGGAGCAGGACCGGGCGGAATTTTCCAAAAAAGCCCTGGCGGCACGCTCCCAGCTGCGGTCCCGGCTGGATAAAATGTACGACACGGCGAACCCCGTTGCCCAGCGTTCCTTAAACGACGGCTACGTCCTGCCCCGCCCCCTGAAAAAGGGCGACACGGTGCTGATTGTGGACATTGACAAGGAAGGCACCGTCATGCAGGACCCGGACAAATCCGGCAACGTGCTGGTGCAGGCGGGCATCATCAAGACTAAAGCGAAAATCGAAAACCTGCGGCTCATTGAGAAAAAGAAGGTGCAGTTTAACGGGTCCAATGTGGGCAAACAACGGGGTTCTGTCAGCCGGTCGGTAAATGTGGCCGGGCGGCGGGCGCCCACGGAATGCGACCTGCGGGGCATGACCACCGACGAGGCCATTTTCGTGCTGGACGCTTTCCTTGACAACTGCGTCCTGACCCATGTAAATCAGGCCACCATCATCCACGGCCGGGGAACCGGCGCTTTGCGGACTGCGGTGCAGAAGCATTTGAAGGAAGTAAAATGCGTTAAATCCTTCCGTTTAGGCGTTTACGGCGAGGGGGAGGACGGCGTCACCATTGTCGAATTGAAGTAGCGGCGAATCATCACCGGCGATTCACCAGTTGTAGGGGCGGCCATTGGCCGCCCGCCATCGCCATTTCGCCATCACATTTTACCAAGTCCGCGGAGCATCGTTTCTGCAAATCCAACCGAAAAACGCATTGTAGGGGCCGGGTCGCCCGGCCCGCTGTTTCCCTATCGCATTTTTTACCAAATCTGCGGGGCGATGTAGGCATCGCCCCCTACAATTCATTTGGAATATTTCATGAGAAATGTAGGGGGCGGCGTCCTCGATGCCCCATCCTTTTTGCAAATCTAACCGAAAAACGCATTGTAGGGGCGGATGCCCACATCCGCCCGCGTTTTTTCAGAAACGTCTCAATTTTTCGGCGGGGCGCGGCGTTTGCGTTGAAGGAGCGGTCCGGTATTTTTCCCCATTTATTTATTCCACTGAAAAGAGGTTATCCTATGATTGAAGGCTCCCTGATTGCCCGTCCCTTGACGGAAGAGGAGGTACGATTGGTATCGGCCCGGTATTTTCCCGGCAATACCCTGACAAAATTTACAGTGCTGGCAGGCGGCATGTTCAACAACACCGTCCGGCTGGATTTTTCCGACCGGACGCCGGTGGTCCTGCGGGCCGGCCCGGTCAAGAGGGAGCTTCTCATCCCCTTTGAGCTTCACCTAATGGAGGCTGAGGCCGAGGTTGACCGCCTGTGCGAGGCAGCCGGCATCCCCTGCTCCCATTTACTGGCTGTCGATTCCTCCAAGGAACTGCTGGACCGGGATTTCATGCTGGTGGACTGCTTGGACGCCGTCCCCCTGTCAGACCCTTCTGTCCCGCCGGAGGCAAAGCCCGCCCTTTACCGGGAAACCGGCCGCCACATGGCAAAGCTCCACCAAATCAAAGGCCCGTCCTTCGGCCGGGTGTGGGATGTTTCCACCGGGCATGGCTTCCAGTCCTGGTTTGACGCGCTGATGAAGGAGCTGTCGGACGTTTCCGATCTGCTTTTGAAATACCGACTGATGGAACAAAGCCTGATTTCCGGCATCCGTGACCTTTTCACGGAAAACGCGCCCCTTTTTGAATCCGTACAGAGCCCGGCGCTGGTTCACGCGGATTTGTGGGAGGGCAACGTGCTGGCCCAGCGGAAAAACGGCGCCTGGGAAATCGCCGCCATTATTGACGGGGACCGGGCGTACTTCGGGGATTTGGACTACGATTTCGCCAACCCCTGGATGATTAACGAACACTTCCTGGAAGGCTACGGCCCCGCCCCCGCCGACACTCCGGACCGGCAGAAAAAGAATAAGCTCTACCGGCTTCTCTGGGATATGACGGACGCCTATGTCTGGGAAATCGAATACCACAACCACGAAAATTTCCTGCACAAAAAGGAAGAAGTGGAAGCCGGTTTCCGGGAAATTTCCCTTCTTGCAAAGGAGTCCCAATGAAAAAAATCCTGCTTCTCACCACCGGCGGCACCATCGCTTCGGTTCAAGGGGAGGACGGCCTGGCGCCGGAAGCCGCCCCCACAGCTTTTGACCGGATCATCCGGGAATATTCCCATTATTATGAGATCCAAAGCCGCAATATCCTAAATCTGGACAGCTCCAACATCCAGTCGGAGGAGTGGCGGCTCATTGCCCAGTCGGTGTATGAAGCCCTGCCGGATTACGACGGCATTGTTATTACCCACGGCACCGATACCATGGCCTACACCGCCTCCATGCTGACTTTTATGCTGGAAAACCTGCAAAAACCGGTGGTGTTCACCGGCTCCCAGCTGCCCATTTCCTCGCCCCTGTCCGACGCTCCCGGGAACCTGGCCACGGCTTTCGCCGCCGTAGACGCCGGGCTTTACGGGGTCAGCGTGGCCTTCAACCACAAGATTATCCGGGGCTGCCGGGCGGTAAAGGTGCGGGCTATGGGCTTTGACGCCTTCGCCAGCGTCAATTCCCCTTACCGGGGGGAAATTTTAGCCAGCGGCTTGGAAGTTTACGACCATTCCGCCCCGCCGGAAGGCCAAACCCAGCTAAACAGCCGCCTTTGCAACGATGTTTTCCTGCTGAAGCTGATTCCCGGCACAAACCCCCAGATTTTTGACGCCCTGGCGCAAATGCCCTACCGGGGGATTATCCTGGAGGCATTCGGGGCCGGAGGGCTGCACTTTATCCGCCGGGATTTGTCGGAAAAAATCCATGCCCTGGTGGAAAAGGGCGTGGCGGTAGTGGTGTGCAGCCAGTGCCTTTACGACACCAGCGATTTCTCCATTTATGAAGTGGGCCGGAAAATCCTGGAAGCCGGGGTCATCCCCGCCGGGGACATGACCACCGAAGCGGCCGTCACCAAGCTCATGTGGGCGCTGGGCCAGACGAAACGGCTGGACGGCGTCCGGGAGATTTTTGAACGGAACATCGCCGGGGAAATCCACCTGGCATAATGACAAGACCTCTGGTTGGGAGATTCCCGGCCGGGGGCTTTTTCTTTTTGAATTTCTTCTTGACATGGAGCCCGCTCCATGGTATATACTAAGTATATACGAAATTTGTCGAAAAAAGGGTGAGGGGCATGACAGAATCTTTCAGAGCTATTCCCATCCCGGCGGCCAAAGGAAACCGGTACGGCTTTTTGGACACCATCCGGGGGCTGGTCATTATCAGCATGGTTTTTTATCATCTGGTGTGGGATATGGTCCATCTGCTGGGCGTATCCGGGATTGACATGAGGTCCTCCGGCATGTTTCTATGGCAAAGGAGCATCTGCTGGACCTTTATCCTGCTGTCCGGCTTCTGCTGGCCCCTGGGGAAACGGCATTTCCGCCGGGGGATTACGGTTTTCGGCGCAGGGATGCTGGTTACGGCCGTGACCTTGGCGGTGATGCCCCAAAACCGGATTGTTTTTGGGATCCTCACCCTCCTGGGCTCCTGCATGCTCCTGCTGATCCCCTTAGAAAAGCTGCTTTGCAAAATCCCGGCGGCGGCTGGACTGGCCCTTTCCCTGTTCCTTTACTTTTTCACAGCCAATGTGGACCAGGGGTACCTTGGCTTCGGCGGGTTTTCCATGATTTCCCTGCCCCAAAGCTGGTATCAGGGGAATCTGGCGGCCTATTTGGGCTTCTTGCCGCCGGACTTTTTCTCCACCGATTATTTCCCGCTGCTGCCCTGGATGTTCTTATTTTTGGCGGGCTATTTTTTATACCGGACTGTAAGCGGCTCCCATATCTGGCGGCGGATACGGGTTTTAAATGTCCCGGCCCTGAGCTTTTTGGGCCGCCATTCCCTTCTTATTTACCTGCTGCACCAGCCCCTTCTTTACGCAATCATCCAGCTGGCCGGATGATTTTCCGGAAACGTTTTTCTATTTTATGCGGGCCGGGAAACCCGGCCCCTGCAACGATGCGTTTTTCGTTTAGTTGTGCAAAACCCCCGTACCCTATTTTTGGATACGGGGGTTTTCCTATGGAACGGGCAGACGGACGCCCTCCCCTGCAAATCATTTCGAAATTTTCCGGAAAATTGTAGGGGACGATGCCTACATCGTCCCGCGTTTTTTCAAAATGTTTCAAAATGGAACAGGCGGCCAATAGGGCCGCCCGCAATTCCATCAGGAAATGTTACTGGATAATCAGCACATAAGGGGCAAAGGAACGTTCCCGCAGCTGGTTCAGGGCCGCTTCGCCGGTTTCTTCCCCGGAAAGCTCTAAAGAGTAGCAGAATTCGCAAAAGCCGGATAAATCCATCTTGAAATTGGTTTCCCAGGTGTTGTTCATGACCCAGGAGTACACCGGCCGCCGGTTGTTTTCCGGCTTGTTGTCGCAAAGGCGGATGGGATGATGCCGCATCTCGCCCATGTAAATCAGGGGAACGTCCGGGAAGCCGACGAGGACGGTGCCCTCTTTCCCCACATAGGCCAGGCCGTCGTCGGACATGTAATATTCCATGCCGGAGCCGGGCAGCTGGTCGATGCCGGGGCGGAAGGCCTCGGTTCCCTTGCGGATCCAGAGGGTGCGGTCCTCCATCTGCAAATCCAAGGGTAAAAAGACGCTTTCGATGTCCATGGAAATGGTTTTTCCCAGTTCCAGTTTCCACTCAATCCGGGGCATATTCTCATAGAACCGAATCCACACGCTGCAATGGATAGCGCCTTCCAGCTTGAATTTCAGCTCCAGCAGGGTGAACACCGGGCCGTGTTCCCGGCAGACAACTTCCTGTAACTCACCGGTGTAAAGCTTTGCGTGCTGGCCCCGGATATTCCGGCCCAAGAGCCGGCGTTCCTCGTAAACGTCAGTCTGCCCGTACCGGATGGGGGTGCGTTCATAAATGGGGGTAAAGAAGGGAATGCCCTCTTTAGACAGCATTTCTTTGCCGGTTTTCTTGTTGACAAAGGAGGTCACGCCTTTTCCAGGCTCATAAGCCAGCTTAAACCACTTGTTTTCATAAGCGTACGGAATTTGATAGGAGAAGGTTTCGTAATCATTCTCCACATCCCGAATCCGGTCGGCCCCCACATAGGCTTTGCGGCTGTTGACTTCGGCTTTTGGGGCGGGCAGTTCCTCATAGGTATACACCTTTTCCCCATAGGGCGCGAAGGCGTCTAAGAAGGTGATGCGCCGCCCTCTGGGATGGGGGGAAACCTGGCAGGGAATCTCCCGGCCGGTTTCATCGGTGATCCTTGCCCGGTTTAGATCGGGGCTTTCAATATAGAACTCCACCGCCTGAAGGCCGGCGCTGCTGTTGGGGTTCAGCGCCCGGATTTTGCCGCTGGTATTGTAGTAGTTAATCAGTCCGCCTTTTTCCGCGGAAATCTGGTTGAGCATCCGGGAGGCGCTTTCGTGGGCCTTGGATGCGTAGCTGTTTTTCCGCATATCCAGGTTCACCACCATGGCTTCAAAGGGGTTGGTGATAGTGGAGGAATGGCCCCAGGTGTGCTCCGCATAAAGGAGGAGGTTGTCCTGGGCGGCGCGGGCATAGTCCGGGTACTTTTCATAGCACTGGGCATCCAGCCGCCCGCAGAGATGGTACCGGCGCTGGGCCTCCCGATAGTGCTTCACCGCATAGGGGGTGGAACCTACGCCGTTGGCCCACCAGTCGTTGAGATCGCCCCGGTAAACCGGCGCGTCCTGCAATTTGGGGGCAATGGCCGCGTAAAGCTCCTGGAGGGAAACCATGCGGATTTCCACGTCCTCCGGGTAACGCTGCCGGAAGCCTTCAATGGTCCGGAGGATTTCCAGCGCAGGCGGGGCGTTGTCGCTGAATACGCCGGACACAGAGGTTACGATGAAATCATAGGGGTAGCCGTTTTCCTCGCACACTTCCAGGTACCGGCTGAGAACCGTGTGCAGGACCCCCACCGGGTCGCTGAAATCCAAAGGCCCGTCGTAAATGTTCCGGGTCATGGGGTGGTAATTCCGGTTGGGCTTTAAGCCCAGGGCGTTGCCCAGGTTGTAGTGCTCGCCGTTCCAGACCAGCAGCCGTTTCCCGGCGGCGTTTTCCCACCAGTAGGCGTTCTGGTTCTGATAAAGGGGGTACATGCCGTGGTGGGTGTGGATATTGGTATAGAAAAACTCCACGCCGTTTTCAATCAAAGCGTCCCGCTGACCCATGGAAAATCCGTTGATGTCGGCGGTCATGGCGGTTTTTACGGAAATCCCGTGTTCCCGGAACATCCGGACGCACTCCCGCACCCGTTCCATGTGGACATCGCTGTCCAGAAGGTCGTTAAAGTTCAGATAAGTGGCGGAAATCCCCATTTCCCCGCTTTTGATAAGCTGGAAGAACTGCTCCTTTTCCTCTTGGGAGGCGGATTTCAAAAATTCCTCCACGCAGTAATAGGTTTCGCAGTTCCAGCGGAAATCCCGGTTTTGGGGATCCCGCATCAGGCGGACCGCCGAACGGATGTGGTCAATCTGGCCGTCAATGACGTGCTCCTGCAAATCCGTGTAGCCGATGTCGGTGTGGGAATGGTGGACAACATAAAGGGTTTTGATTTTGCTTGCCATTTGATTTCTCCTATATGATTACTCTGTCACGGTCAGGGTTGCGGCAAAGGGCAGGTCGCAGCTGTGGGAACCGGCCATAATGGTAAAATTGCCCGGTTCCACTTCCCACTGGAAGTCCCGGTTTAAGAGCCGCAGCTGGCGGGGGCCGATGGCAACGGTGACGGTTTTGGTTTCGCCGGGGTTTAATCCCACCCGTTCAAAGCCCGCCAGCTCCTTATAGGGCCGCACTACGCTGCTGTATTCATCGTGGATGTAGAACTGGGGCACGTCCTCGCCGTAAACATCCCCCACGTTGGTCACATCCAGGGAAACTTCCACTTCCCCGTCTTTTGCAATGGTTTCCTTGGACAGCCGGAAATTGCTGTACTGGAATTTGGTGTAGCTTAAGCCGTAGCCGAAGGGGTAGAGGGGGTTCCAGTCCATTTCCACATATTTGACAGCGCCGAAGGGGCGGCGGTTGTAGTGAACCGGCAGCTGCCCCACGGATTTGGGGAAGGACATGGGCAGGCGTCCGCCGGGGTTGCAGTCGCCGAACAGGGTTTCGGCAATGGCGGTACCGCCCTGTTCGCCGATGGTCCAGGCTTCCAGGATGGCGGGGATGTGCTCGCTTTCCCAGACAATGGAAACCGGACGGCCCGTCTGGAGCACCAGCACCACCGGCGTGCCGGTTTCGCTGATTCTCCGCACCAGTTCCTTCTGGCGGCCGGGCAAATCCAAATCGGCCCGGTCCAGGTTCTCGCCGCAGGTGGTTTCATCGTCGCCCACGACAACTACCGCCACATCCGCCTGTTTGGCGGCCCGGACGGCTTCTTCCATGTCGTTTTCGCCGTAGCTGTATCCCAAAATCACCCGGACGCCCCGCTGGTCGTTGATAAATTCCACCTTAACGTCGTGGCGTTCCCCGGCTTTCCAGTGAACTTCCCGGCTGCTTTCCGCTTCGCTGTTCTGCCAGCGGTCCACAATCAGTTCCCCGTCAATCCAAAGGCGCATGCTGTCCATGCTGCTTAAGCCGATGAAGCCGTCAAAATCCTCGGTCGGCACAACAGACCCTGTCCAGCGGACGCCGAAGCAGCCGGCGTCGATGCCGTCGCCGGGCTGGGTGTAAATCCAGTTGAAGTGGATGGAGGGGTCAATGCGGGTGACAACCGGCTCCCCGCTGAAATCCTGGCCGTTGAAGTATTCCCCCTGAAGGCCGGGTTCCCCTTGAGGGGTCCGGAGCCAGGCTGTGGGCACAGGCATCATTTGGCTTTCCAAAATGTGGCAGCCCCGGGCGTAAAGGACCTTTGTCTGATCCGAAACCATGCCTTTGATGCCGTCCAGCACCGAAACCGCGGCTTTGCACTCGCCGGGGGCGCTGTAATCCCCAAAGCGCGGCACAGCGGCGCTGGGGCCGATAACGGCGATTGTTCCAATATCCTTTTTCAAAGGCAGGAGGCCGTTCTGGTTTTTCAGAAGGCAAATGGCCTTTTCCGCCACTTTCCGGGCGGTGTCCACATGCTCCTCGCAGTGCACCACCTTTTTGGACAGGGATTCGTCGGTGAAGGGATTCTCAAACAGCCCCAGCATGAATTTCACCCGCAGAATCCGGCGGACCGACTGGTCAATGACAGCTTCCTCCAGCTCCCCATCCCGGACCAGCTCCAGCAGGCCCTTCTGATAGACGTCGTGGGGGAAGTCGTAAAGCTGCATATCCACCCCGGCCTGGACCCCCATTTTCATGGCTTCTTTAGGGGTTCTGGCCACAAAGTGGCAGGTGTGGAGCATGGCTACGGCGGTCATATCCGCCCGGACAAAGCCCCGCATCCCCAGCTTGCCCCGGAGCTGATCCGTCAAAATGCTCCGGTCGCAGGCAACGGGCACCCCGTCAATGGAGTTATAGGAACACATGGCGTTCAGGGCGCCGGCCTTGAAGGCCGCTTCAAATACCGGCAGGCAGTAGAACTCGTGCTCGTGGCGGCCCATCATGGCGGGGGCGCAGTTTAAGCCGCCGGTGGGCGCGCCGTAGCCGGAAAAATGCTTGACCTCGGCCACCATGGTATCCGGCCGGGTCAGGTCGTCCCCCTGAAGGCCCTTGACCATATTTTCCGCAAAGCGGGAGGCCAGGTAGGTGTCCTCACCGTAGCCTTCCTCCACCCGGCCCCATCTGGGGTCCCGGGCCAGGTCCAGCACCGGCGACCAGGTTTCGTGGATGCCAAGGCTCCGGCATTCGGAAGCGATGGCGTGCCCCTGCTCTTTGGCCAAAGACGGCTCAAAGGTGGCGGCCAGGGCCAGCTGCTGGGGGAACACGGTGCAGCCGGGCCAAATGAGGCCGTGCAAAGCTTCCTCGCTGAATAAGACGGGAATGGGCAGGCGGGAATGCTCCATGACCCGGCGCTGGATCTCGTTGTTGGCTTCCGCGGAGGAATAGCGGTTCTGAAGGCAGCCCAGGCCTTCTTCCCCGGAAACCTCCAGCAGCTTGTCCATCTGGAAATTCCCGTTTTGATCCTGGAATTCCGTTCCGGCGTAAATGTCCATCTGGCGGACCTTTTCCTCTAAGGTCATCCGCCCAAGCAAATCGTCGATTCTTTCCTCAATGGAAAGGGTTTTGTCCTGAAATTTGTACGTCATAAAAAATGCTCCTTCATTGAAAGAGCCCGCTTACCGCGGGCACTGTGGATATTATATCACAAACGAAATTTTTTACAAGGCACAAAAATCGGATTTTTTATAATATTTTTCCATCCCGCAGCAAAACCTGCCCGGTGCACTCCATAACGGCGTCCTCCCGGATGACTTCCCCCACGCTGTCCGCCGTAATCCGGCCGGAACGGGGGTTTTTCACCGAGTCGATATGGCCCCGGATGTCCGCTTCCACGTCCGAATACTCAAAGGCTAAGTCTGCGCCCTCCATGGTGCAGTCGATGAGCTTTAAGTTCTTGCAGTAGCAAAGGGGCTGGGTGCCGATGATTTTGCAGCGGATCAAGGTCAGGCCGTCGGAAAACCAGCCTAAGTACTCCCCTTTCACCACGGAATTTTCCACCGTCACATTCCGGCTGTGCCAGAATGCGTCCTTGGTGTCCAGGTTGGAATCCCGGATGTGCAGGTCCTTTATGTACTGGAAGGAGTATTTCCCCTTCATTTCCAGCCGGTGGATTTCCACGCCGCTGCTGTCAAACAGAAGGTATTCGGATTCAATCCGGGAACGGGCGATTTCCACCCCCCGGCATTTCCAGCCGAATTCCGGGGAGAGGACCGTGCTGTCCTCCACCCGGATATTTTCGCACTCCCGCAGGCACTTTACCCCTTCTATGGTGCAGCCCGCAATTTTTCCATTAACGGCGTACCAGATGGGGGCGCGGACGCCGGCGTCCAAAGCGGACTGGATCAGCTCAAAATCCCGGGCGTGCCAAAGGGGGTACCGCAGGCTGAAGGCGCAGTCCCGCACCGCAACGCGGCGGCTCTCCTTTAAAGCGGACTCCCCGTCCGCCGGGCCTGCAAAGGTGCAGTTTTCCACTTCCGCGTCCTCCAGATGGTAAAGAGCGCGTTCTTCGTCAAAGGTTTTTTGCCGGATATATGTTTTCATGAAAGGTCCTCCTTGTGGTTGCTGTAAATACAGTATAACCCCTGGAGTGCGCTCCATGTCAAGACCGGCGGGACGCCGTTTATTTGGCCAGCAATCCAACTTTTTTGTACACCTTGTCCAGGGTGCGGCGGGCGATGCGCTCAGCCTGCTCCGCCCCTTTGCGGTAGCATTCCACCAGGTAGTCCTTGTTGTTCATCAGGTCGTTATAGCGTTCCCGGACAGGCCGCAGGTGCTCGGCCACGGCTTCGCCCACAGCGGCCTTGAAATCGCCGTAGCCCTTCCCGGCAAAATCCGCGGTGATCTGGTCCATGGAAAGGCCGGTGACGGCGGAATAAATGGTCATCAGGTTGTTGATGCCGTCCTTGCCTTCTCTATAGCAGACCTCCATGTCGGAGTCGGTGACGGCCCGTTTGAATTTCTTAACAATGGCGCCGGGTTCGTCCAGAATCAGGATGCATCCGTTGGGGTTGGGATCGGATTTGGACATTTTCTTGGTGGGGTCCGCCAGGGACATGATTTTTGCCCCCTGGGCGGTGTAGGCTTCCGGGATGGTGAAAGTATTGCCGTAAACGCCGTTAAAGCGGTTGGCAATGTCCCGGGTCAGCTCCAGGTGCTGTTTCTGGTCCACGCCCACGGGCACCAAATCCGCCTGGTAAAGGAGAATGTCCGCCGCCATCAGGGACGGGTAGGTAAACAGGCCGGCGTTGATGTTGTCGGCGTGCTGGGCGGCTTTGTCCTTAAACTGGGTCATGCGGGAAAGTTCGCCGAACTGGGTGTTGCAGGACAAAACCCAGCTTAACTGGGAGTGGGCGGGCACATGGCTCTGGATAAATGCGATGCTCTTTTCCGGGTCCACGCCGCAGGCTAAAAGCAGGGCGTAGCAGGACAGGATGCGTTTGCGGAAATCCGCCGGTTCCTGCCGGACGGTCAGGGCGTGGAGATCGGCGATCATATAGGCGCTGTGGAAATCCTCCTGCATCTTGGCCCAGTTGCGGACCGCCCCCAGGTAATTGCCCAGGGTAAAGATGCCGGTGGGCTGAATGCCGCTTAAAATCACTTTCTTTTTCTGTTCTTCCATCTGAAAAATCCCCTTTCTTGCCAACCGGCCAAATAAAAACAGCTCCTGCCCCAGGAAAATCCATGGGACAGAAGCCGGAAAACTTCTGCGGTACCACCCAAATTGGCGCGGCGGAACCTCCGCCTTTCGCCCGCTCATTCGCACCGGTTGATGCGTTTCCCCGGATAACGGGAGGGATGCCCGTCGGGTATTACTAGGCAAAACTGCCGTTCTTCCCGCCCTGCTTGAGTCCATTCGCCGGCATTTCCCTGCCGCGCTTCCACCATCCGCGGCTCTCTGAAAAGGCATTACAGCCGGTTACTCTTCTCAGTCATCGGTTTTCATATGCCAACAGTATAGCACGTTCTTCATTGGTTGTCAAGGCCGAAAAAGTACCGTTCCAGCGCTTTAGCCACGGCGTCCTCGTCGTTAGTGTACTCCAAAACCACGTCCGCGTGCCGGGCCACGTCCTCCGGGGCGTTGCGGACGGCCACGCCGAGCCCGGCGGCTTCCAACATGGAAATATCGTTCCAGCCGTCCCCCACGCAGACGGTTTCCTCCGGGGAAAGCCCTAAAATTGCAGCCAGCTGCCCCACCGCCCGGCCTTTGTTGGCGTTTGCGGAAACATATTCCGCAAGTGCAGGCGGCATCCGGTAGCCCAAAGCCCCTTCCGGCAGGACCGCTTCCATCCGGTCGTAAAACCGCATGGCGTAGCCCTCCTCCCGGGACAAAAACAGCATCTTGGTGATTTCCCCTTCCACCTCCCGGATGTCCTCCGGCAGGGGCAGGAATTGCCTGCCTGTGCGCTGTTCCAGGTCGTTGTCCCAGACCTCCCGGTTTTTGGCGTACATTTTTTCCGTGGTGTGGAGCCGGACGGCGGCATTGCCCATATCCGCGAAAAAACCTTCTCCGATGCGGAGCAGCTCCCGGGCCGTTTCCTTGGGCAGGAAATTCCCGGCGGCAATTTTTAAGGTATCCGCTTCCACAATCAAGCCGCCGCTGCAGCAAATGTAATAATTCCCGGGGCAGGCAAGGCCCAGCTCCTCCCCCAAAGCGGAAACCCCCTCGTAGGGGGCGCGGCCGGAGCAGAGGACGAATTTTACCCCCTGCTCCACCGCTTTTTGGATGGCCCGGCGGTTGCCCTCCGAAACCTCTCCCCGGCTGTTAAATAAAGTTCCGTCTAAATCTGTTGCAATGAGTTTGTACAAAATAACTGCTCCTTTTTTACGGCAGCTGGTTGCCGGCCGCTTTGTAAAGCTCGTACCACTCCATGCGGGTCAGTTCCACTTCCGAAGCTTTGCAGATATCTTTCACCCGCTGAACATTGGTAGTGCCCAGGATTGCCTGGATTTTGGCGGGGTGCCGGAGGATCCAGGCAATGGCAATGGCGGAGGGGGTCACGTTGTACTGTTCCGCCAGGCGGTCCAGGGCTTTGTTCAGTTCCGGGAATTTTTCACTCCCAATGAAAACGCCCTCAAAGAACCCGTACTGGAAGGGGGACCAAGCCTGGATGGTCACCTGGTTTAGGCGGCAGTATTCCAAAACGGAGCCGTCCAGATCCCTGGCCCGGTCGATCTGCATATTGACGTTTAGGCCGGAATCCATCATGCCGGTATGGCAGAGGGACAGCTGGAGCTGGTTCACCAGGAGTTTTTCGTCCAAACAGCGGTTTAACAGTTCCATTTGCAGGGGCTTTTGGTTGCTGACGCCGAAATGGAGCACCTTGCCGCTGGATTTCAACTGGGAGAAGGCCTCGGCCACTTCCTCCGGCTCCATAAGGGTGTCGGGGCGGTGGAGAAGCAGGAAATCCAGGTGGTCGGTTTTCAGGCGTTTTAAGCTTCCCTCCACGGATTTGAGGATGTGCTCCTTGGAAAAGTCGTAGATCCCGTCGTGGATGGCGCATTTGCTCTGGATGAGGATTTTGTCCCGCAGGGAGGGAGTGTCGGAAAGTGCGTCTGCAAAGACCTCCTCCGACTTGCCGCCGCCGTAAATATCCGCATGGTCAAAGAAGTTGATGCCCTCGTCAATTGCGGTGCGGAGTAATTTTTCCGCATCCTTTTTGGACATGCCGCTGATGCGCATGCACCCCAGGGAAATGGCCGAAGCCGGGATTTTCCCGCCAATGAGAATCTGTTTCATGAAACCATCCTTTCTTTTCAGAGAATTCCGTTTTTCCATTCTTCCAAAATCAGCCGTACCATATCCTTGGCCCGGGCGGCCGCCTGTTCACAGTTCAGCTCGAAGTTCTCCTGGCCGTCCTCCTGTTCCGTATCGGTGATGGTGCGAACCGCCAGGAAAGGGGTTTTGTTCACATAGCAGACGTGGGCGGCGGCAGCCGTTTCCATGTCCACTGCCAAGGGGGAAAATTCCTCCCGGAGCCGCCTGCGCTCCCCCTCCTCAATAAACTGCTCCCCCGTCACCAGGGATCCGAATTTTACCGGGAAACCGGCTTTCTGCCCGGCCCGGCGGGCCGCATCCAGCAGCTGGGGGTCGGCGGGGAACCAGACGGAGGGCATCCAGGGGTGGAATTCCGTCAAAATGTCCGGGGAAACGTCGTGGTAGGCGCACTGTTCCGGGATGACCGTATCCAAAACCCGGACAGATTCATCCAAACCGCCTGCGACTCCCGACAAAATCACTGCGTCCGCCTGATACTGGCTGATGAGAATTTGAGCGGCAACCGCCGCGTTGACCTTGCAGACGCCGCTATAAAGGGCCGCGGCCGGAAAGCCCCAGAGTTCCCCTTCCCAAACCTCCAGCATAGCCGCCTCAGAACGGGAACGCCCTTCGATACAGGGCAAAAAAGGGGCAAGCTCGGTATCGCTGGGGCAGAGCAATCCAATTTTTTTCATCTTCAAAACCCTCCAATCTCCCGGAGCACCTGGGAGGCCATGAGGAACCCGGCGGCGGGCGGGCAGACGGAAAGGCTTCCCGGCGCGTACCGGCCGCCGCCTTCCACCACGGTTTTAGCCGCCGGTTCCAGGGAATACAGCACTTTTTGGCCGGTGATCCCCCGCTTTTTCAGTTCCCGGCGCATGACCCGGGCCAATCCGCAGCCTGCGCCGGTTTTGGCTGTGTCCTCAATGGTTCCGATGCGGAAGGCCGAGGGGTCCAGGCGGTTTCCCGTGCCCAAGGCCATAAGCAGGGGAATTCCCCGCTCCCGGCACTGCGCCGCCAAATGGAGCTTGGCCGTCACCGTATCGATGCAGTCCACCACATAATCCGGCCGGAAGGCAAAGACCTGCTCGGCCGTGTCCTCCCCGTAAAAAACCGGCAGAGAGACCGCCTTGCAGTCCGGGTTGATGGAAAGAACCCGTTCCCGGGCTGCCTCCGCCTTGCCCTTCCCCACCGTCTGCCGGGTGGCCAGCAGCTGGCGGTTTAAGTTGGTGATGTCCACAGTGTCGTGGTCCACCAGCAAAAGCGTCCCGATTCCGGCCCGGGCCAGACCCTCCGCGCAGGCGCCGCCCACGCCCCCTAAGCCGATGACCGCCACCCGGGCGGCCGCAAGCCTTTGGCAGGCTTCTTTCCCTAACAAAAGCTCCTGCCGGTCCTGCCAGTTTGCCATGTATGTTCCTCCTATTGTCTCTAAAACAAAATCCCCCGCCTGAAGCGAGGGATTTTAAAAACCTGCAAGCAGGATTTTTTGTAACTCCACCTTGCCGTCGTACAGTGTTATAAACCCGCTTCTCAGCAGGTGGGTATCCGCCCATATACATCGCGCTCCCTTCATCCAACCCCAGTCAAAGCAGGGGCCGGGAGGTCTGCATCCCGCATACGGAGCAAAGATTCCCTTTTCAATAAATGTTCGGATTTAAAGAAACTGTACTTGCTCGAACAAGGCAGACGCCTTTTCTAGAACATATTATAGCGGCGTACATGCTGTTTGTCAAGTGATTTTCCGAAAATTCTGCCAAACACCGTTATTTCAGGTCGGCGTCCTCGTCCTCTTCATCGTCCTCATCGGATTCATCGTCCTCGAACATTTTGTTAAGCCGTTCGATAAACAAATTGCCGATGCGCTCATATTCCTCGTCGTCGTCAATGGAAGCCAGGTATTCCTCCCCGTCCACTTCCTCAGAGGTCAGGACGATCAGCTCCCCGTCGTTTTCCAGCTGTTCCTCCGGCGTGTCGTACACCGGGATCATCGCGTAATACTGTTTGCCGTCCACTTCCATGGTATCCAGCATTTCAAAGGTCTGTTCCACGCCTTCTTCGTCCACCAGGGTGTACAGATTGGCTTCATCGTACATTTCGGCCATAATATACCTCCAAATCCCCCTTCAAAAAGGGATGTCATTTATTCGGCAAACGCCAACATCTTTATTTTATCCTTTTCCGTCCGGAAAGTCAAGCGTGTTTTGTAAAGAATGTGTTTTGAATATTTAAACTAAATTTTTTCCACTTTTTTAAAAATTCTTATTGACAAAATGCGTGTTCTGTGTTATTATATAGCCATAGAAGATAATCAAATATCTTCTAGAATATGAAAGAGGTGATTCCGATGGACAGTAAAGAAAGTTGTTTAATCAGAATCAGCAGCAGGCTTTCGTAAAACTGTAAAAATAAGATTGAGAAGAATGTATCATACGAACAATTTGTTTCAAATTTATCGTGCATATAATTCTTAATAATGATCTTGAGTGCAAGAGGGCTTTTCCTCGTAATAAGATTTTTACGATAGTGATTTGATTATTTTCTATTTCAAATAGCGGCTGATTCTGATAACAAAAGCCAATCAAAACAAAACGGAGTTGAGTCCAGTGGAATAAAATCTTTCCACACAAAACCTTTTAAAGGAAACCGAACAGATTCTGACCAAACGAATTGGAGTGGATTCCGATGGAATAGTCAGCTCTCTCCCAGAAACTGAGTCTTTGCTGACAGCTTGCCTGGAAAGAACAAGGCAAAAAGCAAAAACAGATTTTGACTAACGGAGTGAGTCCAATGGATTAACCGAATATGCAATTCTGTATCCCTCAAGCGTTTTGCACCCCAATAAGGGAAAGTCGAAAAAGGCAAATCTGCTGACGAAAGGTCGGCGGCCGTCCATTTCAGACTCGTCAAAGCGTTTAGGAAGATACAACTCGCAGCAACAACGGTTATCTTGTTATTTGCAGCAAGGCGTTCATCCAATTGTTTCAAGAGCAGCGTATCGCTCTAGGAATATAATAAATTGAACGTGTAATCTTGTACGCAGACAGGAGTTCCACCTAAACAAACCGATTCCCTCTTTGATCCTTTATGCGGATCGCTGAACCGTTCCTATTTCAGCAAAGCAGGTTTGAAAGAAACCGGAAAGACGGGAAATGATTTTGATGATGGAGTGAGTCCAATGGAATAAGATGTTCTGGGTTTCCAGACACATGGAGGAATTATACAATTGAATAGTGAGAGTTAGCGCCGCCTTCCGTTGGAGAGGGCGGCGCTGGTGGTTTTTCCGCCTTTTTGCGGATGTATATTTTTCCGTTTCCCGGTAAAAATAGAAGCAACTTCCAATCCGCAAAAGGAGGATTTTTATGGAAAACACCCGCACCCGCGTCCGCATCATTACCATGCTCGCCGCCGCCATCCTGGTCTGCGCCGGATTTGCGTACCAGAACTACCGAATGGCGGCCCAGTACAAAGAAGCCCTGGAGGTTTCCTACCTGCGGGCTATGGAGGACCTGACCACCTATACGGAAAACATCTCCACCACCCTGACCAAAAGCATTTATACCGGCACGCCTGCCCAGTTAAACGCCCTGACAGCCAAGCTGTGGAAGGAGTCGTCGGCGGCTAAAGCGGCCCTGTCCCAGATCCCCAGCAGCCGTTTCAACCTGGAAAACACCTACAAATTCCTGGCGCAGGTTGGAGAGTACGCCGTTTCCCTGGCCAAAAAAGCGGAAAACGGCCAGGAAATCACCGCAGAGGAACGCCAAAACCTGCTGGCCCTTTCGGAATACGCGGAAAACCTGGAGCAAAGCCTGCTGAATGCCCAATATGAGGTACGCAGCGGCCGCATGACCATTGGAGCTGCGGAAACCATGGCCGCCAATATGGGGACAGACGCCGCGCCGGACTTAGCTGAAGATTTGGCGGAATTTGAGGAGGGCTTTACCGCCTATCCCACCCTGATTTACGACGGCCCCTTCTCCGACCATCTGCTGAAAAAGGAGCCGGAATGGCTCAAAGGCACGGAAGAAGTGACTTTAGCCCAGGCCCGGGAGAAGGCCGCCGCCGCATTCAACGTGGATTCCGGCAAAATGCGCAACGAGTCCGACGAGGAAGGGCAGATGCCGTCCTTCACCTTCTCTTTTGACAACCGCACCGCCGCCATTACCAAACAAGGAGGATTTTTAAGCTATCTGACGGACCCCCGCCAGCCGGACCACACTTCCCTGTCGCCGGAAGAAGCGGTGGCCAAGGCGGAAAACTATTTAAACTGGCTGAAAATCCCGGACATGGCCATAACCTATTATGAAATTGCCGGCAATATCCTGACAGCCAACTTCGCCTATCAGCAGGGGGACGTCCGCTGTTACCCGGACTTAATCAAAATCAGCGTGGCCATGGACGACGGCGGCATCCTGAGCTTTGACGCCAGAGGATTCCTGACAAACCACAAGGAACGGGAGCTTCCCTCCCCTGCTATCACCCCGGAAAAGGCCCAGGAATCCGTCAGCGGCGCTTTGACGGTGGACAGCTCACAGCTGGCTTTGATCCCCTCTGACGGGGAAATGGAACGGCTTTGCTACGAGTTCCACTGCCAAGCCGAGGACGGCCAGCAGCTTTTGGTTTACGTCAACGCCGAAACCGGCGCGGAGGAGCAGATCCTGATTTTGTCCATTGACGAAAACGGCACATTGGTCATATAAGATAACAGGGCGGGTAAATACCTGCCCTATTTTTGTTTATATAAGAATTCGCGGGCCGAAATAGTACCTTTTTTTAATTTGTACATTTATTGTTGACATATTTCCGTGTCAATGCTATAATGATGATAGAAAAACAGAGAAACCGTTCCTATTTTTGAGCAAAGAAAGGAGGGCGTTTCATGAAACGGTACCTTTTCGCCGCCGCTGCCCTGGCCTGTCTGCTGTTGCCCCTTTCCGGCTGCCAAAAGGCGGCGGGTGCGGAATCTTACACATTGGCCCGCTTTGAAAACACCGATTGGGGCATGAGTCCTCAGGAGGTGCTGGAAGCTCGGGGCCTTTCCCTTGACGATGTGCGGATCGCGGATGTTTACGAGGGTTCGCAGCCCGGCGGTTATCAGGTGTACAGCCTGGTTGCGGAGGAAGACGTGCTGGACATCCCGGCTACGGTGACCTACCGATTTACGGAAAATTACATTCCCGCTGCACAGAAAGAACTGCCGCTCATAGGCCTTACGACGGTGATTGTGGATTTTGAGGATTCCGGCGGCTGGACCGCCTATGAAAAGCAGTATGGGGAGGAATTTACCAACCGGGAATATTACACGGCGGAGGATCTGGACGTTTCGGAGGAATTGCAGCAGAAGGTTGCGGATTTCCATCAAATCCGCGGCAATGACACAGAATCCCGGCCGGAAGCCGCCAAAGAATGGGCGGAATCCATGGTGCAGTTCTACACCCAGGGTGAGGGCGGCGTCTGCCAGGTTCGTTATGACGGGCTGAATATGGCCATCGCCAATTTCCTGGCGGAACAGGAGGACCCCGCTTTGGAAATCATGGAGGAAATGGGCGTTTCCGAATTTACTGAATAATAAAAAAGCAATCCCCCGGCGCTGTTTATCACAGTACCGGGGGAACATTTTTTGCCGTTATTGGATCCACGCGCCGTCCGCGCCGACTTGGTAGCCGTTAATGGTGGTGTTCACCGCCATGCTGGCGTCCTTATAGAAGTAGTAGGTTTTGCCGTCAATGGTATACCAGCCGTTGACCAGGCAGTAACCGTCAGATTGGCGCATGAAATACCACTTGCCGCCGATGTAGTTCCAGCCGGTAACCATGGCCCCGTCGGAGCCTACATAGCACCAGGAGTCCCCTTGATAGGTGGGGATCCAGGCGTTTTTCTGCATCGCGGCGTCGGCGTTGAAATAGTACCATTTGCCGTCGATCTGCGCCCAGCCGCTGGCCGCCGCGCCGTCCGCGCCCAGGTAGTAGTACTCGTTTTTATAGTAGTACCACTGGCTGGTCATCAGTTCGCCGGAAGCTTTGGAAACGTACCAGGTCTTGCTGTCGTCGTCGGTGTGGAACCAGCCCACGGCCATGCCGCCCCAGCTGCGCAGATAGTATTTCTGGCCGCCTACTTCCACCCATCCGGTGCGCATTTTGCCGGTCTGGGGGTCCAGGTAATACCAGCTGCCGCTGACCTGTTTCCAGCCGGTCTGAAGGGCGCCGGAAGAGGGGTCTAAGTAGTAATAGCTGCCTTCATACAAAAGCCATCCCGTGGCTTTTTGGCCATTGGAGCCGGTGTATGTGGTGACGCCGTTTTCGGTTGTCCAGCCGTTGCCGCTGGGGAACTGGCTGCCGGAACTGCCGGAGCCTGCATTGGCGGGAGGCGTGCCGTTTAAGGAACCGTTGCTGTTGAAATTGTAGGATACGCCGTCAATAGTCTGATTTCCTGTCACCATGCCGCCCCAGCTTAACAGGTAGTACCAAATTCCGTTCAGATTGAGCCAGCCGGTTTTCATAATGCCGGTGGAGGGGTCCAGATAGTACCAGGTCCCGCCCACCTGCTGCCAGCCGGTTTTCATAGCGCCGGTGGAGGGGTCCAGATAATAGTAGCTGCCGTTTAACAGGAGCCAGCCCTTCTGATAGCTGCCGTCCTCCTTCTGGTAATACTTGCCGCCGTCAGCCGTCACCCATCCGCTGCCGGTGGGGCCGCCAGTTCCGGTTCCGCTGCTGCCGCCGGGAGGCGTGCCCTGGGTTAAGGCGCCGCTGGCGTTAAAGGTGTAAGATTTTCCGTCAATGGTCTGGTTCCCTGTCACCATGCCGCCCCAGCTTTGCAGGTAGTACCAGGTATTGCCCAGCTGGAGCCAGCCGGTTTTCATGACGCCGGTTTGAGGGTCCAGATAGTACCAGGTGCCGTTATATTTCTGCCAGCCGGTGAGCATTTTCCCAGTAGAATCAAAGTAATAATAGGAGCCGCTGATGATTTTCCAGCCGGTGACATTTTGCCCGTTTTCCCGATAATACTTACTGCCGCCTTCTGTGACCCAGCCGTTTCCGTCTGTCTGGCCGCCATTATCAGCCTGGCCGCTGCCGTTTAAGACGCCGTATTGGTCGAAGGTGTAGGACTGCCCGTCGATGGTTCGGGTTCCGGTGGCGTAAGTCCCCTCGTCATCCAGGAAATAGTAGGTCTTGTTCCCGGCATACTGCCAGCCTTCCATTCTCTGGGGCAGAATGATAACGGAATTTCCGTCTTTGCTCAAAGCGGAAACCGCGTCTTTCACCTCGTCGGACGACGTGTCCAGCAGGTTATAGGACAAGTTCACCGTGCAGTCGGCCTGCTCCCAGCCGCCGTTCAGATATTCAATCTCGTTGTGGTCCAAATAGCAGTTCTGCAAATATTCCAGCCGGGACATATCCGGGACTTCCACAATCCGGTTGTCCGAAAGGTCCAGAGTTTCCAAATCCCTTAAGTAAACCACAGACCGCATATCGGTAATCTCGTTGCCCCGGGCGCTTAAATACACTAAATTGCCCGGCAGATTGTCAATCTCCCGCAGGCTGTTGTGATCCAGCACCAAATGGGTCACAGATTCCAGGCTGGAAAGGCTTGACGAGCTGCTCATGCGGTTGTCGGAAAGGTCCAGGCTTTCCAGGTAATCCAGGTGCTTTAAGGAAGAAACAGAGGAGACCCGGTTGCCGGAAAGGTCCAGTTCCTCCAGGTTTTCCAGGCGGTTTAGGCCGGAAAGATTGGAAATATCATTGTCCGACAAATCCAGGTAGGTCAGGTACTCGCAGTCCCCCATTGAGGAAACGGAGGACAGGTCGTTGTCCGAAGCGTCCAAATAGGACAGGTTCGGCAGGTATTCCAGCCCCTCTAAGCTGGTGAGGCCCATGCCGCTTAAGTTTAGGGACTGGATTTGGGAGGCCTCATACTCACTTAACTCCCCGTCCCCATCGGCGTCCGCTTCTTCCAATAAAATCTCAAAAAGGTCCCGGTCAAAATTCCGGGATTTTATAATATCATCCCCTGCGGCGGACACAGCCGGCGCGGCGGCGGACAGAATCACAGCCAGGATACAGGCGGCGGATAGTATACGTTTCGTCTTATTTGCCATAATCATCCCTCCATAAATATAAGTGCGGGTTACAAGCCGGTTTGTTGCAGGATATGGTGCATTTTCCAGTTTTCTTTTTCCAAAACGCCTGTTTTCCGGTTTTATGTTTAGTATAGCATAAATTTCCCGGCAGGTAAAGGCTGTTTAAAAAAATGGCCCCCGGCCAAAGGCAGGTAAGTTTCGGAAATCCCTTGACTTTATGATGGATATTCATTAAAATAAGAATATATGTATCGAAACTGCCGGCATCCCCGGCGGATAAGGGAAGGGACATAATATGCTGAAAAATGAAGAAAAAACCATGGAACAAATCATTAACCTTTGCAAAGGCAGAGGTTTTGTTTATCCGGGCAGCGAAATTTACGGCGGCTTGGCCAATTCCTGGGACTACGGCCCCCTGGGCGTGGAATTTAAAAACAACGTGAAAAAAGCCTGGTGGAAAAAATTCGTTCAGGAATCCCCTTACAACGTGGGCCTGGATTCCGCCATTATCATGAACCCTCAGACCTGGGTCACCTCCGGCCATGTGGGCGGCTTCTCCGACCCGCTGATGGACTGCAAGGACTGCAAGGCCCGCTACCGCGCCGACAAGCTCATTGAGGACGAAGGCGGCCGCGCCGAGGGCATGACCTTCGAGCAGATGAGCGACTACATCAAGGAGCACGGCATCGCCTGCCCCGCCTGCGGCAGCAAGAATTTCACCGACATCCGCAAATTCAACCTGATGTTCAAAACCTTTATCGGCGTCACCGAGGACGCCAAGAGCGAGGTTTACCTGCGCCCGGAAACTGCTCAGGGCATTTTCGTAAACTTTGCCAACGTCCAGCGCACCACCCGGAAAAAACTGCCCTTCGGCATCTGCCAGGTGGGCAAATCCTTCCGCAACGAGATCACTCCCGGCAACTTCACCTTCCGCACCCGGGAATTTGAGCAGATGGAGTGCGAATTCTTCTGCAAGCCCGACACCGACCTGGAATGGTTCCACTACTGGAAGGACTACTGCAAAAACTGGCTCCTCACTTTGGGCATGAAGGAAGAAAACATGCGGCTCCGGGACCACGAAAAAGAGGAGCTTTCCTTCTACTCCAAGGCCACCACTGACATTGAGTACCTGTTCCCCTTCGGCTGGGGCGAACTGTGGGGCATTGCCGACCGCACCGACTACGACCTGGGCCGCCATCAGGAAGCCAGCGGCAAGAGTCTCGATTACTTCGACCAGGATACCGGCGAACGGTATGTCCCCTACGTTGTGGAGCCGTCCCTGGGCGCCGACCGCGTGGCCCTGGCCTTCCTCTGTGAAGCTTTTGACATTGAGAAGCTGGAGGACGGCACCGAGCGCACCGTCATGCACTTCCATCCGGCCCTGGCCCCCTTCAAGGCTGCTGTCCTGCCTTTGTCCAAGAAGCTGTCGGACAAAGCCATGGAGATTTACCAGGATCTGGCCAAGTACTTTATGGTGGACTTTGACGAAACCGGCGCCATCGGCAAACGTTACCGCCGGGAAGATGAAATCGGCACGCCTTTCTGCATTACCTACGATTTCGAGTCTGAAAACGACGGCTGCGTAACCGTCCGCGACCGGGATACCATGGAGCAGGTCCGGATGCCCATTTCTGAGCTTCGCGCCTATATCGAGGAGCGCATCGCGTTTTAAACCCGGTAACTGAGCCGCACTGCCTCACACCAACTGCTGGCATGTAAAACCAAATGAAACCATATTTGCGGGGGTGCGTATTACGCGCCCCCGCACTTTTTATCCGGCTATCGGCGAACCTGTCCCGCCGGATTCTCTGAAAGATTTTTCCATTTACATGGGCCGGACGACCCGGCCCCTACAATCCAGGACGTAACGTTGGTGCTGTAGGGGACGATGACTACATCGTCCCTTCGTTCTTGTAAAACCAAAAGCAGCCATAAATACGGCAAGATAAACACACGCAGGACACCCATATTCAAAAAACAACGCGCACCAACCAATGTCAGTGCGCGCTTATCGGCGGCGATTCGCCGCTGGGGTAATCTTACAAAATAGACGCCTGTTTCAGCGCGGGATACTTACACAAGATAACAAAAAAGGCCCGGAGCGCGTTTCGCTCCAGGCCGTGCTGTCTGCGGAAATTTTCTCTGCCCCAACGCGGGATAAAAACAACGCGCACCAACCAACGTCAGTGCGCGCTTATCGGCGGCGATTCGCCGCTGGTTGGGGTGGAAGGATTTGAACCCTCGGAATGTCAGAGCCAGAATCTGATGCCTTACCACTTGGCGACACCCCAGTATAAAAGAATTTATTCAAGAAAAATCAGCGAACCGGCCGTGAAACCGGCCCGCTTTAATTTGGTTGGGGTGGAAGGACTTGAACCCTCGGAATGTCAGAGCCAGAATCTGATGCCTTACCACTTGGCGACACCCCAATATGAAGCTGATAAAAAGGTTGGTTGGGCTAGATGGATTCGAACCATCGGAATGCAGGAGTCAAAGTCCTGTGCCTTACCACTTGGCGATAGCCCAGTGTAAAAATGGGGTGGATAGTGGGATTCGAACCCACGGCCTTCAGAGCCACAATCTGACGCGCTAACCAGCTGCGCTATACCCACCATATATTGGCGCGCCCATCAGGACTCGAACCTGAGACCTACTGCTTAGAAGGCAGTTGCTCTATCCAGCTGAGCTATGAGCGCAAACACCTGAAAGGTTGGAGCGGGTGATGGGAATCGAACCCACGTAACCAGCTTGGAAGGCTGGAATTCTACCATTGAACTACACCCGCGAAGAGAACACAGGAACTTCTTCTCTCTCGCTTTCGTTACCGTTTGTATCAGCAACGTATGTTATTATAGCACACCGTCCCCGGTTTGTCAACACTTTTTTGAAAGTTTTTTTATTTTTTTGGAAATCCCTGGAGAGCAGTTTCCGAGCCTCCCCAAGGAGACTCGGAAATCCCGCCAAATTCCTTTATTTCTTCTCGCTGCGTTTGCGTTCCAGCAGCTTGTTGATGCGATGCACCGGATTTAAGAGGTTGCTGATGGAGCCATCGTGATTTAAAGTGTCCACAATATACGCAATATACTTGGACATATCCACAGAAGTGTACCAATCCCGCTGGAGCAATTCCGGAGTGCGGTAGATGAGATTTGTGGTAAATACGCGGCTGATCTCCCCTTTCCGGGCAGCCTCGTCGAATTTTGCCAGGCCGTCGCAGAACAGGCCGAAAGCCGCAAAGACAAAGATGCGGTTGGCGCCCATCTTTTTAAGCTTTGAGGCGATTTCCAGGACAGACTCGCCGGAAGAAATCATGTCGTCCACAATGATCACGTCTTTGCCGGCCACATTGTCGCCCAGGAATTCGTGGGCCACGATGGGATTGCGGCCGTTCACAATGACGGAATAGTCGCGGCGCTTGTAGAACATCCCTAAGTCAACGCCCAGCACGGAGGAGTAATACATACACCGGGACATGCCGCCTTCGTCCGGGGAAATCATCATCAGGTGTTCCCGGTCAAACTCAATATCCGGCACCGTGTTGACCATGGCTTTCAGGAACTGATAGGCAGGCTGCACATCCTCAAAGCCGGTCAGGGGGATGGCGTTCTGCACACGGGCGTCGTGGGCGCTGAAAGTGATGATGTTGTCCACACCCATATTGGCCAGCTCCTGAAGGCAGAGGGCGCAGTCCAAAGACTCACGGGAAGTGCGGCGGTGCTGCCGTCCCTCGTAAAGCATGGGCATAATTACATTGACCCGGCGGGCCTTGCCGCTGATGGCGGCGATTACGCGCTTTAAGTCCTGGTAATGGTCATCGGGGCTCATGGGGACGTCCATCCCGTACATTTTGTAAGTAACGCCGTAGTTGAACACATCAGACAGAATGTAAATATCATGTCCGCGGACCGATTCCTTGAGGGTTCCTTTGGCCTCGCCGGTTCCGAACCGGGGGCAGTAGGCTTTCAGCTGGTAATTGTCCCGGCAATAGCCGATGAAATCCGCGTCATTCATCAGTTCGCCGTGCCGCTGGGAACGCCATTCCACCAGGTAATTGTTCACCTTGGTTGTAATTTCCTCACAGCCCTTCATTCCTACCAGACTCAGCATACCAACTGGGATCGAGATCTCATGAACTGGCTCCTGCACTCTGCATTCCTCCTATGTCTATTTTGCTTTTCTTTAGCCTTTTACAAGGCACACTACACACATCTTTATTATACCGATTTTCGACAAAGATTGCAAACTTTTCACAGTAGGAAATGCACGGTAATTTTTCTGTATATTTAGTAAATTCCTCCAACAGCCGGTTATTTTCCGCCATCCCGGAGGATTTTCAGCAGCTGGCTGTAATTCTCCAAAAACAAGTCGGAATGCTCCCGGACATACTGGATTTCTTCCTGTCCTGCTGTGGAATCTAAGATTCCCACCACCGGGAAACCGGCGGATTTGGCGGTTTTAACGCAGTAATCCGCATCCTCGAACACAACAGTTTCCGAAACAGAAAGCCCCAGCCGCCGGGCGGATTCCAGGTAGATATCCGGTTTCTCCTTGCCTGCGCGGACATCTTTGCAGCAAAGAAGGAATTCCATATAGGGCATTATCCCCAGCCGCTCCAGCACCGGCAATGCAACATCGCTGCGGGTGGCGGTGGCGACGCACATTTTAAGGCCCCGGGAGCGGAACTCCTCTAAGACTTCCAGAATCCCGGGCATAGGCACGACTGTTTCATAGGACGGGCGGATTGCGGCATAATAAATATCCTCGTATTCCTGCCTGCTGGAGATTTTCACCCCATATTGGGCAAACATGGCCATAACATCCTCTGTTTTCATCCGGTAAATGACCTGGTCGAAGTCCGGCCGGCCGGTTTTTTTGCCCAGGTATTCCATACAAAGGGTTCCGATACGCCGCCAATTGGCCATAGAATCCACTAGAGTGCCGTCCATATCAAAAATAATTCCCTTGATTTGCTTTTCCATGCTGATTCTCCTTTTCTTTTCTCCTCATCTAGTATAGCACGCCCCGGCGGCCCGCCGCAAGTGCCCGCCGAAATTTTACCAAAAACCGGGATAACCTTGATTTTCCGGGGAAAGCTATTGCCAAAACAATTCCATAGAGGGAGAGGATTTCATGAAGAATCACCGGCAGACTTTTCTGCGCGCAGTTGCCGCCGTGCTGGCCAACCTGGCCGCCGTTGGCGCAGTTTATCTGTTTACCCCTATCCCTGCGGCGGACGCCCTTTCCAAGGTTGGGTCCCGGGGAAATGAGGTCAAAGCCATCCAGCAGGAGCTGAAGGACCGGGGGCTTTACAACGGGAATGTAGACGGCATTTTCGGCTCCGCCACAGAAAGCGCCGTCAAGCGTTTTCAGCAGCAGCAAGGATTGACGGCCGACGGCATCGCCGGGCCTCAGACCCTGGCAAAGCTGGGCATTACCATGGGGACTGTCCCGGAAGCAAACGAGGCAAACGTAAACCTTCTTGCCCGGATTATCTCGGCGGAGGCCCGGGGCGAGCCGTATGAGGGCCAGGTAGCCGTGGGGGCCGTGGTTCTAAACCGGGTGGAGCACCCCTCTTTTCCCGACACTCTTTCCGGGGTAATCTACCAGCCCGGGGCCTTTACCGCCATTACCGACGGCCAGTTTAACGAGCCCATAGCGGATTCCGCTTACCGGGCGGCCCGGGACGCCCTAAACGGGTTAGACCCTTCCGGCGGGGCTATCTACTATTATAACCCGGACAAAACTTCCAACAAATGGATCCGCACCCGGCCGGTTATCAAGCGCATCGGCGCCCATCTTTTCTGCTCCTAGGCCCGGAATCCGGGCTGATAATTCGACGCGGCCGCACAGTCTCCAAATAAAAGCATAAGCCGCTGTGACCAGCGACAGCGGCTCGGACTGTTTTCCTCTATTGTTTGTAGGGGCGACCAATGGTCGCCCGCGTACAAGGCCGGAACGCTTCGGGGAATCCGGCGGGCGCGCATTGCGCGCCCGCATATAACGCCAGGACGTTTCGTGTGATACGCGGGCGACGGTCATCAAATTGATGACATGGCCGCCTCTACAATACCGACGTGCCGTTTCGGGGAATCTGTATCGAAAACGGCGGTTCATCCCGCCGTTCACGAATTTGTCGCGTGGCTGTATGGCCGCGGCGAATTAACCGCGGGGTTACCCCGCCGGCCGCTACTGGCGGAACTGATACTGGTAAAGCCCGGCATAAATGCCGTTTAAGGCCAGCAGTTCCTCATGGGAGCCCCGTTCTTTGATGCCTTCATCCGTAATGACAATGATTTCGTCGGCGTTTTTAATGGTGGACAGGCGGTGGGCTACAATGATGGAGGTGCGACCTTTGGCCAGTTCTTCCAAAGACTGCTGGATGAGCATTTCCGTGGCGTTGTCCAAAGCCGAGGTGGCCTCGTCCAAAATCAGGATGGAGGGGTCCTTCAAGAACACCCGGGCAATGGAGATCCGCTGTTTCTGGCCGCCGGAAAGCTTCACGCCCCGTTCGCCCACATAGGTGTCGTACCCGTCGGGCAGGGTCATAATGTAGTCGTGGATGTTGGCTTTTTTGGCCGCCTCCATGATTTCCTCGTCGGAAGCGTCCAGGTTGCCGTAGGCGATGTTTTCCTTAATGGTGCCGGTGAACAGGAACACGTCCTGGGCCACCATGCCAATATTCTGCCGCAGGGAATCCCGGGTCAGGGTGGTGATGTCCTGGCCGTCAATGGAAATTTTTCCTTCCGTTACCTCGTAAAACCGGGGGATCAGGTGGCAGAGAGTGGTTTTTCCTCCGCCGGAAGGCCCTACCAGAGCAACGGTTTTGCCCGGGTCGATGTGCATGGACAAATCCCGGATCACCATATGCCGGGCGTCCTCATCCTTGGTGGTTTCATACTGGAAACTCACATGGTCAAAGTCGATGGAACCTTTGACGTCTTTTAACTCTTTAGCGTCGGGGGATTCCTGCTCCTCCTGCTGGGACATCAGCTCCTCAAACCGCTGGAAGCCGGTCATGCCGTTTTGCAGCTGCTCGAAAATGTTGATGAGCTTCCGCACCGGGTTTAAGAACATATTTACATATAAAAGGTAAGCGGTAAAGTCGCCCACGTTGATTTTCCCGTAAAAGAAGAACAGCCCTCCGGCCACCAGCACCACTAAATACATAAAATCGGTGAAAAAGCCGGTGGTGGAGAAGAATTTGGCCATAACCCGGTAGGATTCCCCGCGGGCTTTCTGGAACCGGTCGTTGTAGCCTTTGAATTTCTCCGCCTCATGGGAGCCGCTGACGTAGGAACGGGAAACCCGGATGCCGGAAATGGAGTTTTCCAAATTGGCGTTGATTTCGGCCATTTCCTGCCGGGTGCGAAGGAAAGCCGCGTTCATTTCCTTGCGGATGTAAACGGAAAACCAGATCATCAGGGGGATAAAAGCGAAAATAATCAAGGTCAAGGGGATGTTGATGGTGCAGAGGATGATAAAGCACCCCACCAGCGAAATGGTGGAGATGAACAGATCCTCCGGGCCGTGGTGGGCAAGCTCCGTAATGTCCATCAGGTCGTTGACCACCCGGGACATGATGGAACCGGTTTTATGCTCGTCAAAGAAGGAAAAGGGCAGCTTTTGCAGCCGCTTGAACACGTCCCGGCGCATATCCGCCTGCATCCGGACGCCTACCACATGGCCGTAATACTGGATAAACCAGTTGAGGCCCGCTTTTACAAGGTAAATGAGAAGCAAAACGACGCCCCAGACGATAAGGAGCCGCAGATTGCGGTTGGGGACGTAATCGTTCATCATATTTTTGGCGATCATGGGGTAAAACAAATCGCACACCGCCACAATGAACGCGCAGATCATATCGGCGGCAAAAAGCCTTCGGTGAGGTTTGTAGTAACTGATAAAGTGCCGGAACATGGACATGGCATTCAATCCTCCATTTACTAATTTCATCCCCAGTATACCATATTTCGGCAAAAAGGGAAAGCCCCCAGGCGCGGCCGGGGAACCTATTTTTACCGGAGCAGCATCACCGACGCGCTGGCGGAGATCCCCTCCCCTGTCCCGGTAAAGCCCAGACCCTCCTCAGTGGTGGCTTTGACGCTGACCTGATCCTGAGGAATCCCCAAATCAGCGGCGATATTTTCCCGCATTTGAAGGATAAAGGGCTTCAGTTTCGGCGCTTGGGCGATGACTGTAGCGTCCAGATTGCCCACTGTCCAGCCCTTTTCCCGGAGAATTTCCACCGCTTTCCGCAGAAGTTCCCGGCTGTCCGCCCCTTTGTAGGCCGGGTCGGTGTCCGGGAAATGGGTCCCGATGTCCCCCAGGGCCAAGGCCCCAAAGAGGGCGTCGGTAATGGCGTGGAGCAGGACGTCCGCGTCGGAGTGGCCCAAAAGCCCCTTTTCCCAGGGGATCTCCACGCCGCCTAAAATCAGTTTCCGGCCCGGGACAAGCCGGTGGACGTCGTATCCCTGGCCAATGCGGAACCCGGGACGGTAAACAGGGACCGTTATCACTTGGCTGGCGCTGGCAGCTGAAAGAGAGGCGGCGCTTTGCCGTTTCCGCAGGATGGCTTCCGCCATTTCCTGGTCGCCGGGGGTAGTAATTTTCATGTTGTCCCCGGAGGCCATGGTCAAAAACACTGGGCGTCCCGCTTTTTCAAAGAGCTGGGCGTCGTCGGTGAAGTCCCATCCAGACTGGATTGCCTTTTCCATGGCGGAAAGGTAGGCGGCCCGTTCAAATACCTGGGGGGTCTGGGCGTGAAAGAGCCTGTCCCGAGGCGGCGTTTCCTGGATGAAGCCGTTTTCAGCTAGTTTGATAGTATCTTTGGCCGGCTCTGCCAGAATGGCCGCCCCATGAATTTTAGCGTCTTGATATACCCGGGCGATGTCCTCCGGCTTTGCCAGGGGCCTGGCCCCGTCGTGGATGGCCACATGAGAAGCGGACAGGCTGATTTCCCGGATACCGGCGAAGACCGATTCCTGCCGGGTTTTGCCCCCCACTCCCAGGACTTTCACCGGGATTTTTCCGTTAAGTAAGGAAGAAAGGGCGGATTCATAAAGCTTTACCCGTTCCGGGGAGGTAATCACCAGGATTTCCCCGGTTCCCTCCGTTTCCAAAAAAGCCTTGACGCTCCAATATAATACCGGCCTGCCAAGCAGGGGCAGAAGCTGTTTATCCCGGCCTCCCATGCGGCTGGAGGAACCGGCACTCATAATCAGTACACTAAACAAATATCTCATCCTTTCTGCGGCGTTATGGGCAGGTTTGATTTTCTATCATCTTTCAAACATTTTTGGGCAAACGCGGGCCGATGTGGGCATCGGCCCGCGTTTTTTATAAAACCAATCGAAAAACGATAGGAATTGAAACCTCCCCATACGGCGAACATTTTCGCGGCGAAAACTTCGCCATCCATCGGTTGGTACGGGGCTGTACGGCCGCGTCGAATCAGCGGGCGGTCAATGGCCGCCCCTACAAACGTCTTCAAACCAGAACCCTCATATAATCCATGAAAAACTTGACTTTTAGGTATCTTTTGTGTATGATAAAGACAGTTTATCCGAAAGGTTGTGTCACCCCATGAGCCAAAAAGTGTTGTTGATTTTAGTAGACGGATTGCGCCCGGACGCCATCGACCAGTGCGGACATCCCTTTTTGCGGCAGCTGCGGGAGGAAAGCGCCTCCTGCATGGAAAGCCGGACGGTCATGCCCTCCGTCACCCTGCCCTGCCACTGTTCTCTGTTTTTCAGCGTGGATCCGGAACGCCACGGCATTCTCACCAACACCTGGGCGCCACAGGTGCGGCCCATTGACAGCCTGGGGGACACAGTGGCCAAAGCCGGCAAACGGGCGGCTATGTTCTATAATTGGGAGGAGCTGCGGGATTTAAACCGCCCCGGAACCCTTGTCCACAGCGAATTTATCAGCCAGTACAGCATGGACGGCATGCTTTCCGACCGGATTCTCACCGACCACGCCATCCGCTGCATCCAAGAGGAGGGGCCGGATTTCCTGTTCCTGTACCTGGGCTACACCGATGAAGCGGGCCACGACAAGGGCTGGATGACGGAACATTATTTGGAAGCGGTGTCCAACGTCTCCGCCTGCATTGAGAAGATCTGGAAATCCCTGCCGGAGAATTGGTGCATGGTAATCACAGCCGACCACGGCGGCCACGAGCGTTCCCACGGCTGCGACATCCCCGAGGACATGACCATCCCCGTTTACTTTGCTGGCAAGCCCTTTGAAAAGGGCCAAAAGCTCCAGGGCGTCAACATCAAGGACATCGCCCCCACCATTGCAAAGCTCATGGAGCTGACGCCTCCCAGGGAATGGGAAGGCAAATGCTGGTGTTAAGGATTCCAGCGTTTCCCCTGCCAGGAATCCCGGCGGGCCAGTTCCTTGTCGATTTCGTTCAGGACGACGAATTTTTTTAAGCTCCACAACGGGGCGATGAGCTGGTCTTTCATGCCGTCCCCGGTGACCCGCTGGATCACGGTTTCCGGGGGCAGCAGCTCCAGCTGATTGCAGACGGTCCGGACGTAATCCGGCAGTTCCATCATGGAAAAATCCGCCGGGCAGGCGGCGAATTCCTCCGCCATTTTGGCGCCTTTCAGAATGTGGAGCAGGTGGATTTTGACGCAGTGTGGCCGCAGCGCCGCCACTTTGCGGACGGTTTCCTCCATCATTTCCGGGGTTTCGCCGGGCAGGCCGTTGATGAGATGGATGCAGACGGGGATACCCCGGCTTGCCAGTTTCTGATATCCCGCCAGGAAGGTTTCCCAGTCGTGGCCCCGGTTGATGCGGCGGGCCGTTTCATCAAAGGCCGTTTGGAGGCCCAGCTCCACAATCAGGTAAGTCCGGCGGTTGATCTCCTCCAGATAATCGCAGATTTCATCCGGCAGAGCGTCGGCCCGGGTTGCCACGGCAAAGCCCACCACCCCCGGCTGGCCCAGCAGAAGCTCGTATTTTGCCTGCAATTCCGGCAATGGGGCGTAGGTGTTGGTGTTGGCCTGCAAATAGGGGATGTATTGGCGGGCCTCCGGCCACTTTTTGTGGAGCATGGCTTTGCCCTGCTCAAACTGGGTGAGAAGGCTTTCCGGGGTCTGGCGGCGGAAGGAATAGGCGCAGTAGGTGCAGCCGCCCCTGCCGCAGGTCCCGTCAATATTGGGGCAGGAAAAGCCCCCGTCCAAGGACACCTTGAACACCTTGCCGCCGAATTTCTCTTTTAAATGGTAGTCCCAGGTGCGGTAGCGCTTGTTGGCCAGCGCATAAGGGAATGGGTTTTCTGTCATGAGGATTGCCCCTTTCTGTGTATCCAGTATACCACAGAGGCGGACGGCAGGCAAGGCAATTTGAAAAAAGAAAACGGCCCGGAGTGCGTTTTGCTCCGGGCCCAATCCAGTGAAAAAGGAGCGGATTTTTATGAATATCCGGCAGGAAACGCCCAAGGATTACCCGGAGGTGTACCGGCTGGTGAAGGAAGCCTTCGCCTCGGCGGAACACGCGGACGGGAACGAACAGGATTTGGTGGAGGCCCTGCGGAAAGGGGACGCCTTTCTCCCGGAGCTTTCCCTGGTTGCGGAAATTGACGGCCGTTTGGCGGGGCACATTCTCTTTACCAAGGTAAAAATCGGGAGCCAGACGGAGCTGGCCCTGGCGCCTTTGGCGGTTCTCCCGGAATACCAGCGGCAGGGGGTTGGAAAGGCCCTGATTGCAGAGGGCCATCGGATTGCCCGGGAAATGGGGTACCATTATTCGGTGGTGCTGGGCAGCGAGCAGTATTACCCCAAGTCCGGCTACCGTCCGGCCAGGGATTTCGGCATCGGCTGCCCCTTTGACGTTCCGGAGGAGAATTTTATGGCAATTGATTTGCAGGGCGATTCCGCCCCGGTTTCCGGCGTGGTGGAATACGCCAAAGAATTCCTGGGGTAAGCCCGCCAATTTGATAGGATTCTATTTGAGAAACACATTTGTAGGGGCGAACTTGGCTTGCCCGCATATAACGCCGAAACATTCCAGAAAAAATCGCGGGACGGGAGACCTGTCCCTTGCAAATTATCCGGAACATTTCAACAAAAATGTAGGGGACGATGCCCACATCGTCCCGCAATTTTCGGAAATGTTTGAAAAATCGGGCGGATGTAGGCATCCGCCCCTACAAATTCTGTCTTCCGGTTGGTTTTACGGAAACCATGGGCGTTAATGACGCCGTCCCCTACAATGCCTTCATGCACAAACCCTTTGTTCTTTTCATAGTATGGGGTATCCCAGCCTATGGAAAACGGAGGGTTTTTCGTGTATACACAAAAATTTTATCTGATCGCCGGCGGGGATTCCCGGTACGCCCGCCTGGCATCGCTGCTGGCCCAGTCCGCGCGGGTATGCGCGGCGGGCTTTTCCGAATATCCGGGGGACCTGGGGAAAGCCGAAAGGCTCTGCGGATTGAGCCAGCTGAAGGAATCCCCTGACTGCCTGATCCTGCCCATGCCGGCAAGTCAGGACGGCCTGACGGCGGCCGCGCCTTTTTCGGAAGAAACGCTTCCTTTATCCCAGCTTTTGGACCTCTGCCGCCGGGACACCCTGGTGCTGGCCGGTATGGCCGGGGAAGGGCTGGAAAGGCTCTGCGCCAAACGGGGCCTGACCCTTGTGGACTATGCCGCCCGGGAGGAGCTGGCGGTTTTAAACGCCGTCCCAACAGCGGAAGGCGCTTTGCAGATCGCCCTGGAAAAGCTCCCCACGGTGTTAAACGGCATGGAAGTCCTGGTTACCGGCTACGGCCGGGTGGCAAAGCTCTGCCGCCGGGTTTTTGCCGGGGTGGGGTGCAAGGTCACGGCGGCGGCCCGCAGCCGGGAGGCCCTGGCCTGGGCCGAAGCGGACGGCGCGGAGCCTCTTCCCCTAAACCGGATGCCGGAGCAGCTTTCCCGGTTCCGGCTCGTCTTAAACACCGTCCCCCACCTGCTTTTCGGCAGGGAGGAGCTTTCCCGGCTGCCCCCCGGCGCTTTGCTCATTGATTTGGCGTCCCTGCCCGGTGGAACCGATTTTGACGCCGCCAGAGAGCTGGGCGTCCAGACTGTCCACGCCCTTTCCCTGCCGGGAAAAGCCGCCCCGGAAACTGCCGCCGCCATCCTGTGCCGGACCATCCGGGCCATTGAAGCAGAAAGGAGGGAGCCTGATGCCTGAGCCTGTCAAACTGGGGTTTGCTGTCACCGGTTCTTTCTGCACCTTCGCGCCCATGCTCAAAAGCATGGAGGCGTGCAGGGAGCAGGGCTTTGACATTTTCCCCATTCTCACCCCAACCGCCGCCCAGACGGACACCCGGTTCGGGAAAGCGGCGGACTTTCTGGCAAAAATCCGGGAAATCAGCGGCCGGCCGCCAATTTTAGACATTGTGGGGGCGGAACCTATCGGCCCCAAAGGGATGCTTGACATCCTGCTGGTGGCCCCCTGTACGGGGAATACCCTGTCCAAGCTGGCCGCCGCCCAAACGGACAACGCCGTCACTATGGCGGTAAAAAGCCATCTCCGGGGCAGGAAGCCGGTGGTGCTGGCCATATCCACCAACGATGCCCTGTCCGGCAGCGCCGTCAATATCGGCGCGCTGTTAAACCGACGGTACTACTACTTTGTCCCCTTCCGGCAGGATGATCCGGTAAAAAAGCCCACCTCCTTAGTGGCGGATTTCTCTTTAATCCCCCAGACCCTGCGGGCCGCGTTGGACGGGGTGCAGCTCCAGCCCCTGCTTGCCCAATGACCATTCAAAAATAAACGGGCGGATGTTTTTATCCGTCCGTCTTTTATATTTGCCCATATCGTCCCGCGTTTGCCCCAAAACGGGTGATTTTACAGAAACGGCAGGAAGGGAACCCTATTCAATACGGCGAATTTTTCGCGGCAATTGGCCGCGGGGCCTCCCCGCCGGGCGGGGTTACCCCGCAAATTCCTCCAACAGGCCCAAATCCCACAAAAGCTGCAAAATCGTGTACCGGTTCCGCAGTTCCTTAGCCAGAAGGACCGCTTCTTTGACCAGGGAGGGTTCCACCCCGATTTCCTCCGGGGAAACCGGCCCGCCCAATGTCCTCAGCAGTTCCATCACTTTCTCTGAGGAAGGGAGGTTTTCCCGCATAACGGTCTTCAGCTCCTCCCAGCGGCTCTGAATCACCGTCAGGCGTTTGGCGTGTTCTGCGGGATCGTTTTTCTTTGCGGTTCTTTCCAACGCAAAAACGCCCTCCGCCGCCGGGCCGTACCCTTTTTTCACCAGTTCGGCCCACTGCTCCCGGTCAAAATTCTTAGCGTGTTCCGCCGCTTTGGCAAAATCCACCGGCGTGTCCAAAAGCTTTTCCGCCATGCGGATGGATAAAACCGTTCCCACCCCCACTTTTGTCCCGTGGAGCAGCGGCCTGCGCCTTTCCCGCAAAAACCGCATTTCCCAAAAATGGGAGAGGTGGTGCTCGCTGCCGGAGGCCGGGCGGGAGTTGCCCGCAAAGCTCATGGCGACGCCGGACAAAATCAGCGCCTCCGTCAGCCCCGCAATGGCGGCCGGTTCCCGTTTTTGCAGGCCGGGAGCGCTGGCCGCCACCTTTTCCACCGCTTCCCGCATAAGGTCTGCAATCATTTCACAGTAATATTCCCCGTTTATCAGGGAAGAAATTTTCCAGTCGCACAGGGCGTTAAACTTGCCCAAAACGTCCGCCGCCCCGGCGGCAATCATCTCCATAGGCGCCTGGGACAAAACGTCCAAGTCAGCCAGGATGGCTTCCGGCACATGGGCCTCATAGGTGGTTTTCATCTGGTCCGTTGTCATGGCCGCCACACTGGAAGCGAAGCCGTCCATGGAAGGCGCAGTGGCCAGGACAATGTAGGATATAAAGAGCCGGCTGCTTAAGAATTTGGCAATGTCGTTGATGGTGCCGCTGCCAATGGCCAGCAAAACGTCGGCGGTCCGGTCGATATGCATCATCACCCGGCCGACGCCCAGTTCATCCGCGTGGACGTCCCCGGGCAGGACGACTCCGGATTCCTGAATGCCGGCCTGCCGCATCAGGGCCACGGCCTTTTCCCCTAAAATAGGCCAAGTGTTTTCATCGGCAATCCAGAATACCCGGCCATACTGAAGTTTTTCCAGGACTTCCGGCAGCTTTTCCCTGGCCCCGGCGGATATTTCCACAATTTTCAGGGAGGTGTGATGCAGCCTGCCGCAGGGGCAGCTAACAATGTCCTTTTCGATACGCTCCGCAATGGTCATAGCTTCCTTCCTTTCTCAATCCCGGCAGTGGCAATGAGGGAAATCCCGGCGCCGCACAGGTCCGCGGCAATCTGCTGGCCAATGGCCACCGGCGCGGCGGCAGAAATCCCCCGGATTTCCTCCATGGCCTGAAAAAGCAGCTCCTTGGGGATGGGGGCGGAGGTTTTCACCGGGCAGACAGGCCGGACGCCGCCGGTTACCTTGACGGTGGAGGTCAAAACCCTTGTGGGATGGGTGCATTCCTCCCGGGCGTATTTTTCACCCCGGGGGCAGGTGTTTCCGGTGACGGAAAGGATATTCCCTCCTTCCAGCGTTACTTCCAGCGGGCATCCCATGGGGCAGACAATGCAGGTAAGCTTCTTCGTTTCCATGTCAATCCCCCTCCTTTTCCAGCCGCACCGTCAGAGGGCCGGTAATTTTCGCAGTGTGTTCTTCCTTTAATAAAAGGGTTTCCATTTCGCCGGGAGCCGCCTTCTGCTTCTTCCGGGACAGCAAAACCTTTCCTTCACATTCTACCACGATCCGCACATTTTTGTAAACATCCCCCACCCGGAAATACAGGGCAAAGGGCTTTGCGTTTTGATGGACAAGCTGCGGCACCACATACCGCACCCCGTCTTTGCCGGAAACCGGGAAAACCTTCCCGGCGGGAGCCTGGCTCTGGATGTAGAGGGCCGCCTGCTTCCCGGCGATTTCCGCTTCCTCCGACACATAGTCCACCAAATCGTGGACATGGAGGACGTTTCCGCAGGCGAACACCCCGGGGATGGAGGTCTGGCGGCATTCGTCCACCACCGCCCCGTTGGTGACAGGGTCCAGTTCCACCCCGGCTTCCTTGGAAAGCTCGTTTTCGGGGATGAGTCCCACGGACAACAGCAGGGTATCGCAGGGGATCAGTTCTTCCGTGCCGGGGATGGGCCGTTTGTCCGGGCCTACGGCGGCGATGATGACCCCTTCCACCCGTTCTTTGCCGTGGATTTTCACCACCGTGTGGCTCAGCTTCAGGGGGATGCCGAAATCCTCCAGGCACTGGACAATGTTCCGGGTCAGGCCCCCGGAATAGGGCATCAGCTCGCAAACAGCTTCCACCTTGGCCCCTTCCAGGGTCATGCGCCGGGCCATGATAAGCCCAATGTCCCCGGAGCCTAAAATGACTGCCCGTTTCCCGGGCATTTCCCCCTTCATGTTGACAAATTTCTGGGCCGCGCCCGCCGTGTAAATCCCCGCTGGACGGGTCCCGGCGATATTTAAAGCCCCTCTGGGCCGTTCCCGGCAGCCCATGGCCAAAACCACCGCTTTGGCCCGGATTTTCAAGTACCCTTCCCGGGGGTTCACCGCGGTGACAATCTTTTCCCCGGACGCCGCTGTTTCCAAGGACAGCGCCATGGTGTCCAGCAGATAGGGGATGTTCCGCTTTTCCACCTGCTCCGCGAACCGTGCGGCGTATTCCGGGCCGGTCAGCTCCTCCTTGAACCGGTGGAGGCCGAAGCCGTTGTGGATGCACTGCTCCAAAATCCCGCCTAACTGGGGTTCCCGGTCCAAAATCAGCAAATCCTGTGCTCCCTGGTCGTAAGCGGCAATGGCTGCCGCCATTCCGGCCGGGCCGCCGCCGATAATCACTAAATCCGTCTGTTTCATACTGTACCTGTCCCTTTCCGCCTGATTTAACGGGTCTTTCCGGTGAGCATTTTAGATTTGCCGCCGGATTTGGTCACCTCGTCCATGGGAATTCTCAGCTCCCGGGCCAGGATTTCCACCACCTGGGGGCCGCAGAACCCGCCCTGGCACCGGCCCATGCCGGCCCTGGCCCGGCGTTTTACCGCGTCCACGCTGCGGGCCGGGGGATTCCGGCGGATTGCCGCCAAAATTTCCCCTTCGGTAATCATCTCGCACCGGCAAACGATCCGCCCGAAAGCCGGGTCGCCGGCCGCCAATTCGGCCCGTTCCTCCTCCGTCATTTCCCGGAATTTTGGGAAGGGCTTACGGATAGGGTCAAACTCCGGATTTTCCGCCAAAACAAGGCCCGCTTCTTCCAGATGCTTCACAACGGCCCTGGCGATGGCCGGGGCGGAGGTAAGGCCCGGGGACTCGATACCGGCGGCGTGGATCAGCCGGGGCGCGCTTTCGGACGGCTCGATGACAAAATCCCCGGTGCTGGAACAGGCCCGCAGGCCGGTGAAGGAAGTAATAGTCATCCGGTAGTTAATGCCGGGGACGGACTTCCGGGCCAGGCTCTGTACCTTATCCAAACCGGCGGCGGTGGTGGAGGTGTCCTCCTTATCCTCAATATTCTCCGATGTAGGGCCGGTAAGCAGGTTGCCGTCCACGGTTGGGGTCACCAGGACCCCCTTGCCCATTTTGGTGGGGGGCTGAAAAATAGTGGATTTCACCAGTTTTCCCTGAGTTTTGTCCAGCAGAAGGTATTCTCCCCGGCGGGGCGTAATGGTAAAGCTATTATCCCCCAGCATCCGGGCGATTTCGTCGGCGTAAACCCCGGCAGCATTGACCAAAAACCGGGCCTCCACGGTTTCGTTTCCGGAACGGATGGTAAAAAATTCCCCGTTATCCCGGGTTTCCTCCGCCGGGAAATTTGTGAGAAGCGCGGCGCCGTTGTCCATGGCGTTTTCAATGGCGCCCAGGGCCAGCTCATAGGGGCAGACGATGCCGCCGGTAGGGGCCCACAGCGCCCCTTTGATTTCCCGGGAAATACCCGGTTCCTTTTCCCAGACCTGTTCCGGGGTGAGGATTTCCAGGCCCGGCACGCCGTTTTGTTCCCCCCGCTGTTTCAAGGCTCCAAGGGTATCCAAATCTTCCTCCGTAAAGGCCAGGACCAGGGAACCGTTCCGTTCAAAGGGGACGGACAGTTCCTTTGCAGTCTGTTCCATTAGGGCGTTGCCCTCCACGTTAAAACGTGCTTTCTTGGTCCCGGGTTCCGCGTCGAAGCCCGCGTGGACAATGGCTGAATTGGCCTTAGTGGCCCCCATGACCACATCGTCCTCTTTTTCCAGCAGGATTGCTTTCAGCTGATAGCGGGCAAGCTCCCGGAGGATCATGGCTCCGGTGACGCCGCCGCCGATTACCGCAACATCGTATGGCATAATGGTTCCTTTCCGCGCAAAAAAAGCCACAAAAAACAAAGGGCCTTTGGTCCTTGTTTTCTGTGACTCCATTACTCCGCACAGTTTATTCAATTGACAGCTTTATCTTAGCACAGCCTTCCCCATTTGTCAAGGCCCGGAGGCCGGGCGGCCAAGACGACGCGGCCATAGGGCCACGCGACAGGCTCCGGCTGGCGCGAACAGGTCGCGCCTCTGGTGAAGGACACCCGAAATCACAGGAAAAATGAGGCCGGGCCGCCAATTCGCCGCGGACCCGGAGGCCGGGCCGCCAAGACGACGCGGCCGTGGCATTCCTTATCCAACCGCTGGAACGGCGCGACAAGCTGCGCCGTTATGGGAAAGTTTCATTTTCTATCGTTTTTACAAAACCAAACAGGAAACGCATTTGTAGGGGCGGGGTTTCCCCGCCCGCCAAAAAATTAAACGTTTCTGGAAAACCGCGGGCGGCCGATGACCGCCCCTACAATTTTACGGATGTTCCGATAGGATTTGTAAAGGGCGGATGCCCACATCCGTCCATTTTTCAAACATTTTGGGCAAGCATGGGACGATGTGGGCATCGTCCCCTACAATTCTATCGAAACGTCTCGAATAGATTGTAGGGGCGCGCATTGCGCGCCCGCATATAACGCCAGGACGTTTCCTGTGATACGCGGGCGACGGTCATCAAATTGATGACGTGGCCGGCCCTACAATAACCGACGTTACAGCCTGACGCCGTTTCGGGGAATCTGTACCGAAAACGGCGGTTCATCCCGCCGTTCAGAAATCTGACGCGGGGCAGAACGGCCGCAGCGAATTAACTGCGGGGTTTCCCCGTGCGGCGGGACAAAAATACAACGACTGCCAGCAAAATGCCAAAACACAGCGCAAGGATTCCCGCCAGCCAGCCGCCCGCCGCAGCATTACCGGCAGCTTCGGAAGTTTCCTCCCGGCTCTCGCTGCTTTCCGGCTGGACTGCTCCTTCTGCCTGAACAGCCGGCTCTTCCGGGGCGGACAACGGGGTTTTCAGGACAAAAACATTTCTCCCGCTTTTTACGGCAGTCAACGCCAGAACGGCCGCAGCGGTTGCGGTTTCTCCGGCCGCCGTTCCAATTTCCGGCGCAAAGCCGCCGCTGTTTACCTGGAAGGAAAGGAGGGCGTCCATCAGCCCCCTTTGCTTTACAAAACGCGGGTCGTCCATGTGCACTCCCATGGAACACAGGGCGATAATTACAGCGCTGGTGGGGAGCGCCGAGGAGACTCCCCCATTGTCCGGGAAGGTCCCGTCCTCATTCTGCCTCTGGGACAAATAGGCCATTCCATTGGCAGCCGCCTGCCGCACCTGTTCTTCCTCCGTATAGGCCGACAAAGCCGTTAAAGCGCACGCCGTCAGCAGCGGGCTGCTGGGTTCCCCTTGGGCAGGGGCAAATCCGCCGTCCTCATTCTGAAAAGAAAGAAGCATAGCCCGCAGGGCGGCCCGGGTGTTGACGCTGTCCGCAGGAATTTCATACCCGTTGCTGTCAGCCGCCAGCAGCGCGAATACAGCCGGTTCCAGTCCTCCGCCGGCAATGTCGGGATAATCGGAAATCACTTTTACCAGGTCATGCCCGGCTACATTCGTGGCCGGGATACCGCAGAATGTGGCGGCCAGAGCGTCTACCGCCGCCTCTTTTGCCGTAGGATAGGCGCCAATCCCCGCAATTTCCGTTTTCAGCCGGTCAATCACCTGATAATCCGCCGCTATACCGGCCGCGCCCATGCTCACCAGGCCGAAACAGCTCTGCTGGTTCTGTTTAAGCCACGAGCAGGCCGCCGCCAGCCCCTTGGCATATTCCTCACTCCATGCGTCCGCAGACACCGCCGCCTGTTCCCGCTTGGGCAGGTCCTCCCGGCTGCTGGGGGATTCCGCCGTATATATCCATTCCAGCGCATCCCCCGATTCCAGCATAAAGGAGTCCCCCTGCAACACTTCCTGGCCGTTGCAAAAAAGCGTCCAAACCCCTTCCCTGCCATATTCCCGGATTTCCTCATCTTCGTTAATTTCTACCAGCGCAAGCTTCCCATCTTCCCATAAAAAGTCCGACAGATAAGCGTATTGGCACAAAAGCTCCAACACCCCGCCCGCGGTGGTGCCGGCGGGGCAGCTGAAAGACAGGGCTGGGATCAGGGACAGGCCGGCTTCCGGCTCGGTCATGCTGACCGTGATCTGCACCCGGCTCCCTTCATCTATGGAAGAAATGGGCTCCTGCTCCAGCAGGACAGGTTCCGCCGCCCAGGCCCTGATTCCGCCCAGACTGATCCCGGCGGACATGGCCAGGCTGATAATCCGTTTCCAAATTGTTTTCACAGGTATCTCCTTCTATATGGACAGGGGGCTTTCCGATGCTCTCTTTTTTCATTATAAACGAATTGCCATTTGATTTCCACACCGTTTTGCAAAAAATGTGTAATTTTGTCGATTTGCTGTTTTTTCGGAAAAACGCCCCCGCTTTTTCTCGAAAAAAATTGAAATTTCTTCAAAAAAGGTGTTGACAAAAGGCTTCCCGTTTGCTATAATATAGAAGCTGTCCCGATGAAAGACAGAAAAATAAAAAAACGCTGATATGGCTCAGCAGGCAGAGCACGTCCTTGGTAAGGACGAGGTCACCGGTTCGAATCCGGTTATCAGCTCCAAAAAACGCACTCACGTTTCGTGGGTGCGTTTTGTTTTATCCCCGCATTGTTGCACAAGAATGGATCCCTCTGCATTCTTGACAATATTCTCCACTCTATGCTATACTGTGACAGCAAGGCAAACGTAAACGGTAGGCGGTTAGAAAGGCCCTCGAGAGGGGGCGTTGCCATGGATGAAGTGAGCGTGCTCTACTTAATCGTGATTCTTTATCTGATTAAAGAAATCATCCGCATCAGCAACAAAAAAAGATAACCGCCCCTAGTCCCCACTAGCACGGTTATCTTTAACTGAGTTTTTGAGGGCGAACCGTCTATCGGTTGCCTTGCATCTTTATTATAACCAATTCAGGCTAAAATGTCAACCCACCCATTTCATTGGATTCACTTTTGGGAAGGCGGAAGTTACTCCGCCGGATACACAAGCCGGGCCGCCGCCACCGTAATGTCGTCCCCCTTTCCCTGCTGCCGGAAGGAGGCCAGCTGAAGGAGCTTTTCCGCCACAGTTTCCGGTTCCCGGCTGTCCAATGCGGAAATCTCCTCCGCAAGCCAGTCCTCGGAAATGGCCACGGCTCCGTCCGTTACCATGACCAGCAAATCCCCTTCCCGGAGCTTTACCTTATGCCGGTCGTACTGGATTCCCTGCAAGATCCCCGCCGGAAGGGACGGTCCCTTGATCTGCATGGTGCGCCCCTCCCGGCACAGGAAGGAGCAGGCGCCGCCGGCTTTCAGAAACTCCGCTTCGCCGGTGTACAAATCGACGCAGCCGATGTCCAAGGTGGCCAGGGATTCATCCCCGGCTTTGACCAGCAGGGCGGAATTGATGAATTTCAAGGCGGCGTCAAACTGGAACCCGGCTTTGATGAGCTTTAGGGCAAAATTGCAGGTCATCACCGAATCTACCGCCGCACGGCTGCCGCTTCCCATGCCGTCGCTGATGATAATGTGGGCGTATCCTCTGGGGTCGGCGAAATATTCGCAGCAGTCCCCGCACACCGGCCCTTCCTCCGCGCTTTTCTGGCGCAGGGCGAATTGCAGGGCGAACCGGGCTTTCTCAAAAAAACTCACCCGGGTCCGGCCGCCGGCCGACACCACGCAGGGAATATCCAAGGGCCGTTCCAGAAGCCCCGAAAGCTGTTCGGCCAGGAGCTTCTGGTCGCAGCGGAAGGGCTTTTCCCGGTAAATTTCCAGGCGCATCCGGTCGTAGCGGTCCAGGATGCAGTAAACCTCGTCCGCCTCCTCCCCGATTTCCGCAAGGAAGTCCGACACAATTCGGGCTAAAGCAGTGTTCTCCTCCTCCCCTTCGGAAAGGTCCTCCCCGGCGTCCCGGAGCATTTCCGCCACGCCGTCCAGCTGTTCCATAGCCACCTGCTTGGCCCCCAGCACCTTCCGCCCGGCGTTTTCCCGGGCGATGAATTCCTGGTAGCAGCCGTTGACCCCCCGGACCAGTTCGTCGGTTTTGGGGCACTTGGTCTGGAAGAATTTGGGCAGGTCCTCCGGGTAAATGCGCCCGTGTTCTTTTAAAAAGGGGGTCAGCCGCTGGAAAGCTTCCGTCGTCTGGGAAAAAGCCGTTTCCCAGCAGAACATTTTAAGGCCGCACCGGCCGCAGACCCGGTCCGCCACCCGGTCATAAACGTCGTTGATTTCCGTGCTGTTCAGGCGGTTCAGCCGTTTGGACACGGCGTCCACCGAATCCCGGATCTCCCGGATGGTCCGGGCGGCAAAATCCATCTGGGCGGAAATCCGCCGGTTTTCCGTGCTCCGGCTGCCGGCAGTCTGGGCGGCGGGCTGGCGCAGCTTTTGATATACCCCGGTGGGCAGGATCAGGAACAGGGCCGACGCCGCCAGCATGTCCAGCCCGCCGGAACTGTGCCCCAGTTCCCCCAAAACCAGCATGGACACAGTAAAGACGCATAAAAACACCGCCGTCTGGGTCAGCCGCCCAAACTTGGCGAAGGCACCGCACAGCATGGCGGACAGGGCGATCCCCCCGGCGCAGGCAGCAAATTCCGGCCCGGCCAGGCAGATGGCCGCCCCGACGGCCACGCCGCCCACAGCACCGGCGGCCACGCCACGCCGCCCGGAGAGCCAAAGAAGGAAAAAGCCCCCCAGCACCCGTCCCAGGTTCCAAAACCACACCTCCACGCCGCAGGCCCCCACCAAGGTCACCAAAAGCAGGATAAACAGGCTCGCTTCCCGGATTTCCCCCGGTTCCTTCCGGTTCGTGAAATCCTCCGCGGCCCGCAGGGCTTGGATGCTGAAGTAGGTCATGGCCCCGCCCAAAGCGCTTTCCGCCATGCGGATGAAAAAGCCCGCGGCGCCTTCCCCGTTTAAAACCGTCCCCATCCCCAGGCTTAGAGCCAATACCCCAAAGGAGGCCCCGCACAAAACCGGCACGGAGGCCCGGAATTTTGGATGCCCGGCCGCCGCCAGCTTAAAGGCCAGAACGCAGAGGAAGGCGATAAGGTACGGGATGTTCTTCTCAAACCTTCCAAAGAAAGAACAGCCCAGTATCCCGCCGATCACCGAGGAAAAGGACAGCCCCGACGGCATGGCCATGGCAAAGGCCGCCCCAAAGGGCGACAATCCCCCTAAAATGCGGACGTTGGAGAGAAGCAGGGTAAAGACGCCTGTGCCGGCATAAGGGGCCATGCGGGCAAGCTGCCCCACACGGCGGCGCAGGCTGGAAATGCGCTGTAGGTTTAACATGATGAACTTCCTTTCCTGCCGGAACCGGTCCGGGTAATGTTATGGTTCTATTATACGGACAAGCCGCCGAAAAAGAAGTCGGAAGCGGGTGTCGGATTACGGGAAGTCGGGACAGCTCCCGTCTTTTTTTCCGGATTTTGCGGGAACCCTTGACGGGACGCCCCTTTGTGTTGTATCATGGAAGTGTGTCAGGGCGGCGTCTGTCCGCGCCATGATCCCGGAATGATTTTATAAAAGAAAAGAGGTATGTTCATGCTCAACGACAAACAGATTCAGCGTATGCTCCGCAAGCTGAAACGCTTTGAGGACACCCTGGACGGCATGATCTTTGAAAAGGTGTGCGACCTGCCGGTTTCCGCCTATGAAACCAAGGAATCCCTGTACCAGATTCCCGACAGCAGCCTGTTTGAGCCTATCCACCCCGGCGATATCTGGGGCGGCGAGGGCGTTTACTGCTGGTTTAAATCCAGCTACACCGTCCCCGAGGAACTGGCCGGGAAGCCTTTGTTCCTGCGCCCCAGCATGGGCGGCTATGAAGCCATGCTCTGGGTGGACGGCAAGCCCTTCGGCACCTTTGCCACCAAAATCGTCCAGACCGGCCACGGCAACCACTACTGCGATATGTTCGTGAAATCCCCCAAAGCCGGCCAGGAAGTGAACCTGGTTGTGGAATTTTACGCCGGGCATTACATTATCGGCTGCATGCCCTATGAGGAGAACCCCCGCCACGATTTCCGGTTCCCCTTCACCTCCATGGACGTCTGCGTCAAAAACGACAAGATTGCAAACTTCTACTTTAACCTCCGCACCTTAAACGAGCTGATTGAAGTGCTGGACGATACCAGCTACCGCAAGGCGGAGCTGATCAACACCATGCTGGCCCTCCACGAGGTCCTTTACTACGATCCCGCCAATGTGAGCCGGGAAGAATTCTATGCCGCTTTGGAGCAGGGCCAGAAGATCATGGCTCCCGCCCTGGCCCGGCACAACAGCTCCACCGCTCCTTCCGTAGGCGTCATCGGCCACTCCCACATGGACACCGCCTGGCTCTGGCACATCGGCGAAACCATCAAGAAGTGCGCCCGCACCTACTCCAACCAGTTAAACCTTATGGAGCAGTACCCGGAATACAAGTTCGTCCAAAGCTCCGCTTACCACAGCGAGGTGCTGCGGGTCCATTACCCCGAGCTGTTTGAACGCATCCGCCAGAAGGTGCTGGAAGGCCGCTACGAGCCTAACGGCGGCGTCTGGGTGGAATGCGACTGCAACATCACCTCCGGCGAGTCCATGATCCGCCAGTTCCTTTGGGGCCAGCGGTTCACCCGGAAGTATTTTAACTACACCTCCGACTCCTTCTGGCTGCCGGACACCTTCGGTTACTCTGCGGCAATCCCCCAGATTATGAAGGGCTGCGGCGTCAAATACTTCCTCACCACCAAAATGGCCTGGAACGACACCAACCAGTTCCCCTATGACACCTTCTACTGGAAGGGCATCGACGGCACCAAGGTGTTTGCACACCTGAACAAGACCCATGTCTGGCCCGCCCCCAAGGATTTCTACCAGTATGTGTACAGCACCAAAAGCCCCGACGCTATCCGGCAGAAATATGTGGCCAACAAGAAGCTCATTTCCTACGGCTTCGGCGACGGCGGCGGCGGCCCCCAGTTCGAAATGATTGAAATGGCAAGACGCTGCCGGGATCTGGAAGGATGCCCCAAAGCGGAGCACACTACCGTCAGCCACTTTATGAACGACCTGGAAAAGACCGTCCAGAACCCCGACACCTACAACGGCGAGCTTTACCTGGAGCTGCACCGGGGCACCCTCACCAACCAGCATCAGATCAAGCGCAACAACCGCCTTTCTGAAATCGCCCTCCACAACCTGGAGTATTTGACCGTTTACAACGCTGTGGAAAGCCACGCCAAGGCCAGCGACGAGGCTTACCGGGACCTGACTGAAACCCTGCTGGTCAACCAGTTCCACGACATTCTCCCCGGCACCTGCATCCCCCGCGCCCACCAGGAATCCCTGGCTGCCACCGGCAATCTGCTGAACAAAGCCGGCGCTCTGATCCGCAAGGCGGCTTCTCCTGCCCAGGACGAAAACCAGGTGACGGTTATCAATCCCACTTCCTTTGCCCGCAACGATGTGATCTACCTGGACTATGTGCCCGGCATGAAGGTCAAAGGCGATTATGCCCAGCAGATTACCGAAACACTGGAAGGCGGCAAGAAGCTGGCGGTAGCCGGCGTGGAAATCCCCGCTTACGGCAGCGTTGTGCTGACCCTGGAGCACGGCGAACCCGACAGCCGCTCCCCCTTCGGCATCAGCGGCCGGGATCTGGTGACGCCTTTTGCCCAGGTCACCTTCGACGAACGGGGCTTCATGAAATCCTTTAAGGACACTGAAGCGGATCGGGAGCTGGTTGGCGAAGGCTATCCCTTCAACACCTTCCTGGTGGCCGAGGACCTGCCCTCCGAGTGGGACAACTGGGATGTGGACGCCGATTTGCAGCTGAAATTCAAAGACTGCGCCCAGTTCAAATCCTCCGAGGTTATTTCCAAGGGCGCTGTGGAGCTTCGCATCCGCAATAAGTACCAGATCACCGAAAAATCCACCATCACCCAGGATGTGATCTTCTACGCCTCCACCCCCATGGTCAAATTTGAGACTGTCATGGATTGGCAGGACGAGCACCGGTTCTTAAAGACCGCCTTTGACACCTCCATTTTCAACGACTTTGTCCGCCAGGAAATCCAGTTCGGTTACCTGAAACGGCCTACCACCCGCAACAACGATGTGGACAAGGCGAAATTTGAGGTTTTGAACCACAAATACACCGACCTGTCCGAATCCCGTTACGGCGTAGCCATCTTAAACGACAGCAAATACGGCATTTCCGCTTACGAAGGCCAGCTGCGCCTGTCCCTGCACAAAGGCGGCGTCCGTCCGGACTACAACGGCGACAAGGGCCGCCATTACTGCGAGTACGCTTTCCTGCCCCACAACTGCGGCTTCTCTGCGGAGAGCGTCATCGAGCCGTCCTACGCCTTCAACTACAAGCCCATTGTGGTTGCCGGTTCCCGGAAAATGGCTTCCCTCATCGAGGTGGACGCTTCCAATATTGTTGTGGAAACCATCAAACCCTGCGAGGACAGCGAGCGCGCCTTCATTGTCCGCCTTTACGAGGCCGAGGGCACCCGGACCCACGCATCCGTCCAGCTGGGCTTCGCTCCCAAGGCTGTGGCGGAAACCAATATGCTGGAAGAACACACTGCGGACCTTCCTGCGGCGGCCAATTTCCGCCTGACCTTCCGGCCCTTTGAAATCAAGACCGTCAAGGTTTCCTACTAAGTAACGAGGTGATACCATGCTGCGGTTGGTCCAGCTTTTGCCTTTGGTCTTCCTGATTCTTTTGCTGGCCGTCGGGGTCCTGGTCATTGGCGGGCTTCTCTACAATGTATTTAAAAGACGCCCCCGGCCCCAGCCTCAACCGCAGCCGCTTCCGGAACTGACCTCGGCCGCCGCGGTGGTGGCCAAGCGGGAGCTGCACAGCAGCTCCCTTCAAACCCCTGCCCTGTCTCAATATTACGTTACTTTCCAATTTCCCAGCCGGGACCGGATGGAATTTCTGGTTCCGGCCCGGGATTATGGTCTTTTGGCAGAAGGGGACGTGGGACGTCTCACTTTCCGCGGTGAACAGTACATCCGGTTTGAGCGGGAATTGTAATTTTTTTCAAATTCCTCTTTACAAATCCGGAAGAATGTGGTATAATATGAAAGCTGGCTCAAGAAAGCCAGCTTCATGCGGACGTAGTTTAATGGCAGAGCTCCAGCTTCCCAAGCTGGTCACGCGGGTTCGATTCCCGTCGTCCGCTCCAGCGGCGAATCGCCGCCGATAAACGCGCACTCACGTTTCGTGGGTGCGTTTTGTTTTATGAAAACACCATTGAGATCTGAACCCATTTGGTTTGGACATCAATGGTGTTTTTGTTATAAGCCTAATGTTTATGCAGATTCATGAGTTATTCGTCTCCAACTTCAAACTGGACAGGAAAATCAAAAAAGTAAAAAACAGAGATCGAACACGGAAAAAATTTTGCAATCTGAACCCCTTGGCCTACTTTGAATTTTGCTCCAGAAGCTCTTGCCTTCTGAGATAACCTAATTCTTTCTTCAACGGCGTCTTGTATCCGTTCTTTGCGTGAGGACGCTGCTCATTATAAAAAGTAATGTACTGCTTCACTAATTTGTTGGATGCGAGAGATCAAGGCGCCATTAAATTCAATTCACCCTAAAATTCCTGTTGAAACTTGTAAAAACTGGCAACAAATGATATAATATAATAAATTAAATATAATTTTGCAAGTATCAAGGGGGTTATTGATTGATATGCTTGAATTTCTTGCACATATTTCTTCCGATGGCCGCAAACAGTCGGTATTGGAGCATCTTCATGGCACCGCCGTAAAAGCGGCGGAATTTGCATCCGCTTTCGGGGCAGAAGAACAAGGGCAGCTGGCGGGGATGGCCCACGATATTGGGAAATATTCTGCTGCTTTTCAACGAAGGATACAGGGGGCCGCAGAACAAGTGGACCATTCCACTGCCGGAGCCGCTGAATGTGCCAAAATAAATGAACCCTACGCCGCCTTTGCGGTAATGGGGCACCACGGAGGATTGCCTGATGGCGGAAGCCGGACAGATTCCATCGACTCCCCCACTTTTTCCGGTCGATTGCAAAGGGCGGCCAAAGG
>DVJP01000079.1 GCA_018716725.1 Candidatus Merdivicinus excrementipullorum | reverse complement strand
AGTGGAAGCGCTGTGAGGCGTTAAGCTTGCGGATACTAATCGGTCGAGGGCTTGATCTAACATGTGTTTTCTCTGAATGTTCTTTGTTCAATTTTGAGGATGCCAAATCCTTAACCGGTGTTGATGACGATGAGGATCCACCTGTTCCCATCCCGAACACAGAAGTTAAGCTCATCCGTGTCGAAAATACTTGGCTGGAGACGGCCCGGGAAGATAGAACGATGCCGGTACACGGCAAAAACCCCATGATGGGGTTTTTGCCTTATATTGCTCCTTAGCTCAGTCGGTAGAGCACGCGGCTGTTAACCGCGGTGTCGTCAGTTCGAGCCTGACAGGAGCAGCCAAAGAAAACAGCCGGTCTTTTGACCGGCTGTTTTCTTTGCTTGCTGCAGTTACATTCCAATTGACGATACTGTGTTTCGGCAGGCGCGCGGCTGTTAACTGGGCTGAATCCGACCGCCGCCAGTGGCGGGAGAAGGGAGGATGAAGCCGGGTGTCGTCAGTCATATTCTATCTGACAACACCGTGTTTCAACAGGCGCATGGCTGGTTCCTAAGAATTTTCCTTTACCGGAATAATAATTTTTGTAATAAAAGAATCCGGCTGATTGGTTGCCAATTCCGTGATTAAATACTCTTCATACGCGTCCCCTGCCATTTCAAAACCCAGACTGGCAATTTCACGAATTAAATACGGGTAAACGCTGGGGATGCTCTCATAGTTGCCTTGGTGGTAAAGAACAGCATATAGTCCGCCGGGGCGATACGGCGGCTTCGCGATGCTGTTTGCCAAAAACAGGCGTTCTATTCTTCGGAAGCACCCGTTTTTCAAATCCTCCAAAGCCAAAATGGCGCCTGTATAGGCTCCATATGCTTCAACGTTTTCCCGCATAAATGCGCCGTAAATGTCCGACCATTCTTCGCTGGTGGTTTCCAGCTGGGAACTGTTGGGTTTGCTGAGGATAATAGGCTGGGGAGAAAGAGTTTTAATCAAAACTTTTCCGAAAACTGCTTGTGAAATTTCATCCGTCATATCTAAAATCCGCTGAAAGGTTTCTTGGAGACTTTGGAGCTTTCGGATTTCCCGGCCGGTTTTTTCCAACTGGATTTGGGTCATTTCCCGCAGCCGTTCCGGTGAGGGGGCGTGTAGGTACTCCTGGATTTCCCGGATTGGGACGTCCATCTGCCGCAGCGTCAGCAGAGTATCCATGGCGGAAATCTGGGAGGACGTATAATATCTGTACCCGTTCTGCCCTACTACCGCCGGTGAAAATAACCCAATCCGGTCGTAATAAAACAACGTGTCTTTCCGAATTCCAAAATATTGTGCGAATTCCCCGGTAGTATACCGCTTTTCTTCGTGGCGTTTCATCAAAATTCCCCCTTGACTATGGAGCTACTCCATAGTTTACACTAGAAATTAAACGCTGTCAAATGGTTTTGGAGGAATTTATGGACAACAAAAAACTTTTTACGGAAACGCCGCCAACCAAGCTCTTTTTCCGGGCGGCAATTCCCGGCGCTATTGGGATGCTGGCATCTTCCCTTTATACATTGGCGGATGGGATGCTGGTGGGCCGGATTCTGGGGGATACGGCCTTTGCGGCTTTAAATCTGGCTATGCCTTTTGTCATTATCAACTTTTCCCTGGCGGATCTGATCGGCGTAGGGTCGGCCGTCCCCATTTCCATCCGGCTGGGAGAGAAGAATGAAAAAGAAGCCGGCAATATTTTCACCTGCGCCTGTATCCTGATATTTCTCACGGCCATCCTATTTGGCGGGGCCATCTACCTGGCGGCGCCGGCCATGTTCCGGATTATGGGCGCGGACGCGAACCTTTTGGAGCCTGCCGTCCAGTACCTGCGGGTGTACGCCCTTTGCTCGCCCCTGACTACCATCACCTTCGCCGTGGACAACTACCTGCGGATCTGCGGCCATATCCGGCGGAGCATGATACTCAATATCGTGTCCTCTGTGCTCAGCGCCAGCCTGGAATTTATTTTCCTCTTTGTGTTCCGGTGGGGAATCTGGGGCGCGGCCCTGGCAACCTGCACAGGGATGCTTATTTGCTCTGCAATTGCCTTATACCCCTTTACCAGAGGAAAAATGCCCTTAAAGTTTTGTAAGCCCCGGTTCCACAAGGCCCTGTTCCGGCAGATTATCAGCTGCGGCAGCCCTAGCTTTTTAAGCAACATTGCCGGGCGTATTACATCGGTGCTGATGAACGCGATCCTGCTGAAAGCCGGCGGCGCGGCGGCTGTTTCGGTGTACGGCATCCTGATGATGGCGGATGGCTGCATCCAGCCCCTGCTTTACGGCCTTTGCGACTCTTTGCAGCCTGCAATCGGCTATAACTGGGGGGCGCGGAATTATTCCCGGTCGGCGGCCATTGGAAAGCGGTGTTTTGCGGCCAGCGCGATTCTCTCCATTGCCGGGGCGGCGGTGCTGTTTGCATTTCCGGAGGAGATCGTCCGCCTGATAATCCGGGATTCCACCCCGGAACTTTTGGAGATGGCCGTGCCCGCCTTGATGCTGTTCAGCCTCACTTACCTGCTGCGCTGGTTCTCCTTTGCCGCCCAGAGCTTTATGTCCGCCGTAGAAAAGCCCTTGTATGCTTCGATTATCTCTGTTTCCATTGCCTTGGTATTCCCTGTTATCCTGATCGGGGTATTGTGGCCCTCTGGGTTGACAGGTCTGTGGCTCAATCACTTTGGGACATCCATCTTGGCCGCTCTGCTGGCCGGTATTCTTCTGATGAAATTCTGGAAAGGATTTTCTAAGAAACCGGCAGAATAAAGGCGCTTTCATTCTTGAAATATTTCCGCTAAGGCGGAGCATTCCCCGGCAAATCCTGCAAAGGATTCCTGCCGGGTTTTTTCGTCCAGACGGTCGTAAAGGATCCGGGCGGCAAATTCCCAGATATCTTCGCAGCGGCGGCGGAGCTGGTAAAATTCCAGGCAATCCGGGTCAATGGCAGCATCCGGCTGCTCCCGGCAGTAGGCTTCCCATAAGGCCGGGAATTGGGGCAGGCCGGTTAAGGCAAAGAAGTCCGCCTCCATGGGGGCATACCGCAGCCCTTCCCAGTCGATTAAGTATAAATGCTCCCCCTGCATTAGGTTCCAGCCGTGGATGTCCGTGTGGCAGGGGACAAAGGGCAGCTCCCGGGCTTTCTGCCGCGCCGCAGATGCGTCCAGCATATCTGTCAGCCAGTTTAACGGCTCCGCATATTTCCGTAGGATTTCCCGGACGTCCTCTGGAATGGAAGGCTCCTCCCGGCTTTCTAAAATTTCCCGCAGTTCTTTGCAGAACGGCACGGCAAAGGCCTCCCGCACCGGCTCCAGCATTTTATCAAAGCCCTTTAAGCGGTGCAGCCAGCCCAAAATTGTCCCCAGCTGTGTCGCCTGTTCCCGGGAAAGGGTCTGGCCGCCCAAATCCCGGCCCTCAATATAATCCGCCAGAATGGTGAGAAAGCGGTCATTTTCCGCCCAGAGCCTGCCGGTGAGGGCTGGGACTGTCCGGGGCGTCCACCCCTCCAATTCTTTGACCGACGCCAAAAAGGGCAGGTAAATCCCCAAATTGGCCGTCCATTGGGCTGTGGAGCTTTCCTCCTTGTCGTAGACCTTTAAAAAATACCGGCGGCCCTCCGCTTCCACCCGGAAGGCCCGGGCGGACCAGCCCCCCTTCTGTTCTGTGACGCCGGCAGGGGATAAGCCGTAAGCTTCCTTTAAAATGCCGCAAACCGGCTCCAAAATATTTTCATTCCTCATGGGGCTGTCTCATCCCTTCAAATAATAGTCCAAGTACCGCCCCACCTTCTCCCCGTAATCGGGCAGGCTGTATCCCAGCAGGGCCGCCGTTTTCCGGGCGGATTCGGAAAAGAGGTCCCGGCACAAATCCAGGGCTTGCCGGATATCCTCCAAAGTCCCCAGATTGTAAGTCCTTTCCAGGCGGCGCATGGCTTCGGGGGCCAGATAACGGCTTAAGAATTTATGCTTTTTGCCCAAGCTGAAATGAAAGCCCTTTTCCGCCCCGGTTTCCCATTCCAGCATCCGGAAAAGCTCTTCCCGCAGCAGGGCCAGATGGTCCGCGGCGTAAAACAGATCCTTCCGGCAAATCCCTTTGGCCACATAGTGGGAAAGGTTCCAAAACTCGTTGCAGCAGTCGTCAAAGCTCCGGGCCGAGGGCTTTTGAATCCAGTAGCTTTGGTCGGAAGGGACCGGCGGGTCTTTGACCAGGCCGTCCTTGTCCAGCAGAATGGCCCGCAGGCTGTCCTGCTTTAGGTAACTGCCCAGCATCCCCACCGGCAGCAGGGTCAGGTCCGCCTTGTTGAAATCCGCAAACAGCATGAGGTAGGAGAAGCCCGGCTCCTCCGCCGGGAAAAGCTCCATTCCCTCGGGCTTTTGCAGGATGAGCCGCTCCCCGAACCGGTCAAGCCACCCGTCGTCCCGGGTAAAGGAATCCATTTCCGTGACAAAAAAGGTCAGGTCAAAATCCCGGAACCCGTCCGGAGGAACCTGGGCATTTAGCCGGGAACCCTCCATCCCCACCGCCCGCACCCGGAGGTCTGTCTTGGCGAAATCCAAAAATAAGTTTAAAAACTCCTGTTCGGAGCGCTTTTTAGGCGGCGTTGGGGCGGCGGTTTCAAAGAAAAAGACGTCCCCGGCGGAACCGTCTCCGTATTCAGTCCCGGGCAGGGATTTTTCCAGCCGGAAATCCCCGCCTGTGTATTCCCCCACAACCTGGTCCCAAAAACGGACGGAGCCGGTATTTTGGGGGTGGCGTTTTAACTGCCAGCGGCCGTGGAACCGGTCGAAAAGCCGGAAAGCCGCCTCCTTTCCCACGCCTTTCCGGCGGTACGGATAAAGGACGAAAAATTCCGCCATGGAGTAGTCCGTTTCCGTGCCGGGGGCCTCCGGGAAATCATTAATCAGGGCAAAACCCGCCAGTTCCCCGTCCGCCCGGATGAAAAAAGGCCAGCGGTGTTCCTCGGTCCAGTAGTTGTCCAGGTAATCGTAGCCAAAAAGCCCCAGAGGGCCGGGTTTTGTCCCCTCATACTGGGAAAACTCGTAGTTATATTTCTCCAAAAGGTTTCGGAGGATCTCTTTTTCCTCTTTTTTGACGGGAACCAGTTCTGTCTGCATAAAAGGCACCTTCTTTATCTTGTCAAATGGGTTTTGGTTTGGTACAATGGGGGAAAGGAGGCGGTTTTCATGTCAATTTGTGTGATCCGGCCCATGGCGCCGGGGGATTTGGAAGAATTTGGGGCGGGATTTTTAGAACAGGGCTGGACGCCCCGGCCGGAAATCTGGAACAAGTACCTGCGGGAGCAGGCGTCCGGCGCAAGGCAGGTTTTTGTGGCGGAATGGGAAGGCCACGCCGCCGGGTACCTGACCCTGGTGCCGGAAGCCCAGGCAGGACCCTTTGCCCATAAGGGATGGCCGGAAATCGTGGATTTTAACGTGCTGGAAAAATACCAGCGCCACGGCATTGGCGCAGCCTTAATGGACGCGGCGGAACAGGCGGCGGCCAGAATCAGCCCGGCGGTGACTTTGGGGGTGGGCCTGCACAGCGGCTACGGCGCCGCCCAGCGAATGTATGTGAAACGGGGCTACATCCCCGACGGAAGCGGCGTCTGGTACCAGGATAAGCCTGCCAAGCCCTACGGGCCCTGCGTCAACGACGATGATCTGGTTTTGTACTTATCTAAAACCCTTTCCCGGTAAAACCCTGCTTTTAGGATACCGCAATTTTTTCCGGATGGCAAGAGCTTTTAAAAAACAGCCGGCAGCGTCAAATACTGCCGGCTGATGTTTTGGGATTCTTATTTAACGGTGGAGGCGTTGTTATCTTTGAGGACAACGTCGTGGGCGCCGCCTTCAATGATGCTGGTGGCGGAAACCAGGGTCAGCTTGGCCTTTTCCTGAAGCTCCGGAATGGAGATTGCGCCGCAGTTGCACATGGTGGAGCGGACCTTGCTCAAGGACAGGGTCACATTATCGTGGAGGCTGCCGGCGTAAGGGACGTAAGAGTCCACGCCTTCCTCAAAGGACAGCTTGGCAGCGCCGCCCAGGTCGTACCGCTGCCAGTTCCGGGCACGGGAGGAGCCTTCGCCCCAGTATTCCTTCATGTAGCTGCCGTTGATGTTCACAATGTTGGTGGGGCTTTCATCGAACCGGGCAAAGTAGCGGCCCAGCATCAGGAAGTCCGCGCCCATGGCCAAAGCCAGGGTGATGTGGTGGTCGTAAACCATGCCGCCGTCGGAGCAGATGGGGATGTAAATGCCGGTTTCCTCAAAATACTCTTTCCGGGCCTCGGCCACCTCGATGAGGGCGGTAGCTTGTCCCCGGCCGATGCCCTTCTGTTCTCTGGTGATGCAGATGGAGCCGCCGCCGATGCCGACTTTCACGAAGTCCGCGCCGCATTCGGCCAGGAACCGGAAACCGTCCCGGTCCACCACGTTGCCTGCGCCGATTTTCACGGAGTCGCCGTATTTTTCCCGGACAAAAGCTAAGGTCCGTTTCTGCCACTCAGAGAAGCCCTCGGAGGAGTCGATGCACAGCACGTCCGCGCCGGCTTCCACCAAAGCGGGGATGCGCCCCTCATAGTCCCGGGTGTTGACGCCTGCGCCCACCACATACCGTTTGTGGGCGTCCAAAAGCTCCAGAGGGTTTTCCTTGTGGGAGGAGTAGTCTTTCCGGAACACCATATATACCAGATGGCCGTTTTCGTCCACCAGGGGCAGGGAGTTTAATTTATGTTCCCAGATAATGTCGTTGGCTTCCTTCAGGGTAGTGCCTTTGGGGGCGTAAATGAGTTTTTCAAAGGGGGTCATGAAATCCCGGACTTTTTCATCGGTGGACATCCGGGTGACGCGGTAGTCCCGGCTGGTGACAATGCCCAAGAGCTTGCCGGTGGCGGTGCCGTCGTCGGTAACCGCAACGGTGGAGTGGCCGGTTTTTTCCTTCAGGGCCAGGATGTCCGCCAGAGTGCCGTCGGGGGTGATGTTGGAGTCGCTGACTACAAAGCCCGCCTTGTAGGATTTGACCCGGGCCACCATAGCCGCCTCGTTTTCAATGGACTGGGAGCCGTAGATAAAGGAAATGCCGCCTTCCCGGGCCAGAGCCACCGCCATTTTGTCGTCGGAAACAGACTGCATGATAGCGGAGGTCATGGGGATATTCATGTAAATCGCCGATTCTTCCCCTTTTTTAAACTTGACCAGCGGGGTGCGGAGGGACACATTGCTGGGAATGCATTCCGCGGAAGAATAACCGGGTACCAGCAGGTACTCGCTGAAGGTGTGGGAAGGTTCACTAAAGTAATAAGCCATGATACAATACCCCTTTCTGAAGATAGACAGCCGTATGCTTTTGCCCCGATACCAGAAAACACCGCATCATCAGACAGACAGCGGCGTTTTGGCATATAGATATGATAATAATAGTGTACTATAACTTTGGGCCGCTGTCAAGGCGGGAACAGGGGTTTCCGGTGAGAAACGGCGGTTTTTGATAAAAAGGGTGTATCATTTGGCGGTTTTTTATCGAAAAAAACCGCCGCCAAAGACTGTGTAAAATAAATTTGTATTGACATTTTTTTAATAAAAAGATACAATAAAGGCGGCAAATGCTCTGCTTTATATGAAAGGGGGATATTTATGGAATTTTATGCGGAATGGAAGCTGCGGGGAGACGCCCATGGCGGCTGTTTTTCAAGCGGGCTTTCCCTGACGGGGAGCGAATCCACGCGAAACAGCCGGGTAATTTCGGAAGACTCTGAAGCCACAGTGATCCAGGGGGCGGCGGGCCACCGGCTCGTCTGCCGGCATATCCGCCGGGACGGCGTTTGGGAGTGCAGCACGGTTTTTGAAAACTGCACGGATAAACCGGCGGTGCTGGAGCTTTTGTCCAGCTTTGCCGTCCGGGGGATTGCCGCCCGCCGGATGCATCGGGCACAATCCTTTTGGAGCGCGGAAGGGCGGCTCTTAAGCCAGGATCTGGTGGATCTGGACATGGAGCCTTCCTGGAGCGGGTACGGCCTCCGCACGGAAAAATTCGGCCAGAACGGCTCCATGCCGGTTCGGAAATGGTTCCCCTTCTTAGCTTTGGAAAATACCGAAACCGGGAAGTTCATTGGCTTCCAGCTTTACTGCGCTTCCAGCTGGCAGATGGAGGTTTTCCGGACAAAGGAGCCACTTTCTGTCTGGGGCGGCCTGCCGGACCGGGATACCGGCCACTGGTTTAAGGAAATCGCCCCCGGGGAGTCCTTTGAAACGCCAAAAGCCGTCATTGCAGAGGGGGATTCCCTGGAAGAGGCCTGCGACAAGCTGGTGAAGGCCCAGCATCCCCGGATTGCGGAAATTGACCGGGATATGCCGGTGATTTTCAACGAGTTCTGCACCACCTGGGGCAACCCCAGCCTCCCGAACCTGCAAAAAACCGCTGAAAAACTGGACGGTTCCGGCGTGCGGTATCTGGTTATCGACGCCGGCTGGTATAAAAAGGGCGCCGATTGGAGCGGGGATTTGGGCGACTGGATCCCAAGCCCGGAACTGTTCCCAAAGGGCATTGGGGAAGCGGCTCAGCTGATCCGTTCCCATGGCCTGGTTCCTGGTATCTGGTTTGAAATGGAAAACGTGGCGGGCAACTCCGACGCTTGGAAAATGACGGACCATTTGCTGAAAAAGGACGGCGTGCCCATTACCTCCGGCGGCCGCCGGTTCTGGGATATGGCCGACCCCTGGGTGCAGGAATACCTGTCTGAGCGGGTCATCGGCCCTCTGCGGGACAACGGCTTCGGCTACTTAAAGGTGGACTATAACGAGACTATTGGCATCGGCTGCGACGGCGCCGAGAGCTTAGGGGAGGGGCTGCGGCAGCGCGTCTGCGCCAGCCAGGACTTCTTCCGGAAAATCGCCGAAGAGCTGCCGGAGCTGGTCATTGAAAACTGCTCCAGCGGCGGCCACCGGCTGGAGCCATCCATGATGGAGCTGGTTTCCCAGGCCAGCTTTTCCGACGCCCACGAGTGCGTCAGCATCCCCATTATCGCCGCCAACCTCCACCGGCTCATCCGGCCGGAGCAGAGCCAGATTTGGGCGGTGCTCCACGCCAAAGACCATATCCACCGCACCCGGTACCTGCTGACGGCGGGCTTTTTGGGCCGCCTTTGCTTGAGCGGGGAGATTTTTGACCTGAACGACCAGCAATGGGGCGAAACCTTGGCCGCTGTCCGGCTTTATGACAAGGTAAAACACATCATCCGGGACGGCTTTACGGAAAAAATCGCCTGCACCGCCCGGAGCTACAACCATCCGGAAGGATACCAGATTGTGCGGCGAACCCTTGGGAATGAGGCGCTGCTCATTGTCCATACCTTTGAAAAGGGCGGCAATCCCCCGGTGGAAGAATACTTGGAGGGCTATCAGACGCTGGACGCTTTGGGCAGCGATCTGGACGGGGATTTCCAGGGCCGGGTTTACTGGCTGCGCCGGGGCTGAGGAGACTGTTATATGAAAAACAGGCATTGGATACAGGGCGGCTTTTGCTGCGAGTCCCCCTTATTCCGCCGGGAATTCTGGGCGGAAGGGGTGAAATCCGCCCGTTTGGAAATCTGCGGCCTGGGCTTTTTCCGCCTGTATGTCAACGGGAAACGGGTAGGGGATGAGGAATTCCTCCCGGCCTGGACCAATTTTTCCTCCCTTTTAGGATGCCGGGCGGCCTATCCCGTTTGGGAGGAACGGGCCAATTACCGCACCCATTACCTGGTTTATGACCTGACGCCGTATCTGCGGGAAGGGGAAAACGTCCTGGGCGTCCAGCTGGGAAACGGCTTCTACCACCAGACCCGCCGCAGAGCCGAAGGGGATTTTATTTACGGCTTTCCCAAACTCCGGTATGAGCTGACCCTGACCCATCGGGACGGCACGGAAATCTTTTTGGAAAGCGGCCCCGATACCCTGTGGGCCGAAAGCGAGATTTTGGAAAACAACCTGTATTTCGGGGAAACCCATGATCTCCGGAAACTCCGTCCCCATTGGGCGGAGCCGGGACCCCGGGGAGAGGGCTGGCAGAAATCCAATCCCTGCCACGCCCCGGAAACGGAGCTTGTGGAGCAGACCTGCCCGGCGGACCGGGTTGTCCGGGAAATTTCGCCGGTGTTCTGCGGGGAAAAAGACGGGGTTAAAATCTACGACTGCGGGGAAAATATTACCGGCTGGGTCAATGTCCGGTGCCGGGGCAGGGCCGGGGAAGCGGTGACGGTCCGGCACAGCGAGGAGCTTTCCCCGGAAGGGGACTTGGATTTTGACTCCTGCGGCGGAAAGGAACAAATCCAGGAGGACCGGTATTTCTGCGGGGAGGAGCCGCTGACGGCGCACCCCAAATTCTGCTGGCACGGGTTCCGCTATTTTGCCGTGCAGGGGCCGGGGGAATCCGTTTCCGTGTCGGTGGTGCACACGGATTTGGCGGTTACTTCCGGGTTCCGGTGCGCAAACCCGGCGCTGAACTGGCTTTATGAGGCGTACGTCCGGTCCCAGCTGGGCAATATCCACGGCTGCGTGCCCTCGGACTGCCCCCACCGGGAGAGGCTCGGCTATACCGGCGACGGCCAGATTACGGCCCGGTGCGTCATGCTGACCTTAGACGCCAAGAAAATGTATGACAAATGGATGGAGGACATTCTGGACAGCCAGGGGGCCGAAACCGGCCATATCCCCCACACCGCCCCCTTTTACGGCGGCGGCGGAGGCCCCGGCGGCTGGGGCGGGGCTATTTTCCAGGTCCCTATGGCTTATTATGAGGCCTACGGGGATGTATCCCTTCTCCGGCGTGCCTACCCGGCCATTCTCCGGTGGCTGGACTACATGGACGCCCACTCGGAAAAGGGGCTCATTGTCCGGGAGGAGGAAGGCGGCTGGTGCCTGGGGGACTGGTGCCCGCCTCCCGGCATGGAACATCCCAAAATTCCCCCGGAATTTGTCAACACCTATTACTACATCAAGGGCCTGGGGGCGGCAATCCAGGCGGCGGCCCTTTTGGGAGAGCCGGAACCGCCCAAAGCGGCCATGCGGCTGGAAAACAGCGAAAAAGCCTTTGTAAACGCCTTTTATGACCCGGATACCGGCAGCTTCTGCGGCGGGGAAAACGGCGCGGACGCCTTTGCCCTGGACTTGGGGCTGGGGGATGGCCGCACCCGGCGGAATTTGGCGGAACGGTACCGGAAATCCGGCAGGCTGGACACCGGCATTTTCGGCACGGATATCCTCTTAGACGTTCTGTTCCGGCAGGGGGAAGGGGAACTGGCTTATGAGCTGATGACCCGCAAAACGGAGGCTTCCTTTGCTAACATGATGGAACAGGGGGCCACTACCCTGTGGGAAACATGGGATGGCGGCGCTTCCCACAACCACCCCATGTTCGGCGGCGCGGTGCGCCAGCTGTTTACCCAGGTTCTGGGCATCCGCCAGCAGCCCGGGACTGCCGGGTATGCGGATTACCGGATTGAACCGGCGGATATCCCGGGGCTTTCCTGGGCGGAAGGATGGATTACCGCCCCCGGCGGACGAATTTACGTCCGCTGGAAACGAAATGCGGATGGAAGTATTTCTATTTTTGAACAACCTGAATAAAGGAGAAATGACAATGAAAATATCTATGAAAAAAATAGCGGCCGCCTTGTGTGCAGTCGCAGCGGCAATTTCCCTGGGCGGATGCGGAGCGCTTTCCAGTATGCTGGCAGGCGGCTTTGACGCCAGCGGCTACGTCCAGGGGATTTTGGACAGCACCTATAAAGGGGTCTACGACAAATACATGGAAACCACAGACGCCACTGAGGAAGAAGCGGAGGAAGGCTTCGAAGCGGGCCTGGAGGTGGAGGCCAACTACCTGGCCCAGTACCTGAGCTTCGGCGATTATTTTGCTTCCGACGAAATGGACCCGGATCTCAAACAGGAAATGGTGGATTACTACCGGGAATTATACTCCCATTCCCAGTATGAAGTGGGCGAGGCAATTAAAACCGACAGCGGCTACAACGTGGAGGTGAAAGTCCAGCCCATCAACATCTTAAACGACGCCATGGACGACCTGACCGCTTATCTGGACGACTTTACCGCCCGTGCAGATAACGGAGAGTTTGACGCCATGACAGACGCGGAGTTTTACAAAACCTACGGGGAAGGGGCCATGGAGATTTTAAACAGCTGGATGGACCGCTTTACCTATGGGGAAGAAACCGCTATCGTGGTGCTGGTGTACCAGGACGAGGATGGGCTTTACACCATCAGCGACAACGATTTTACCAATCTGGATACCAACATGGTGATTTATCCGTAACTACCCGTTGACAATTTCCCAGAATACCTCTTTTGCAAGATCCAGGTCGTCTGTGTTGCCAACAATAAACAGACCGTATTCTTCTCCGGGGATGGCGCTGTCCAGCGCTTCATTCCCGGAGATTTTTACGCCGCAGACCGGCGTTTTTTCGCCGGTGGGATTGCCCTCCTCGTCCACAAGGTCAAAGGACAGCAGGTCTTCCTCGGGGATCTGGGCCAGCTCTTCCGGAGTAAACAGCTCTTCCAGGCTGTAATAGTATTCTCCCCGGGCGTTGCGGGCCGCTTCGTCCAGGCTGCACAGCATCATGTCCACCTCATTGGCGGCAATCATGGCGCCGGCTTTCATGGTGCTGGCGGCGTAAACCGTGGGGTCGCCGTCCTCCGTGCCCACGCTCAGGCCGGTAAATTCCGCAGTTTTCCCAGCGGCGGCCAAAGCGTCGCTGCCGGCGGAAAAGGTTTCCGCATAGGCGTCCAGCTGCTCTGTGTCTACATAACTGCTTTCCGCCAAAATTTGCAGAGTGTTGCTCTCCTCACCGCCGCAGGAGCTAAGCCCGAAAGCGGAGGCCAGCATCACAGCGGACAGCAGGACGGCAGATATTTTACGGGTTTTCATAAGAATCCTTCTTTCCAAATATCGTTCTTTAGAATACAGTTTTATTCTAAACTATTTTTCAGAAGAATTCATGAGAGGAAGTAAAATGTTTTGTGAAAAAGGAGTAAAATATTTGTGTTCTGGTTGGCAATAATTCCGAAACAGTTTGGTTATAACTTTACAGACAGCATCAGGAAAACAGCGTCTTAGCCAGTATTCCGGCGGCCGTGATAACCGCCAGATCCCCTAACAGAGAGCAGGGCAGGGCGTACCGGGTGCGGGAGACCTTGGCCGCGCCGAAATACAAAGCGGCGGTGTAAAAAGTGGTTTCCGATGCGCTTTGAATAATGCTGGCGGTGCGGCCGATGAGGCTGTCCGGCCCGTGCTGGGCCAGGATTTCCTGGAATACCGCCAGGGAGCCGCTGCCGGAAAGAGGGCGCAGCAGGGCCAAGGGCATCACCTCCCGGGGGATCCCCAGGACGCCTGCCAGAGGCTTTAAGGCCCAGCAGAGGGCGTCCAGACAGCCGGAGGCCTCAAACATCCCTAAGACGGCCAGGAAGAGCACCAGGGGCGGGATCATGCCGGCCGCAGTTTTCAGCCCCTGTTTCGCTCCGGCGGCAAAGGCGCTCAGCAGGTTTACCTTGTGGAGCAGGCCGGTAAGGAGGATGCCCGCCACGGCCAGCGGGACGGCCAGCTCCGCCAGGCGGCTCACCGCTCCCTCCTGTCCGGGAAAAGCCGGGCGCAGGCGAAAACAGCCCCCAACGCCGCCGCCAGGGAAACGGCGGAAGCCGCCAATACGGCAGGGAGGATCTCCATAGGCGACCGGCTGCCTGCGGCCAGCCGCAGGGCCGCGGTTGTGGCGGGGATCAGCTGGATGGAGCAGGTGTTCAGCACCACCAGGGTTATCATCTCCCGGGAAGCAGCCCCGCCGGGCAGGGCGGACATCCTTTGGATGGCGGCCAGGCCCAGGGGCGTGGCGGCGTTCCCCAGGCCCAGCAGGTTGGCGGACATGTTCATGGCGATCAGGGCTATGGCTTCCCTGTCCTCCTGCAGGGCAGGGAAGAGCCTTGCAATCAGCGGGCGGAACAGGGCGGCGGCTTTTTTGGTCAGCCCCGCCTGCTTTGCGATTTCCATCAGGCCGCTCCACAGACAGATGGCCCCGGTTAGGGAGATGACCAGGGCGACGGCGTCCCCGCAGCGGCTTAAAGCGGCCTGCCCCACCTCTTGGGTCCGGCCGGAACACACCCCTCCGATTACGGCGGCCGCGGCCATTATGGCTAAAATCCAATTCACAGCAGTCATCCCTTCCCTTTTTGCAATACTATCATAAGATATTGCGGGAAAAAGAAAAATATCCCTGGTTTTTCTTTGGAAAACATGGTACAATAGAAACAAAGAAAAGGAGGAATTCAGAATGGACTTGCAGTCTTTGTTCAAAATGAGCTACGGCCTCTACATCGTCAGCGCCCAGGCGGAGGGCCGCCGTTCCGGATGCGTGGTCAACACCCTCTCCCAGGTGACGGCAGAGCCGCCTAAGCTGTCGGTATCCGTCAGCAAAAACAACGTGACCACGGATTTGATCCGCAAAGCGGGGTATTTCACCGGGGTGGCCATGGACCAGGACGCGGATATGATCTATATCGGCCGTTTCGGTTTCCGTTCCGGTCGGGATATGGACAAGTTTGAGGGCATTGACTATGCCGAGGACCAGCAGGGGATGCCCTATCCCACCAAGCATGCGGTTTCCCGGTACAGCTGCAAGGTGGTGGAGGAAATCGACCTGGGCACCCATGTGATGTTCATCGGGGAAGTTCTGGAAGCGGAAACCCTGTCGGACAAGGAGCCTATGACCTACGCTTACTACCACGCGGTCAAAAAGGGCAAAACCCCCAAAAACGCGCCGTCCTATAAACCGGTGTAAGCCTGTAAAAGCAAAAAAGGGCGTCCTCATGGACGCCCTCAGCCTGTCGAAAAACCTCTTTTAAAAGTAAAACTGTGCAAAAAAGAGAACGGAAAGTTTTCGCCCGCCTTTTTCAAAAGGCGGCAGATTCCAAAGGCAGAGCCTTTGGCCGCCCATCGCAATGGGCGGAACCTTA
>DVJP01000008.1 GCA_018716725.1 Candidatus Merdivicinus excrementipullorum | reverse complement strand
ACTTTAGCCAATCTGGTTGCCCTTGGCGACATCAGCATCAGCGGCGCCATGATGAAAGTAGACGAGCTGGCCAATACCCTGCAAGTTTGCCTGGACAGCGGCGCGAAAAAGGTATTGATGCCCATTACTTCGGCGGCGGATCTTGGTTCTGTTCCCGCAGAATTGATCGGATGTTTCAATTTGATCTTTTATAACAGTGCGGAAGACGCGGTGTATAAAGCGCTTGGTGTAGAATGAACGGAAAGCCCATATGAAAAACTGAAAAAAGGTAGATCAGCTCCCGCCTGAGGATGTCCATCCGCGTTCCTCCTTTCTACCCAAAAAAGTTTACTGTCCCTGAATTTTCTGGCTGCCGGTGGACCAGACATGGGGCTTTTTCGCGGCGGCAGGGGTATTCTGGGCCATTACTCCCACCAGCTTGTGGGGGACGTAAGGTTCTTCCAGATAGGCGCATTCCTCCGGCGTCAGGGCAAGCTCCGCCGCCTTGGCCGCCCCTTCGATGTGGTGCAGCTTGGTAGCCCCCACCACTGGGGCCGTTACTTTGGTAAGCAGCCATGCCAGAGAAATCTCGGTCATGGAGACGCCCCGCTTCTCGGCCAGCTCTGCCACGCGGCTGATGATGACCGCGTCCTGTTCCGCGGTGGCGTCGTATTTGAACTTGGCATAACTGTCCTCCTCCAAGCGTTTGGAGGTTTCACCGGGATGTTTGGAGAGCCGCCCGCCTGCCAGGGCGCTGTAGGGGGTCATGGCGATGTTGTCTTCATGACAGAGCTTCGCCATCTCCCGTTCCTCCTCCCGGAAGATCAGGTTGTAGTGCCCCTGGATGGAAACGAATTTGGCAAAGCCTTCCTTTTCAGCCAGGGCGTTGGCCTTGGCCAGCTGGTAGGCGAAGCAGTTGGAAATGCCGATATACCGAACCTTGCCCGCCTGCACCATCCGGTTTAAACCGTCCATAATGTCATAAAGGGGCGTTTCATAGTCCCACATGTGGTAGATATACAGGTCGATATAGTCCAGCCCCAGATTCTGCAAGCTGGTGTTGACCATCTGTTCAATGTGCTGCTGGCCGGTAATACCGGCGGCAATTTCCTCCTGGGTGCGTGGCAGGAACTTGGTGGCCACCACCACATCCTCCCGCTTCGCGAAATCTTGAAGCGCCCGGCCCAGGTACTGCTCGCTGGTGCCGCTCTGGTAGCCGATGGCGGTGTCGAAGAAGTTGACCCCCAGTTCCAGCCCCCGTTTGATAATTTCCCGGGAATGTTCCTCATCCAGCGTCCAGCTGTGCTGGCCGTTTCCCGCGTCGCCGAAGCCCATGCATCCCATGCAGATGCGGGACACCGTCAAGTCCGAATTTCCGAGTTTTGTGTACTGCATTCGAATTCCTCCTGTTTTTTGTGTTTTATTTCGTCATTTTTCTCGTCATAGCCGCGTTCATCCCAGCAAGGCGGGCGGCAGTAGGACTGCCTTCGGCAAATTCCAGCCGATCAATGGGCAGATACTCCGCCGCCTTCCGGTAACTGTCGCTCCAAAATTTTCCGTCATGCCCGCCGGGTCGGCAATCCGGTACTGCCGGGCTGCCGTCGCAGTCGCAGTCAACGCTCAGACGGTTCATGACATTAATGTACAGGATATTTCCGTCCAGATAATCCGCAACGGATTTTCCCGCCTCTGCCATGGATTCCAGAAAAGCGTCTTTTGAATCCGGCAGGGGCGCGCTGTCCGGTATAGATTCGGCTGCTATGTTTCCTGCACATTGTCTCCAATGGTAACGCCGGAAAGAATAACGCTGCCGCCAATCCATGTAAATTTGCCGATTTTTACAGGAGAAGTATAAGTTTTTACTGCGGCTGTAACATATAGATTGGCCGATTTACATAGGAGTTTTTCCAAAACTGCCCAAGTAATTCGGACAACGGACTCCTTGATAGGTCTTGTTCTAATTATAAGTATACCAAACTTGGGACGATATGTAAAATACTTATAATTCATCGTTATGTATGCAGCCTGCGTATGGATTGGCATGTAAAAATCCAACTTATGATTCCATTTACTTCGATATTCATCATGGCGCTCAATCTGGCTGACCTGGGGCAGGAATTGGGCATTGCAGCATAAAAAAGAACCCAGAGCGCGTTTCGCTCCGGGTCCAGCCTGGTGTGCCCATGTCACAAAAGGGGTTTTAGTTTTTCCGCGCACAATCCGATTAAAATTCCGACGCACACCGGTCCCATCGTCCAGCCGCTTTCAATCGACCACTCGCGCGGCCGGCAGCAGGGTATTCTTAAGCTGCCGTTCAATACTGAGAAGCTCTGTCTCCGCGTTCTGACGGGCGGCCCGGCCTTCCTGCTGAATTTTGATAGTTTCCTTGATTGCAGAAATCATCTCCGCATTGGCTTTTTTAAGGGTTACCAAATCCACAATGCCGCGTTCCGATTCCCGGGCCATCCCTGCGCTGTGCTGTTTCAGCATCTCCGCGTTTTTTGTAAGCAGCGTGTTGGCGGCATCGGAAACGTTCCGCTGCATCCGCAGAATGGCTTCCTGCCGGCTAATGCCCAGTGCGATGACAATTTGGCTTTTCCACAGAGGAATCGTGCCGAGAATTGCCGTCTGAATTTTGTCTACCAGCATTTTGTCGCTGTTTTGAATCAGCCGGATCTGGGGCGCTGTCTGGAGGGCAATTGTTTTGCTCAGTTTCAGGTCGTGAATTTTCTTTTCGAAGCGATTCATCGTATCCTCAAAGTCTCTTACGGCTTGCGCGCTCATAGGGCCGCCTTTAGCCGCCGCTTCTGCTTGGAGCCTCGGCAGAGTCATCCTCCGCAGTTCCTTCAGCTTCGCCTCGCCAGCCGCAATATAAATCTGCAGTTCCTGGAAGTATTCCAAATTCTTTTCATACAGCCCATCGAAGACAGCAACGTCCTTTAACACCTGCATCCGTGCTTGCTCCAATTCCTGCTCTATGCGGTCGATCTGTACCTCCAGCCTTTCATATCGCTGGATAAATTTTTTTACCAACCGGGACATGTTCCTTAAAAACGGGATTTTGCCCAGTAACCCGTCATCCAGCCCGTCCATGTCCGCTTCTTTAACCTTTAATATCAAATCCGACATCAGTTCCCCGATATAACCGCTGTCTTTGCTGCGCACCCGCGCCAGGACGCTGTCGGAAAAGTTGGATATATTCCGCTGTGCTCCTATCCCATATTGAATGGGAGTTTTGGAGTCCGTCAGATCGATGCTGTTTTTCAATGCTTCTACCCGCGCCTTCTGCTCCGGGGTCAGTTCCTCCCATTGAGAACAGACTGTTTTTATATCCGCCGGTTCTGTTTCCTGCAGCGCAGCAGAGCTTTTGCTTTGCATAAAATCGTCCAGCGCAATGTCCCCTGCCATATCCTGCTCCTTCCTGCCCTCTATGAAAGCGCTTTGATAATGCGGTCCATGGTATTGGCGTCCGGCATCGGCGCCACCTGAGTAATCTCCTTTGCAATGCCCGGCACATCGAAATGCTCCGCATCTGCCGGCGCACCATACACGCCGGTACGGAACCCGTGCTTTTCCCAGGCAATCCGCTGGATATCCTCATCCAGCAACGCGTCTATCCCTGCCGCCCCTGCTTCATCCAGCGCAATGAACACATGAGAGGACCAGACTGTGGGCGTTGGATACAGCATTATAATATCCTCTTTGATCTGTTCCCAGGTTTCTGGATTCTCCACCGCAAATTCCAGCAGCTGATTTTCGTACCCGGCAATTAGAGGTTTGGCTCCCATCCCGGTTTTTAGGAATTGATCAAACAGGTCGGACGAGGAACTTTCCATGTACCCGAGTTTCCGGAAGATATTTTGAAGCCGGGGAAGAATTTCATCCAGGTTGTTTTCATCGGCTACGCCTCCACAAAGCGTATTGGCCAAGAGTCCCGCAAACATATTGCCGGAATTGGACTTTGTGGGATCGGTAGTTCCAACGGTAATGCTGCCATAGAGCTGGGGCAATCCAATCTCCGACCAGGCTTTCCCGGATTCAATCGCCTCGGTCAGCTTGACCATATCCACGTAATAAACGCCATCTGACGCCGAAGCGATTCCGTTGTCAACCATCGCTTGCGCCACAGCGCCGCGGGTATACAGCACAATTGGCGTATTGAGAACAATTTCGCTTTTCACAGGATCGCCATTGACCTGCTTATATAATTCCAAAGCCGTTTGATTGGAAGGAAACAGGAAGTTGCGCCCCGCGGCGTCGGCGGTAATCATATCAATAGAACCGGCCTTCGCATAATCAATCGTAAGCTTATATTTATCCCGCAGGATGTCCTGAACCGCTTCATCCTCCAACAGCCCAATTTTCTCGCCGCCTACATACCCGCTGATTTCTGTTACTTTGCTGCTGTTGTTTATAAACGTATAGGCGACGGCAACAAGGATGACTGCCGCTAAAATACCTAACCCAATAAATTTTGTTTTCATTGCCCGCCCTCCATTTTCAAAGTACTCTTCAAAAGCTCAATGTCTGCCTCAACATCCATTAGCTCGCCCTGCATCAAGCGCGTAAATTGTTTTTCAAAGGCATTGTTCAGCGCCGGCAGGGCCTGAGCGGTCTTTTGAAGGATTTTTTTGACTTCTTCCGAGCGGAGGCCGGTATTTTGAAAGTCCACATAACGCTCCAAAAGCTTGGCGGCGGTATCCAGATAGTAAGTAAAGAAACGCCGTGCAAGCCTGATTTTGTCCGGGTTTTCCTCAAGGTAAGCAAGGATTTTTGCGCCCGTTGCATGCAATGTCAGCGCATCGTCCTTTGCGGAAGGATCCGCAATCGCCTTAATCGCCTGATCGATCTCTGTTAAATCTGCCTGGGCATCGTCCAGAAGCTTTCGGATTTCTTCACCGCCGGGCACAGACTCCACGTTGACGCCCGCTATTTTTCGACTGGGTTTAAGCAGGAAAAATAAACCAAAGTAGATGCCGACGCACAGCAGAATACAGAGAATTAAGTTCCAATGAAGCAGCAAAAACAGTACCAAAAACACAACGGAAGCGGCTAGGGCTGAGACGAGCATTCGCGCAGTATCTTTCATCAGTTATACCCCTTTACGCTCCGGAAAGCATCCGTCAGATTTTCGCGGCCATCGAACACCCGGGCGTTGGTATACTGTGCCAACTCTTCCAGCTGCGTCTCGTCAGCATCTCCAAACATAATGGAAAACACCGGAACATCGTATCCCAGCTGCGTATAGGCGGATTTAAAATCATCGATATAACCGCCGGACTGCCCGTCGGTCATCAGAATGATGGCTGGGGTGTATTGAGACAGGTCGTATGCCTCGAGTATCTCAATCCCCTGCACAGCTGCATTATACATATTTGTTCCGCCGCCTATATCTTGATTCTTCACTTTATTATATAGAGATTCCAGTTCACCGCCGTTTCCAACGGCTGTAAACGTATCAATAATCGTATCATCAAAAGGGATCAGAATATTCACTTCATTTTCCGAAGCCTGCAGAAAATTTTTTCGGGCGTTCTCTTGAATCAGCAGCTGCTCCATAGCCCGCACCAGCTGTTTGTTGCCTTCACCGTCCATGCTGCCGGAATAATCCAAACAATACACCGTAAGGGAAGGCTTTTTAAAATCGGTCTGATATAGGTCCAGGCATTCAAACAATACGTCGGCCGCCGGCATTTTAATTGGAGACAGCACCCGGTCCGGCTGCAGCCCCCAGTCTGCCCGAAACACCTCCTTGTTCTCTTCAGAAACGCCGGTGTAGCCCGAACGGCGGCCGGTTTTCTGGATCTCATTCTGCGCTTCCTCAGACAGCAGATATTCCTGCAGTTTTAAAAACAGTTCTTCCTGCTTGTCGTCCCCTTTATCCACATACCCCAGCGGCGAATCGGCCAGGGAAAGCCCGTCATAAGGATATACTGTATATAGGGTTTCCTCTCCGCGCGCCTCCAGCTCCCTATTGGCTTGGATAATCAGGCATTCGTAGTTGACCATAGCATCGTAATCGCCTTCCAAAAACATATCTTTAAGCCAATCAGAGCTGCCGGAAGAACGGTCTACGCCGGAAAGCAGTTCCTTCATTTGGGTTTTTAAGCTTTCGCTTTGCAAATCCTCCGCAGCGATGACCTCCGGATTGCCCAGAAGGGCATACAGGAAACCGATATACGCACTAGCGCCGGAATTGGACTGGGTAGCGCTGGTCATGCAAAAGCTGAGCTTATCGCTGCGGATAGCTTCCAGCAGATCATTGACGGACACCTCCTTCCCCACAAAGCCAAGTTCTTCCGCCAAACTTTTACGGATGCCGAACACCACCGGCGAGATGGAGATCGACTCCGCATGCTTGATCCGGCGTTCCGTATCGCCAACCGTCAACCAAAGGCTGCTGGCCGGCCAGACGGCGTCATAAGGAATATCTTCCTCTCCCAACATCCGCATAATGTCCAATGAGCCTTGGTAAGTCATTTCAATGCAGATCTTTTCCTGTTTTGCAAACTTCTCCAGAATTGTTTCCAGCTGTTTGTTTTCCGAACCGGAGATAATTTTCAGCACGGAACTGCCGCTGCCTAAAACAGCATCCGACTCACTGGCGGCCCTGTCGCCAGCGCCGCAGCCGCTGAACATGGTTAACACAATAGAAAACATCAACAATAAGGCGGCAAAACGCTTCTGATTCCTCATCCAAACATCTCCTGACTCTCTATTGCACGATTTTACTCTTTATATAGTATTTCAATTTTATTTTATTTCACATTTTGTAAAATGTTCTACCAGATTAAAGCCAAGAACATGTAAATTTCGCACCGCTTTTCGATTACCCTGGTTCTGTAACGCCGGCTCTTGCGGCTCGCCTGATATGCAGGAGAATACCAACCGAATGAATAGGGCGTTCCAAATCCATATACTGTAAGCGCCGGCGGTTTTGATAACCCTTGGAGTATCCTTTATCCAAAAAAACACGGCCCTAAGATTACTCTTAGAGCCGGTTGTTTATACTCCCCAGATTTTTTGAGAAAGAGGTTATCCCTCCGCCGCCTTGTTGACACAGGCGACGGCGTTTAAGCTGCGGGGGTAGCCGAGGTAGGGCAGGCACTGGGATACCACCCTAATGAGAAAGGCCTTGTCGTTGCCTAAATTCATGTTGCCCTTTGCGTGGCTTGTCAGCTGAGGCTCGCAGCCGCCCTGAGCCGCCAGGAAGCAGAAGGTGATCATCTCCCGCTGGGCCAGGGTCAAGCCGGTGCGGGTATAGTAATCCCCAAAGCAGTTGGCCGCCAGCCAGCGGTTGATATGGCCGCTCTTCCATGCCTCCAGCATCTGGGGGCCGAAAATATCCGCCTGAGCCTGGGCGCCTTTTTCCAGCCGGTTTTCCATGGTAGTGGTGGCCTGGCCTTCCAGAGGAAGGGACACGCCCCGCCGGGTTAAAATCTCGTTTGCGGCTTTTAAGAAGGGCAGCACCCGGCCGATTCCCAAATAATCCACAGCCTGATAGACAATCTCTTTGGCCATGACTGGGGTTACGCCTGCGTCCAGGGCGGCAGGCAGCTCCTCCCGGAAGGCGTCCATGCCCTGGCAGCCCAGCAGCGCAGCCAGAATGGCCATATGCCGGGTGACAGGCTCAAGTTCCTGGCCGGGTTCGTTCACCGCCTCGTCAAAGGCAAAGTGTTCAAAACGCTCCATAAATTCCGGGTCCGCTGCCCGAAGGTTTTCCATCATCATGTAACCCCCCTTTTTACTGAAGTTTGGAATAACTTTCGTCGTCCACTGCTTCCAGCCACTCGTTGCTGGTTTCCTCGCCGGGCACCTCCACGGCGATGTGGCTGAACCAGCTGTCGGCCTTGGCGCCGTGCCAGTGCTTTACTTCCGGCGGGATGACAATGACGGCGCCGGGGGTAAGGCTCACAGCTTCTTTGCCTTCCTCCTGGTACCAGCCCTCGCCAGCGGTGCAGATGAGAATCTGGCCGCCGCCGGATTTGGCGTGATGGATGTGCCAGTTGTTGCGGCAGCCCGGCTCAAAGGTCACGTTTGCCAGACCCACGGCGCTTTGGCCGGGTTTGGTCAGAGGGTTCAGGTAGGAATTCCCAATAAAGTACTGGGCAAAAGCGGTGTTGGCCGCGCCCTGGCCGAAAACGTTCTGCTCATCAAATGCGGTTTTGTCTTGGATTTTCATGATGGTTCCTCCTTAAAACTATCAAATCTTTTGCTGTTTTTGGATGTAATACCGGAGATCATCCAGCCTGCTCAGCTGTTTTTCGCGGAAATGGATATCGTCTAAGAGATTCCTGCGTTTTTGGTTCAGCATCCGCATCCGCTGGCCGTCCGTCCCTTCCCGTTCCAGCAGCAATCTCATATAGGTTTCAATTTCCGTGCGGTCAAAGCCGATATCGTGCAGGGTCATGATAAGGCTCAGCCGTTCCAGGTCGGTATCGTCGTACTGCCAGGCGCCCATGACCTTTTTGACAGCGCCGCACAGCCCCCAGCTTTCATATTCTTTCAGAATGTCCATGGGAATATGATAACGCTCGCTGGCTTCTTGAATAGTCATTTGCTCACTCCTTCCCGGCAGGCTGTTCCGCGCAAAAAATATAGGCGTTCCTCTTGGAACACCTATATTGTAACGCTTTCGTATAAAAATGTCTAATACCTCTATTCAATCCTTGTTAATGCCTGAAACGCATTTTTCGCGTGTTCCATAAATGCCTGGACCACTGGGGAAAACGCCTGGATTTTTTTCCACACCAGCACCGTGCCGGTTTCCATCCTGGGTGAAAGGGGGACAAAACAAAGCCCCTCGTAGGAACAATCCAAGTCCAGCGTAAGGACGCAGCTGGACTGGCTGCGGGCCAGGATGGCCATATTATACTGCAAATTCCCGCTGGCTACGATATGGAGCTGCTCCATGTCCGCGCCAAGCCAGTTGAGAAGCTCGTTTTGGATGTTCTCCCTTGCGGGCATAATGAGCGGGACACCCGCCAAATCCTCCGGACGGACGCTTTCTTTGGCCGCCAGTTGGCTGTCCGTCCGCACTAAGACGCCCCAACGTTCCTTGACGGGGGTGCGGATAAAGCTGTATTTTGTAATATCCACCGGTTCCTGCAACAATCCCATGTCCAGAAGGCCCCGTTCAATCCGTTCTTTGATGTTGTCGGAGTTGCCGCTGTAAAATTCAAACTGCACCATGGGATTTTTTTCCTGGAAGGAGGTAATCAGCTCCGCCAGGAACTGGGAGCTTTGCAGTTCCCCGCTGCCGATGGTGATTTTTCCGGCCAGCTGCTCCCTTTTATGGCGGAGATCCTCCCTGGTTTTTTCCGAAAGGGAAATAATTTCCTCAGCGCGGCGGCGCAGGAGCATCCCGTCCTCGGTAAGGCTTATGCGGTGCTTGCCCCGGTGGAACAGCTTTACGCCCAGTTCCTCCTCCAGCTGCATGAGCTGGCGAGACAGGGTCGGCTGCGTTAAATGCAGAAGCTCAGCCGCCTTCGTAATATTTTCTTCCCGTGCCACCATTAAAAAATACTTCAAAACGCGGATTTCCACCATGCAGCACCCCCTTTTTTAGGATAGCATATTTCTTTTGTAAAATCAACATCAATAAGGCTTTGGAATGCTTATCAATACAGGAGATTTGCAGGGCCGCTGTTTTATTTTGGTGCAGTGACGGTATCACTCTGATTTTCCAATAATCATATCCAAATTGGCGCAGGATCCCAAGATTTCGGGCTTGCCCCTATTGGAAAATAAATTGCAGCGTTAAAATCTGCTGTTTTTGTAAACGAAGAGAAATTTCTTGACTCCCAGCAGAAAAAGGCATCTGTCCCAGCGTTTCATTATTTAAGGTGCAGGTTTCTATTTGCCGGAGGTTCCGCCCACGCCAATAGATCACACAATCGTTTTCCCTATCCTCGGGATTGTAAATCCGCAGGCAAAACCCCCTTTCACTTGGCGCCAACGCGCTGACAGATCCTCCTTTTACTGTCAGCAGGGTATCGTCCTCCCATCTCCGGGCAGTAAACGAAAGCGCCGGCGACTGCAAAATATTCTGCTCATATTGGAGCATCGTATTGGAGACCGAGGAATCCAACGGCATCAGTTCAAAAGAATAGTGGTGAGGAAATAGTTCCTGGCCGCCCGGTTCCCCATTTGTAGTAGGAGTTTTGGAAAACGACCGGAGCAATGTCACCTTGAGCGTCCCGGACGGATCATCATCCCCGCCGCATTCATGCAGCCCCCCGCGGGAAATAAACGCCAGCCCGTTTCCTGCCGCATCCCGCTTCAGCACAATACCCGCCGTTGGTTTTTCCAGCTTTCCGCATTCTTTCCAACCGGCAGTGCCGGGGTCGATTCCCGTCTTTCTTTCAACGAACGTGAACGCAGCGTTGGCCTGATAATTCCCGGGGATGCCGGTGGGCAGAAGAAGGCGCAGAACATGGTCTTTCACGGCATTGTCAACATCCAGGTCTACCAGCAGCTTCCGTTCCCCTTTCTGTAAAGTATATGAAAAGCAAACGGGAACCGCTTTCAGCGAAGATGAACGGCGCAGCCTTCCCTGTACATACTCGATTCCTTCCGGCAAGCGCAGTTCCATTTCAACCGTAATCCGCCCGCACAGGCCGTCGTTGTTTTTTACAGCTACGCGCTTTACGGCTCCGCCCAAAATTTCCTCATCTTCCACGGGATAAACGCTGTTCCAGCCGTCCCCTAATTCGCCATGGTCGGACAGCCCCAATAAATTGGAATAAGTACGGCCGGCGGCCTTATCATACAGGGAAATCCGTCCATCCGCCTGTACCTCAACTGTCAGGAACTCATTTTCCAGGCGCCCGTCCGGATATGCAATGCGTCCCATATTGCGGACCGGCGCGCCGGCAGGTTCTATCCGCAGCGAAATGCTGCCCATTCCGTCAAAAAAGGCTGGGATCAGAATCCGGTATAAATCCACCCGGCTGACGGCTTCGCTGCATAAACGGATCTGCGCCCCCTCCTGAATGCTTTGAATGGAATAGGGCACCTGGTTTCCATTGCTGTCGATCAGCCGGAAGGCGCATATGGACTGATAGCCAAATGGCTCGTTCCATTTGGGGTAATTGGGGTCAAAGGGAAGTTCCGCTTCCACCAGGCCACGCCGCTCGCAGGGCATAGGATTGATCAGCGCCAGCGTGCCGCCCTCTTCCCCTATTGGATGCACGCCGCCTGCCAGCGTCCGGATACCGTCGTCCAAAACCGCTTCCGTAATGCTTTCCACCTGGGAAAAACGGTAGGACATTTCGTCGTGAACCCGGTCAATGGAACAGCCGCAGATGGAATCATGGGGGTGATTCTGCAATAAATGCTGCCAGGCATTTTGTAATATTTCGCCCGGATATTGGATGCCATGTTCGCCAAAATATACCAGCATCGGCTCCAGCAGTTTTTCCAACAGGTTTTGGCAGGAATCGTTCCGGTTTTTGATGCTTTGCCGGCTTGACAGAACGTGGGACAGCAGATGGAGGTACGGTCCGGGCTTTTGCGCCGTTTCCAGCAGCTCGCCTGTCCGGACAGGCAGCCTGCTGCGCTCCGGCTCCAACTGCCGGGCCACATCCGACAAATCCCCCTGAACCACCGCGGCGTCCGGATACAGTTCTGCAACCGCGTCTAAGTATGCAGGGATGGAAGTATGCATAGGCTCGTGATCCATCCCGTCCCATATTACGGTAACCGGCAGATTGGAACGCTCCTTTTCACGCCGCAGGTATTTTGACAATGCCGCGCGGAATTCCGGGGACTCCGGGGAGCGCAGCTCCCCTTTCTGCACCTGGTCGCAGACCTCTAACGCAAACGAACCGTACCCGCAGGCATCCGGCACCTTAAAGGTAAGCACTTCCCCGCCGTTTGGGGCCACCCAGCGGAAATATGCCGGCGTAGTCGACTCATTGGTGCCGCGCCCTAAAATCGCGCTTTGAATGCCGAAGCCATTGAGCAGCTGCGGCATCTGCGGCGTGTGCCCAAAAGTATCGCAAAGGTCGCCCACAGGCCAAAATTCTGTCCCCCACTGGTGGCATTTCTGAATCCCCTTTTGTAAATTGCGAATCAGCGCTTCCCCCGAAACCAAATTTTCATCAGGCATACAGTACCACGGCCCGATTCTGATTCGCTTCTGCTGAATCAGCTTTTGGAGCCTTTCCCGGTTTTCCGGGCAAATCTCCAAGTAATCATCCAGCACAATGGTCTGACCGTCAAAATGGAAACATTGTATGTCCGTATGGTTTTCTAAATAATCAATCAAATCGTTTACTACTCTAATCAGCTTTAAGCGGAACCCCTGAAACGTTTGATACCATTCCCGGTCCCAATGGGTGCCGGAAAAATAATAAAATTGTTCTTTCATATCCCACAGCGCCTTTCTGTACCCCTATGTACAGCAAACTCTCCCCATAATTGCTTGCCCCTACAAGATCATTGAATCACAATTTCCGCCGTTCCGTCCAAATCCAGCTGGAAGCGCAGAATCTTCCTCCGGCGGTCAATTACTTCAAAACAGTGGGGATATCCGTTGATATACAGCTCTGCATCAGATAAATCCAGTCCCGAAGGCAGAAGGCATTCCACCTGCAAACCGGGACGGCGGCCGGCCAGCTTCACTTCCAGGCGGCCGGGCAGGCGGGCGGCGGACAGGGTCAGCCCTTTGTTGCAGCGGAGTCCTTCCACCTGGAAGGCTTTTGAGGACAATTCCGCCGGCAGGCTGGTAAACACCCCCAAACGCCCATCCCAAATATCTGTCGTCACATATAAAGAGGCAAGGTAATTTAAAAAAGTCCCATATGCACTGATATAAGGCGGCAGCCCTACCGTTTCCTGCATGGGGCCGATTTCACTGAAATATCCCGGACCAAAGGTGTGGGAAAGGCCCAGCTGGAACATCCGGTATCCTTCCTCCGCATCCCCTCTGCGGAGGTCCGAGCATCCCTGCATCATTTCCGTCCACGGCTGGTAACATCCCTGCAAATCCATATAAAGTTCTTCCCAGCTGTATTTTTTGCGGGTGCGGTTTAACTTTTCCAGATCCAGGAAGGGCATCCCCTCTGTGGGAAACAGCAAAAACACAATCCAGGAAGCGCAGTTATGCTCTCCCGCCCGGATCCCTTGGCTGTGGAAATATTCCGTTTCATCCTGTTCAATCCGGAAGTTGCCGGTAATCTCCTCCAGCAGCGGATGTTCCTTTCCAAAAAGGCGGCCGTATTCCACACATTTGCGGAATATGGTCAAAAACCAGACTAACGTAAAGGTCTGATTGATTTCACGCGCCTGTTCTTCTACCACATCGTTGCTGACAGGGATGGATAAATACCACCGGCCTTGTTCGTCCCGGCTGAACAGTTCTTCCGCCGCATATTGTGCAACCCGTTCCAAAATCGGGTAGCCGCAGCTCCGCAGGGTTTCAAGGTCCTGAAAATACTCGTAGTGCCGGATAGCCGTCATGGCGTGGGCGCACATGACCAGCGGGGCGATATCCCGGTCGTCGTCAACGGTGGAGCGGCCGTCGTAAGCGAACATCCAGGAAAACGGCTTCCCTTCCCGGTTCATGCTCTGATATAAAAACTGAAGGAATTTCTTTGAGCTTTCACTATCTCCCAGCCGCATAATCCCATCCATTAAAAAGGTGGAATCCCAAAAGGTGGAGCATCTCCAGCACCACGGAAAATAAAACGGAAAGCCAATGGGGTACCCATAGCTTGGGGAAAAGCAGGAGTAAATCAGATACAGCGTGTTGTGGTATAAAAACGTCTGCTTGTCGTCCAGCCCATGGAATTCCGCTAAAGAGGCATACCGTTCCCTGCGTTTTTTCCAGTTGTCCAAAAACAGCCCGGCGCAGTATCTGGAAAAATCCGAAGATTCAGAGGGAATCGCCTGCTCATCTGCGGCAAAGTCAAACAGCGCCGCAGCTTCCTGCCACTCGTCCGTAATTTGCGGCGTAAACTCCAATGTCAGGCAGTTTCCGTCAAAAGATTTTCCGGCATCAGAAGAATAAGCGCCGATCCGAATCTCGTAATCCTGACGCCCCGGGTAACTGGCCTTTAAAACCATATTGTCCCATTGCGGGCTGCGGCACGCGGCCTCGCCGGATCGCGTTGCAAGATGCAGGCGGATGCGAAATTTTGCCGAGATTTCTTTTCCCGATTTCTGGTTGCTTCGATGATACGATTTCAGGCGCACCCGCATCAAAATACGATTCGTGCCCAAAAGGCCGGCGACGTCCAGCTCCAGCCTTGTATTCTGCAAGAGAATCATGGACGTCACGGCACGCCCCTGGTCCAAATAGAGCCGCCGTTTCCAAACTGCCGCCTGGCTGACTAAATTTTCAGGGCCGACCCATTCCCCTTCCCTTTCAAATTCCCAAGTAAAGTAACCGTAGGGATGCGCATTGTCGGCCGAAAGGATATCCGACATTATGCCGTGGGATACCACGTACATATCGCCGCTTCCCGGCATCGCGCCGAAGGCTTCCTGCACGCCATGGTTCAAGGACTGCAAACCGGATGCATCTAGAGAAAGCACCGTATTCCCTGTCCCAATATAGGCCGGGAATATCTGCCGGGGGACCGCCGTTGATTCCTCCGTACAGGAATAGGGGGACACTTGCGTCACACAGGAGTCTCGAAAGATCATGTTGAATCATCCTTTCTGTTGTTTGGTGGTGAGTACAGCGCGGGACAAGCCTCCCTTTTGCAGCCAGATTGCCGCGCGTTTTTAAGATCTGACGCTGTCCCGCTCATGCAGTTCTGACGGCAAGCTGATGTGGGAGGGATTGATTAATTCCTTTCGGATCAGTTTCAGCAATAAATTGGCGGTCTGTTCTCCAATCTGCACCGGCTTTGTATCCATGCCGGTAATGCGGGGGGTAGCGTTTGCGGACATATAGGTTTCGCTGGTACAGAACAAAGAAACGTCCCGGGGGCAGTCGTACCCACAGTCCCGAATTGCGTTGAGGGCGCCGATTACCTGCAAATCGCTGCATGCAATTACGGCGGGAAAGGCGCAGGATCCCGAATAAATTTCGCGCACCGCGTCATAAGCGCGGTCCAGTGAAAAATCGGTATGAACAATCATGGATTTTTCAGCGGGCAGGCCGTATTCCTCTAACGCCAATAAAACGCCTTTTTTCCTGTCCTCCGAAACCGTCAGCCCCTTTGGCCCGTTTAAGAACAGGACTTCTGAAATCTTCCGGTCCAAAAAATATTTCATGGAGCGGTATCCCAAGGAAACATTATCCACATCCACATAGTTTGTGGACAAATTATGGGCTTCCGGACGGCCGATTACCACAAACGGAATTTTTTTCTCTTCGAAATAGCTGTAATAATTTTCCGTTTCTTTCGGCTCAATCACAACAGCGCCCGCCAATTGCAGGCACAGAGCTGTATCCTGCTCCCAAATGGAGCTTGCGTTGGAGCCATCCGGAATAAACAGCACATGATAATCCGTATTTTTCAGCACATTGAAAATTCCCATAAGGGTTTGATGGGTGTAAATATTATATCCCAGGTTTTCAATGCTGCTGCCAAACAGGCCGATCAGCTGATTCGCCTGCGGTTTTGATCCCTTTTTCCGCCCTCCGGCATAACCCAGCGCAGACGCGGTTTCCAAAACATGCGCCTTTACTTCTTCACTAATGGGACGTTTCCCGTTAAAAACATAAGAAACCGTGCTGATGGATACATTTGCCGCTTTTGCCACGTCGTAGATATTTGCCACAAGTCATTTCCTCCTGAGATTTATCCCTTTAATGAGCCTACCATTACGCCTTTAATAAAGAATTTCTGACAGAAGGGATAGATTAAAATAATCGGCAGCGCCACTGCCAAGGTCAGCGCATTGTTCAGCGAGTTTACATCCGTCCTGGAATTGCTCTTCCCCATCTGCCCCACGGCAATTGTACCAGACTGACCCGACAGCAGGGAGGCCCCCTGGGTGGACATTACGTTTTTCAGCACCAGCTGGATCGGCCAGTCTTCCGCATTGTCCAAATATAAGGACGCAGGGAACCAGGAATTCCACAAACCGACAAAATAGAATAGCCCGATGGTAACTAATATGGGAAGGGAAAGAGGCAGATAAATCTGGAGCAGCATCTGCAATTCGCTTGCCCCGTCAATCCGGCAGGACTCCTCAATTTCAGACGGGATACTGCTGATAAAATAGATGCGGAGCACAATCATGTTCCAGGTGCCGATGGCGCCGGGCAGAACCAACGCCCAAATGGTGTTGTTGATGTGCAGATAGTTTGTAACCAGCAGGTAGGAGGGAATCAACCCTGCGCTGAAATACATGGTAATCAAGACCAGGATATTAAAGAACCGGCGGCCCGGCAGCCGTTTTTTCGATAATGGATAAGCGCAGAGAACCGTCATCACCATATTAATCGCCAGGCCCACGGCTGTATAGATAATTGTATTCAAATAGCCGCTTTGCACATTTTTCAGTTGGAAAATATATTGATACGCGTCAAAGTTCAGCCCGATTGGGAAAAACGTCACCTGGGAAACATAGCGGTAATCTGACAGGGAAACGGAAATAATATATAAGAAAGGATATAGCATTAATAAAGCAATAAGCCCTATAAGAATCAAAATAAAAACATACACCAAATCCAGCCGCTTGCGGCTTCGTGCCTGCTTCATAAGGAAACCCCTTTCTGTATGAACTTTATTGTTTGAAAAATCGGCCCTGATTGTGGGACAGGGAAGCTACCAGATACTGACATCGGTCAGTTTTTTGCTGATTTGATTGGAACCAAAAATAATCAAAATATTTACCAGGGAGAAAAATAATCCCATGGCCGTACCAAAATCAAACTCCGAGCCAAGCAGGCCCCGCCGATAGCTGTAAGTCGCCACAACATCCGCTACATCCATAGTCTGAGGACGCTGAAGCAGTAAAATGGTTTCAAAATCCGCCCCAATGATGCCGGGCATGCTCATAATCAGCAGGATGGCAATTGTCGGCTTGATTTCAGGCAGCGTAATATGCCACATTTTGCAAAAACGGCCGGCCCCTTCAATGTCGGCCGCTTCATACAGTTCCGGGTTCACATTGGACATGGACGCCAGGTAAATAATCGTCCCCCATCCAAGCCCTTTCCATAAATTTGTAAAAACGTAAATCGCCACAAAGAATTTGGATTCCACCATAAAATTAATGGGGGTCCCGCCTAACGCTTTGATGACGCTGTTGATAATCCCGGTAGAAGGAGAAAGCATGGAAATAATAATCCCCACCAAGGCTACCGTGGATACGAAGTAAGGAAGATAGGTGATCGTTTGAGTTAATTTCTTATATTTCGACGGGCGAAGCTCATTAATGAACAGCGCCAGTATAATGGGAGCGGTAAAGTTGACGATTGTATTGGTAAAGCCCAATATAAAAGTATTTTTAAAGACCCCCCAAAAATAATCGTCTGTTAAAAAAGTTAGAAAATGCTCGAACCCTGCGTTTTGCGCCCAGGGGCTTTCCAAAATCCCCTTCCAGAGCGAATAATCTTTAAAGGCAATTACTAACCCAGACATTGGTAAATAGGCAAAAATTATGTAATACGCAATCGGAAGGATCAGCATAATATAAAGCGGAATAGACTCAATCAGTTGCCGCTTCCGTGCCGCCCGCTTCCGTTTATAAACCTGTTCTGAATTCATATCTGATGCTCCCTTCCGGACATATTCCATTCTATAAAGGATTCTCTTTTCCGCCTTGCCCAATCTTTTATCCGCCAATCTTTGAAACGAAAAGGGGAACTCTGCCGCTTGAAAAGTGGAAAACAAAGTTCCCCATTTTTAAATGCAGGCCAGACTGGTTTCTATTACTCCAATTCCCAACGGCTGGACCTTTTCTTCTGAACCCAACGGCCTTTTGTCTGCCTATGGAACCATGAGACAGGTCGCCCCCGGGCATTATGAAGCAGAGCTGTACTTAGAAAACAACACTGACGCGGCCATCGACACAAAGCTCAGTTATCCATATATTCTTTATAATATGGATGAAAACGACGTCAGGGTTTTTTCACCGGTTTTTGGCGGCGTATTGGACCGTATTTCCTGGCCTGCCTGCGCAACCTATCCTGGGCAGGCATCCTTCTGCCTCACTGCCTCCGCCACAGCCAACCGCTGCGTTGCCGCCGGGCTGTATAATTCCGCACAGCTCATCACTTCTATCCGGAATTGCTGCGGCGGACAGGAAGGGCATCTTCGCTTGACATTGGAAAAAGTAACCGTTCCTCCCCACAGCAAACTGGCGGTTCCCACATTATTTATCGGCATTGGCGGCAATTGGGCGGAGGCAATGGAACCATACCGCCGTTATTTAATGCGCGCATTCCCGCCCCGCAATGAACGCCCCGCCTGGATGCTGGATGAAAAATATACGCAGTCCCGGGCAGGGCACTGCCTGGCCCCATATAATCCGCCCCAGTTAGGAACCGGCGTCATTTTATTCAGTGAACTTGGCTCTCCCCGCACCTATGAACAAATCCGGGGCGAAATTGACGCCGCCATCAAAGACGGCGAAGCCCGCGGATATAAGCCCCTGTTTTATCAATTCGGATGGTGGGAGAACCTGAAGCATATCCGCGGGATGTACCAATTCGATTCATTTTGCGGAGATTACACCGCCTCCACAGAGACTGCGCGCCGCATTGTAAAATATATTCATGAAAGAGGCTGCCGCACCTACTTATATACAAACGCCATTGCCGCAGGGGATGAAACGAACGTATTCCGGCAGCATCCTGAACTTTTTGTCCACGGCGCCGACGGGCTGCCGGTGTATAACGACTGGCTCCCCATGTATATGTTCTGCCCCTCCGCGCCGGGAATCCGAAACTACTGGGATAAAACGCTTCAGTTTATTTTGCTGGATATGGATGCGGACGGTATCTTTTTAGATCAAATCTGCGGCGCAGTCCCCCCTCCCCAGTGTTACGATCCATCGCACCATCACGAAAACTCCTATTCTTACGGTACGGAAATCATAAAGCTCGTGGATTACATCCGGAAACGCGCCAAAGAACTGAAACCCGATGCCTGCGTTATGGGAGAGCTGGTTTTGGACAGCCGCAGCGTGCTGCTGGACGAATCCCACGGCTATGGGTACAGCAAGATTTTATCCGTTCCGCCGGATGACCCTGATATTCTGCGGAACCGGGTCCCGTCAGAATACTATGTCTTTACACGTTTTCTTTCCCCAGAGATTCACACGCAAATTGGCGGCGGTACAGACGATATCTGCAACGGCGCCGCCGGATCATTTGGCGATGAAATCTGGAGCCGGCATCACGCGGCATTTGAAGAGTCCGTCATTCCCTGCAAAACCAATACGCGCGGCGCCGTCGCTTATTTATTCGGCCAGCAGATATTGGCTGTGCGCGCCGACTGCCAATTGGAGAATATAGAGGTTACCCTTCCGGACGGCCGCGTTATCCAAACAGACGCCGGCAAGCGCCCAAAATACATCCCCATTAACTCAGATGAGAGAAAGCAATAATACGTACTCCATAACGAAACACCTGTTTTTCTATTAAACCATCAGCCGACAGGAAAACAGGCGCCCAAAAAACAGCTTAAAGCCAGAAAACCGCCGTATAGCATTCTATACGGCGGTTCAGACTGTAGAAAAACCTTTTTTGAAAGTAAAACTGCACAAAAGAGAAAAAGAAAAGTTTTGGTCAAGCTTTTTTAAAAGCTTGCAGGATTTCCATTCCGTGAACAAAGTTCACGGCGGACGGAGTCCTTGGCCGCTGTTGTCAAGCTTGCTTGACAACGCGCAGTGAAGCGGAATCTATCCCTTCGCGCCCCGGGCGCGAACAAAAAGA
>DVJP01000078.1 GCA_018716725.1 Candidatus Merdivicinus excrementipullorum | reverse complement strand
GGGTAAAAGAAAAGCAGGAAACCGTTTCTGATTTCCTGCTGGGGTGGTGCCGCCGTTAGGCGGCTGGTATTCAGTTTTGAAAGTTCTGGGTCAGATTGGCCCGATGATGGGATATTTTACAACTCAAAATTCCTATCTCAAATCAAAAAGAACGCTTTCATAGTCCTTTACGAAATACTTTATATTTGTGCGTCCTTTCTGAATAATAGTGTGGCCTTCTGCTTCCAGCTTTTCCTTTTGTGCCTTTACACCGCCGGGATATTTTTCGTTCAATTCCCCGTTTGCCTTTAAGGTTCGCCAATACGGGGTTTCATCTTCGGAACGCTGGTAACTTGCCCATGCTGCAATAGATACAAAAATTCCGGCTGTGATAGGCTCTGTGAAATCCGCCCCATTCAGTTCAGCAAAATATTCACGGATTTTTCCGACAGTGATTACTTTGCCATCAGGTATCAGTTTCATCACTTTATCATAGTCGATTGGCGGTGCAAAGTACATCCTGCTTCCGCCATACTTCTCAATGCTTTTCTGGTCGGTAATGGTCTGGAATTTAGGCATATCCTTGCTATCATGTAGCATGGCATTAAAATCTTTTTTATCTTCATTCGCCATCGCTAAACACCTCCTGCTTTAATTATAATAAAGTAGACTATTCCATGCAATGAGGCGGTTTGAAAAGTTCTGTTCTTATCACCTCTATTATACAATGACCGTCCTTCCTTGGAAATAAATGAATTGTAAAATTGCCAGACAGAAACAGGGGTTTGGGGATATACCCCAACAAACAAAATCCCCGGCCCGACAGGGTGGCCGGGTCAGGGATTTATGAGAAGTATTGTATCGGTATCGTAGGTTCTTACTCGTCGAAATCCGGGAACAGCTCCAGCTCGGCAAACTCGGCGTCGCTCATAGCCTGGAGCTTGCCCAGGGCGCTGTCCGTCAGCTCCCGCAGTTCGGTTTCGTCCGGTTCCAGGTGGCCGCGCATTTCGTTCAGGGCCTCGATCAGCCCGGTGCGGCTGCCGGTGTTGTAAATACACATGAGGTTGATTTCTTCAAAAATGAAGTTTCCCATATCAAATCTCCCTTTCCGCGCTCTTTTTGGGCGCTGTCTTTTTGTGTTCCGTCCTGGACTGGCTTTTCAGCTGCTCCATGACGGACTTTTTCTTGTCCCGGTCCTCCCGGTAGGCGGCGGCAGCCAAATCCATGAGGGAGATCGGCTGGCCGCTGCGGGCCTGCTGTTCCAGCTGGGACACTGTCGGCTCCTTGGGTCCGTTGTTGATGATGCCGTCGATCATGCCGTAGTCATCCTCCACGGCCATTTCCGCATTTTTCAGCGGATTGTCCGGCAGGAATCCGGGAATCTGCTGAAAGCCGAAGCTGTCGCAGTAATGACAGGATACCTTGCCGTCCCGCTTGATGGCAACGATGTCGCTGACGCTCATGGACGGATGGCCGTAATCGGCGGGATGCTCATTGTTGAAACGGTAAAAGAGCTGTTCGGTGGTATCGCCTTTCAAATCAGAGGGCAGCAGCGGAGCGGTATAAACCAGCTCATAGTTATCCCGCTGCACCGTCCGCCCGATGGACTGGAGCCATTCCAGGCCCTCGTAGCGGATGTCCCGCAGCTCGTCAGTGTGCTTCACTTGGTAAATCGCATAGCAGTCCCCCTTGTGGGAGAGAAACGCCTGCTCCCGTTCCTGCTGGTGATTCATGCGGTCCTTGACCAGCTTATCAAACTCCGGGCTTTCCTCCCATTCCTCACGGGACACCGCAAAGATGCCGTCATGGGCGTCCAGATCGGCGGTATCAAAGGCCATCTCCGGGTTCTCGCCCTGCTGGATCATGTAAACAGTCAAGTCGCGCTCCATCAGCTCGTAGGCTCTCTCTTTGGAGAGGGGCAGCAAATCCCCGTCCAGGTAGCCGCATTTTTCCAGATCGTCCTGGGTCAGCACAGGGTCCGGCATGGGGTATTCGTCCAGATGATGCTCCGGCGGTTCAGGCGGTAGAGGTGGTTGGGAAAGCTGTGCTTCTTGCAGAGTTTCCACCATTTCCAGCGGTGCATAGGCAATCGTGTGGGTTCCAATGTTATGCAGGTTACAGATTTCCAGACAAGCCTTTGCTATCGGAAGCTGCGGGGCGTCCAGCTGCCCGCCGTCCAGCGCCCGCATGGTATCTTTATCGTAGATGGTGTAGTCATAGCCATCTTCACAGGGCTGGATGTGGAGGTACAGCCGCTCATCCAGTTCATAGAGCTTTTCCATCTTTGTCTGGTCTTTGACCTGTTTGGCGGTCATGCTGCCATCCTGAAGGGCGGCGTACAGCTTGGTACATTCTCCATAGGTGCCGGTATAAAGCACCTCGCCTGGAGTAAGGGATAAATCCTCCGCAACGGTGTATTCCTGGATATAGGTGCCGTCTGCCGGAGAGGTGCGCTCAAAATTGTCATGCAGCTTGTACTCATGGCGGACCGGAACCTGTGTGGGGGCTTCCATCTCTGCCGCAGGCTGTTCCTGCTGCGCGGTCAGGTCAATGCCGCGCTCTTTGCAGATTTCCTTGTAGTTTCGCTCAATGTCGTTAATCAGCTCACAGGAAGTCTTGTTGATGGTCTCCAGGCTGGCCCGCAGCTCCTTCAGCTCTTTGTCCTTCGACCAGGAAGCGATGTAGCCAAAACTGTTCTCGCCGGTCTGGATGCCGAAATACTGGCAAACCGCATAAGAAATGCTCTCGGCCTCCACTTCCTCGGTGTTGCGGTTCTTGGCAGCCTGTTTCACCGCCGTCAGATCTTCCTCCACTTCCAGCCGCCACTCAAACTGATTCTCGTCCACATAGCGCCAGCCTTCCTCGGCGGCGGCCTGTTCCGCCTCCGCTTCGGTGGCAAAATCCATACGGAAGTCCCGCTTGGTGCCGCCCTCGCTCACCATGACAATCTTCCAGGTTGGCTCCGCCTCATACTTTTTGGGGTCGTGGAGCTTGCTGTGTGCAACCTCAAGGACAGCGGCAGAAACGGTCTGCACCTCGCTCATGCCTTCCCGGATGGCGATCCGCT
>DVJP01000077.1 GCA_018716725.1 Candidatus Merdivicinus excrementipullorum | reverse complement strand
TTTTACGAAACATCCCGAACAGATTGTAGGGGGCGGCGTCCTCGACGCCCCGCCGTTTTTGTACAATCAAACGATAATGGGTTTGTAGGGGACGGGTTTCCCGTCCCGCGTAAAATGTAAAAACGTTTCGGGAAATCCGGCGGGCGGGGAAACCCCGCCCCTACAATACGTTTTCGGTTTGGTTATGTAAAAAACGGGGGACGATGTGGGCATCGTCCCCCGTTTTTACGAAACATCCCGAACAGATTGTAGGGGGCGGCGTCCTCGACGCCCCGTCGTTTTTGTAGAATCAAATGGCAAACGCATTGTAGGGGCGAACTGGGTTCGCCCACGATTTCACAAAAACGCCGTTGCAATGCGCGCCCCTGCAATTTACGAAATATCCCGGATAATTGTAGGAGGCAGCCATTTAAAGGCCGCCTCCGCAGGGGAAAGGGAGTTAGCAGCAGCCGCAGCTATTGTCACAGCCGCAATTGTTGTTGCAGCCGCAGTTGTTGTTGCAGCCACAGTTGTTGCTGCACCCGCAGCTGTTGTTTCCGCATCCGCCGCAGCAGATCAGGAGAAGGATGATAATGATAATCCAGCTGAAATTATTTCCGCCAAAACAGTTCATAGAAGAGAACCTCCTTTGTTTGATGTATCCTATACTATGAGAAGGCCCTCCAATGTGTTACAGCCGGTATGCAAAAGGGACAGCCTTAAGAAAGGCTGCCCCAGAAAAACATCTGATTATGCATTATCCTCAATGTATTTCACGATGTCCCCAACGGTCTTGATGTTCTCCACCTGATCATCGGGAATTTCCACGCCGAACTCGTCCTCAAGGGACATTACCAGGTCAACGATGTCCAGGGAATCCGCACCCAGGTCATCCATGATGGACGCCTCCATGCTTACTTTTTCTTCTTCGACATCCAGCTGTTCAACAAGAATATCGCGGACTTTCTCAAATACCATGAGATTTTCCTCCTTCAAATGATTTGACAATTTTTTATTATAACGCAGTCGCGGTTATAACCACAGGGTCATTGGTTGGCAAATTCTTCAAATTCACCGATTTTTCTGAATTTATTATAGCGTGCTTCCAGCAAATTTGCAACACTTTTTTGCATAAAATTTTGAATACTTTCCAAAACCGTGTCGGCAATATTCTCTGCCATCAGGTTGTGGTCCGTATGGGCCCCTCCGGGAGGCTCCGGGATGATGCCGTCGCAGACGCCTAAGGATACCAGATCCTCCGCCGTAATGTGCAGCTGTTCCGCCGCCTCCTTTTCCTTGGAAGCGTCCTTCCAAAGGATGCTGGCGCAGCCTCTGGGGGAAATGGCGCTGTACACGGCGTTTTCCAGCATGTAAAGGGCGTCGCACACCCCTAAGGCCAAGGCTCCGCCGGAGCCGCCTTCTCCCAGCACCACCGAAACAATGGGGGTTTTCAGCCGGGAAAATTCCAACAGGTTCCGGGCAATGGCCTCGCCCTGTCCCCGTTCCTCCGCCGCCACGCCGCAGAAAGCGCCGGGGGTGTCGATAAAGCAGATCACCGGCCGGTGGAACTTCTCCGCCTGCTTGGCCAGCCGCAGGGCTTTGCGGTAGCCCTCCGGGTTGGGGGAGGCAAAATTGGTTTTCTTGTTTTCCTCCAAATCCCGCCCCTTTACCTGGCCGATGACTGTCACCGGGATGCCGTTTAACCGGCCGATGCCGCCCATAATGGCCGGATCGTCGCCGAAGTAGCGGTCGCCGTGCATTTCGTAAAACTCATCAAAGATCAGGGGGATGTAATCGTTGAGAGTGGGACGGTTTTTGTGGCGGATCAGCTCGATCCGTTCCCATGCGGTCAGTTCACTCATGACTTTCTCCCTCCGTTGCGCTGAGATGAAGCTTTAAGAGCTTGGAAATGGTCCTCCGCATATTCACCCGGCTGACAATCATGTCCACAAACCCGTGTTCCAGCAGGAATTCCGCCGACTGGAACTCGTCGGGCAGCCGCTGCTTGATGGTCCCTTCAATGACCCGCCGCCCGGCAAAGCCGATGAGGGCCTTAGGCTCGGCGATGATAATGTCCCCCAAAGAGGCGAAGGAGGCGGTTACGCCGCCGGTGGTTGGGTCGGTGAGGACGGTAATATAAAGCAGCCCCGCGTCGGAATGCCGGGCCACAGCGGCCGAGGTTTTGGCCATCTGCATCAGGGACAGGATACCTTCCTGCATCCTTGCGCCGCCGGACGCGGCAAAAAGCACCACCGGCAGGCGTTTTTCCGTGGCCCGTTCAAAGGCCCGGGTGATTTTTTCTCCGACAACGGAGCCCATGGAAGCCATCATAAAATGGGAATCCATAATGACAATGACGCATTTCCGGGTGCGGATGGTGCATTCCCCGGTAATAACCGCGTCTTTAAGCCCCGTAGCTTCCTGGGCGGCCTCCAGCTTTTCCTGATATTCCGGGAAATCCAAAGGGTTTTTGGAGCACATCCCGGCGTCGTATTCCACGAAGCTGTCCTTGTCCACCGTAATGTCCAGCCGTTCCCTGGCGGAAATCCGGGCGTGGTAGGAGCAGGCGGAGCAGACCTTCATGGCGGACTGGAACTCGTCCATAAACATGACGTTCTGGCAGCGGGGGCATTTGAACAAAAGCCCGCTGGGGATTTTGGACCGAACCGGGCCGCTGCTTTTGCTGTCGGTGTCCAGTCGGGACTTGACGACTTTAAAAAGATCTTCCAGCATAAACGTTACTCAAGCCTTTCTGTCAAATTTGGGCCGCTTAAGGTTTCCGGGGCAGAAGGTCCTTCCGCCGGGCCAGGAAACCGATATCGTAGTTGGCAGCCTCTACATCGGCGTCTTTAATTAAGTTTAACTGAAAATCTATATTGGTGTCAACCCCTTCCACCAAAAATTCCGCCAAAGCCCACTTCATTTTCATCATGGCTTCTTCTCTGGTGGGGGCGTAGGCGATAAGCTTGGCGATCATGGAGTCGTACCAGGGAGAGATTTCGCAGCCCTGGTACATGGCGGAATCAATGCGGATTCCCGGGCCGCCGGGCATATGCAGCCCCGCGATGCGGCCGGGGCAGGGGCGGAAGTCCTCCGCCGGGTTTTCGGCGTTGATGCGGCACTCAATGGCGTGGCCGGTCATATGGATGTCCGACTGGCGCAGCTTTAACGGCTCCTTTGCCGCAATGCGGATCTGGGTTTTCACCAAATCAATGCCCGTCACCAGCTCCGTAATGGGGTGCTCCACCTGGATGCGGGTGTTCATTTCCATGAAGTAGAAGTTCTCCCCGGAAAGCAGGAATTCAATGGTGCCGACATTCCGGTAGCCGCAGGCCGCCGCCGCTTTGACGGCCGCCGCGCCCATTTTCTCCCGCAAAGCAGGGGTCAAAACAGGGCAGGGGCACTCCTCGATCATTTTCTGGTTCCGGCGCTGCAAGGAGCAGTCCCGTTCCCCCAAATGAACGATGTTGCCGTAATTGTCCGCCACAATCTGGATTTCCACATGGCGGGGGTCTACGATAAATTTTTCCAGGTAAATGCCGTCGTTGCCGAAAAAGCTCTTGGCCTCCTGCTTTGCAGTGAGGATGGCGCTTTCCAGCTGGGCTTCGTCCTCCACCCGCCGGATGCCCCGGCCGCCGCCGCCTGCGGAGGCTTTGACCATGACCGGGTAGCCGATTTCCGCCGCAATGGCCTTGGCTTCCTCCAGGGAGGAAATCTCCCCGTCAGAACCGGGCACCACCGGCACGCCGGCGGCCTTCATGGTTGCCTTGGCCACCGCCTTGTCCCCCATGCGGTCCATGGCGGAGGGAGGCGGCCCGATGAAGGTGATGCCGCATTTTTCGCACATCCGGGCGAAGTTTGCGTTTTCCGACAGGAACCCAAAGCCGGGATGGACGGCTTCCGCCCCGGTCAGCTCGCAGGCCGCCAGAATGGCTTTTACGTTCAAGTAGCTGTCCGCGGTTTTTGCGGGGCCGATGCAGATGGCCTCGTCGGCAATCTGGGCGTGAAGGGCGGAACGGTCCGCCTCGGAAAATACGGCCACTGTGGAGATGCCCATTTCCCGGCAGGCCCTTATAATCCGCACCGCAATTTCCCCGCGGTTGGCAATCAGAATTTTATGAAACATACTCTGTTAATCCCCCAGTACCGAGGAAAATTCCGCAGTGGCGATTTTCCGGCCGTCCACCGTAGCCACACCCTTGCAGAAGCTGACGCCGTGGGCGGTCTTGATGACTTCTACAGAAAGGGTCAAGGTGTCCCCGGGGCCGGCCTTGCCCCGGAAACGGGCCTTGTCAATGCCGGCAAAAAAGGCGATTTTCCCCTTATTTTCCGGCAGGCAGAGGGCGCACACCGCGCCGGTCTGGGCCAGCATTTCAATAGTCAGAACGCCGGGCTGCACCGGTTCCTGGGGGAAATGGCCCTTGAACCAGGTTTCATCGGGCTTTAAGTATTTTTTCGCTACCGCCCGGACGCCAGGCTCCAGTTCCACCACCTCGTCGATCAGCAGGAAGGGGTCGCGGTGGGGGATAATCTCTTTGATTTGTTCCAAGTTTAAAACTGCCATGGAAGTACCCCTTTCTTATTCGATAATGAGGATGGGCTGGCCGTATTCCACGCCCTGGCCGTCCTCCACTAAGATTTTTTTCACAGCGCCGTCATATTCGCTCTGAATCTCGTTCATGAGCTTCATGGATTCGATGATAAAGAGGGTGTCGCCTTTCTTTACCTGCTGGCCCACGGTGACGAAGGGGGGCTTGTCCGGGGAGGGAGCGGCATAGAAGGTGCCCACAATGGGGGATTTCACCACATTACCGGAAACCTCCTCCGTTTCCTTTTTGGGGGCGGGGGAGGCCGCCGGGGCGGCGATGTTCACAACCGGGGCCGCTTCGCCCTGGACAAGGATTTCTTTCTGCTCCGCCTTTAAGGACAGCTCGAATTCGCCGTCCCGGACCCGCAGGCTGGTGAGGCCGGTACCGGCCATTTTGTCCATCAGTTCCTTGATTTCGGAAACTGTGAGTTTCAGTTCAGACATGGGAAACACTTCCTTTCGGGTCAATCCTGGTATTTTTTCAGGCAGAGGGTGGCATTGTGGCCGCCGAAGCCCAGGGAGTTGGACAGCGCGGCGTTAAGGTCCGCTTTACGGGGGCCTTCCGGTACGCAGTCCAAATCGCATTCCTCGTCCGGGACCTTGTATCCCAGGGTCTGGGGGATGACGCCGTTTTCCAGGGACAGGGCGGTGATAATGGCTTCCACAGCCCCTGCGGCCCCCAGCATATGGCCGGTCATGGACTTAGTGGAGGATACGGGGGTGTCCTTGGCGTGATCGCCCAGGGCCTTTTTCACGGCGATGGTTTCATAACGCTCGTTAATGGGGGTGGAAGTGCCGTGGGCGTTGATGTAATCGATGTCCTCGGCTTTCAGCCCCGCTTCCTCAAAGGCCAGCTGCATGGCTTTGGCCGCCGCTTCTCCATCGGGGGAGGGGCTGGTGATGTGGTAGGCGTCGCCGGTTGCGCCGTAGCCCGCGATTTCCGCGTAAATGTGAGCGCCCCGGGCTTTGGCGTGTTCATATTCCTCCAGAACCAGCATGCCTGCGCCTTCGCCCATGACGAAGCCGTCCCGTTCCTTGTCGAAGGGGATGGAGGCCCGGTCCGGGTCGGTGGATTTGGACAGCGCGCCCATGTTGTTGAACCCTGCCAGGGCGAATTTGGTGACGGAGGCTTCCGCGCCGCCGGTGATGCAGGCGTCCAAATAGCCGTGCTTGATCTGGCGGAAGGCCTCGCCGATGGCGTGAGAGGAGGTGGCGCAGGCGGTAACCGGGGCGAAGTTCACGCCCTTGAAGCCGGTGCGGATGGAAATTAAGCCCGCCGCCATATTGCTGATGAGCATGGGGATAAAGAAAACGGAAACCCGTTTGTTGCCCTTCTGTTCATATTTGGAGTGCTCTTCCTCAAAGGTCTGGATGCCGCCGATGCCGCTGCCCACGATGACGCCTACACGGTAGGGGTCCAGGTCTTTTAAATCGCTGCCGCAGTCGTCCATGGCCTCTTTGGCGGCGCAGAGGGCGTACTGGCAGTAAAGGTCGGTGCGCCGCTGTTCTTTTTTGTCCACAACAGGGGAGGGGTCGAAATCCTTGACCATGGCGGCCAGCTTCACGTCGATGTCCGAGGTGTCGAAGCGATCAACTGCTTCGATGCCGTGTTTCCCGGCCAGGATGCTGTCCCACATGGTTTTGACGTCGTTTCCGATGGGGGTAATGGCCCCGATGCCGGTAATGACTACTCTTCTCATAAATTAACCGATCCTCCTGTTACATGGTCATGCCGCCGGAAACTTCCAGTACCTGTCCGGTGACATAAGAAGCCTGCTCGGAGGCAAAGAAGGCGACCGCATTGGCGATGTCCTCCGGCTGGCCGAAGCGTTTCAGGGCGATGTTTCCGATAATCGCCTCTTTGTATTTCTCGTCCAGCACGTCGGTCATAGGGGTCTGGACAAAGCCGGGAGCCACGGCGTTTACCGTGATGCCGCGGCTGCCAAGCTCTTTCGCCGCGGTTTTGGTCATGCCGATGATGCCCGCTTTAGCGGCGGAGTAGTTGATCTGGCCGGGGTTGCCGTAAAGGCCCGCCACCGAGGAAATGTTGATGATGCGGCCGCTTTTCTGGCGGATCATGACGCCGCTTGTGTGGCGCATCATGTTGAAAACGGATTTGTAGTTCACATTGGTGACAATGTCAAACTGCTCTTCGCTCATCCGGGCCATTAAGCCGTCCCGGGTGATGCCCGCGTTGTTGACCAGCACATCGATGGAGCCGAACCGTTCCTTGACAGCCTTCACCATGTCGCCGCAGGCGGTAAAGTCGGACACGTCGCAGAGGAAGCATTCCGCTTCCACGCCAAAGGCCCGGCATTCCTCAGCGGTCTGGATGCCGCCGTTCTCCTTTTCCTGTTCGCCCCGGCAGTTGATGGCCACGTTGAAGCCGTTTTTCGCTAAAGTTTTTGCAATGCAGGCGCCAATCCCCTGGGATGCGCCGGTAATCAGTGCGGTTTTTGCCATATTCTGATTCATTCCTTTCCGGTTTTAGGTGGATTACAGGCCGAGGGCCGCAGCCCGGGTCTTCAAAAGCTCTTCGCCTTGACTGAAAATATCCCGAAGGATTTTTTCGCAGGGGCGCAGTTCATTGACCATGCCGGCAATCTGCCCGGCCATGAAGCTGCCGTTTTCCAGGTCGCCCTCCTTGGCGGCCCGGCGCAGGGAACCGATGGTCAGGTGCTCGATTTCCTCAAAGGTAGCCCCGGCGCGCTCCTGCTCAATGACCTTTTTAGTGTAGCGGTTTTTAATCTGGCGGACAGCCGCGCCCCCGCAGATCTGGCCGGTGACGGCGGAATCCGTATCCTTGGCCTTTAAAACCAGCTCTTTATAGTTTTCATGAATCTGGCATTCCTCGGAGGCTAAGAACACAGTACCCATCTGGACGCCTTCCGCTCCCAGCATCATAGCGGCTGCCAGCCCTCTGCCGTCGGCGATGCCGCCAGCGGCGATTACCGGGATGGACACCGCGTCCACAACCTGGGGAACCAGGCACATGGTGGTGGTCTGTCCGATATGTCCGCCGGATTCGCAGCCTTCCGCGATGACCGCGTCCGCTCCGGCCCGCTCCATGCGCTTGGCCAGATTGACGGAGGGGACTACCGGGATGACTTTGATGCCCGCCGCTTTCCAGGCTTCCATGTACTTGCCGGGGTTGCCGGCGCCGGTGGTGACAACGGCCACGCCTTCCTCCACCACGATTTTCGCCAGGTCTTCGGTGTTGGGGCTCATGAGCATGATGTTGACGCCGAAGGGCTTGTCCGTCAGGGCTTTGGCCTTGCGGATTTCCTCCCGGATCACCTCTGCCGGGGCGGAGCCGCCTGCAATAAGGCCCACGCCGCCGGCATTGGACACAGCCGCCGCCAGGGTGGATTCCGCAACCCAGGCCATGCCGCCCTGAAGGGCGGGATACTGGACGCCAAGTAATTCTGTAATTCTCGTTTTCATTTTGAATCTCTCCCTTAATACTCAAAAACTGCGCTGCCGTAAACCAACCCCGCGCCGAACCCTACGGTGCAGATGGTCTGGCCCCGTTTGATCCGTCCGTCCCGGATAGCCTCATCCAGGGCGATGGGGATGCAGGCGGAGGAGGTGTTGGCCCGTTCAGCGATATTGCAGATGGTCTTTTCCATGGGGAATTTTAACGCCGAAACTGCGGTTTGGATGATGCGGATATTGGCCTGATGGGGAATGAGCCAGTCTAAACCGTCCGGCGCAATGCCGTATTTTTCACAGGACTCCCGCACGGCCTTGGGCATGACGGTGACGGCGAATTTGTACACCTTGTGGCCGTCCATGTAAAGAACGCCGTCACGGCTTTCCGGGAACCCGTCGCAGGACGCGGTGGTGCGGTTTTCCACAAAGGGCACTTTGTTTTGAGGGTGCCGGGCGAAGAGGGTGAAAGCGCCTTTCCCGTCCGTGCCGAAAACGGAAGCGAAGGGTTTCCCGCTTTCCTCCAGAATTACGGCCCCGGCCCCGTCCCCAAAGAGGACGCAGGTCCCCCGGTCGGTAAAGTCGGTAATCTGGGTGAGCTTTTCGGAAGAAATCACCATGACCTTTTTGTACCCGTTTTGCAGATACATCCGGGCTACGTCTATCCCAAAGACAAAGCCCGCGCAGGCGGCGTTGATGTCAAAAGCCAGGGCATTGACGGCCCCCAGCTTCCCCTGGACAACGCAGGCCAGGGAAGGGGTATAATAATCCGAGCTGACGGTGGTGCAGAGGATCAAATCCAGATCCTCCGGGGAAAGGCCCGCGTTTTCCAAGGCCCGTTCCCCCGCCTTGACCGCCATTTCAAAATTTGCCCCATCGTGGATGTGGCGGCGGCTGATGCCGGAGTGTTTCACGATCCACTCATCGGAGGTTTCCACATATTTGGTGAATTCCTCATTTTCAACGGTTTTTTCCGGGACGAAAGAACCCGTCCCCAGAATGCGAATACCCATTTCAACATCCTTTCTCATCATATGAAAATCCCCGGCACAGCGCAAAAGGCTTGCAAAAACGCCGCAGATTTGTTATAGTGGAAGAGGAGCATCCATCCTGTTTTTCATGAGGAAGAATCAGGATTTGTTCCTGTACTGTTTATTATTGTACCGATTTGTAATGGTTTTGTCAATAATCTTTCCCAGTCTTTGGGAGGAAACCCGCAAGTTGATGGCAATATTAACCAAAAACAAAAAACTCATGTGGGCATATCCGCTAAAAACGCGGTTTTTTGCTTCAGAAAGGGAGAATGTCATGAAGGTATTTTTATTTTCCGGCCAGGGGTCCCAGGCCCCCGGAATGGGCGTGGAATTGGCGGAGCATTCGGAAAAGGCGGTGGAGGTTTTTGCGGCTGCTTCCAAGGCGCTGGGCTTTGACCTGTTGAAAATCTGCCGGGAAGGGACGGCGGAAGAGCTGGCGGCTACGGAAGTGGCTCAGCCCGCCATTATGGCTACCTCTTTAGCGGCCTTCGCCTGCCTTGAAGAAGCCGGGGTGAAGCCGGACGCCGTAGCGGGCCATTCCCTTGGCGAATACGCCGCCATGGTGGCCAGCGGGATGCTTTCCATGGAGGAAGGCTTTGCCCTCATTAAAGCCCGTGCCGCCGCTATGGGCAAATGCGCCGCTTTAAACGGCGGTTCCATGGCCGCTATCATGGGCTCCGACGAGGAAACTGTGGCAAAAGTGTGCGAAGAAACGGAAGGCTATGTGGTCCCTGTCAATTATAATTCTCCTGCCCAGACGGTCATTGCCGGGGAGAAGGAAGCGGTTTCCGCCGCCTGCGCTAAATTTGCGGAAATGGGCAAGCGGGCCATTCCTCTGGCCGTAGCCGCCGCTTTCCACTCCAAACTCATGCAGCCCGCCGCGGATGAATTTTTGGAAGAAGCGAAAAAATTCTCTTTCAAGGAACCCCAGGTGGATTTCTACTCCAACCTGTCCGGCGAAAAACTGACGGACTTTTCGGATATGCCGGAACGCCTGGCCCGGCACATTGTTTCCCCGGTGCTGTTCACCAAGGAGCTGGCGGCCATGTCGGCGGCCGGGGCGGATACCTTTATTGAATGCGGCCCCGGCAAAGTCCTCACCGGGTTAGTGAAAAAGACCCTGAAAGGCGTGAACGCCTGCAACGTGGAGAACGTTAAGACCCTGGAGAAGGCGGCGGGGTAACCCCGCTGTTTGTCGTCAAGCTAGTTTGACGACGCGACGCGGCCGTACAGCCCCACACCAACCGCTGGACGGCTCGATAAACTCGCCGTAGGGGGAGGGTTCCACCTTCTTTCGATAAAGAAAAAGAAAAGTTTTACTCGATTTTTTTCAAAAAATCGCAGATTCCAAAGGCAGAGCCTTTGGTCGCTCGTCGCAACGAGCGAAATCCCCAATACGAAAAAAGATCAGGAGGGGAGGCCAAATAGTCCGGTGGACTGTTTGGCCGTGGGGAACCCTATCAAGGGGTTCCCCATATAAACTGCGGGTCGCCCGGCCCGCATATCACATGAAATGTTTCGGCAAATCCGCCGGGCCGATGTGGGCATCGGCCCCTACAAATGCGTTTTCTGTTCCGTTTTTACCAAAACGATAGAAGATGAAGCGTCACCATTCTAAATCCATCTGATAAGAAAGAAGGAATATCAATGAAAGTCCTGCTGTTAAACGGAAGCCCCCACCCCCACGGCTGCACCTTTACAGCCCTGTCGGAGGTGGCCAAGACCCTGGAGGAAAACGGCGTGGAAGCGGAAATCCTCCAAATCGGCGCGAAGCCCGTCCGGGGCTGCATTGCCTGCGGCGGCTGCGCCGGGAAGGGCCGGTGCGCCTTTGGGGATGACATCGTGAACACCCTGATTGAAAAAATGGAGCAGGCCGACGGCTTTATTGTAGGTTCCCCAGTTTATTACGCTTCGGCAAACGGAGCGGTGGAATGTATCCTGGACCGGGCCTTTTACGCCGGGGGCAAGGCTTTCGTTCACAAGCCTGCCGCAGCGGTTGCGTCTGCCCGCCGGGCCGGCACCACGGCCACTTTGGACGAGCTGACCAAGTATTTTACCATTTCCCAGATGCCGGTGGTGTCCTCCACCTACTGGCCCATGGTCCACGGCAATAAGCCGGAGGACGTGGCCAAGGATGAGGAAGGGCTTCAGGTTATGCGCAACCTGGGCCGGAACATGGCCTGGCTTTTGAAGTGCATCGAGGCCGGGAAACAGGCAGGGGTGCAGGTTCCGGAAGCGGAACGCCAGTACCGCACCAATTTTATCCGCTAGCGGCGAATCGCCGATGATACAGTCATCAAGCTTGCTTGATGACGCGACGCGGGCGGCGAATCGCCGCTGATAAGACGACGCGGCCGTCCTGCCCCGCGCCAGGTTTCTGAACGGCGGGATGAACCGCCGTTTTCGGTACAGGTTCCCCGAACGACGTTTGAGACCGTAACGTTGGCGTTGTAGAGGGCGGCACCCCCGCCGTTTTTGTAAAATCAAACGATAATGGGTTTGTAGGGGCCGATGCCCACATCGGCCCGGCGGCTCGCCGATGCACCACGGCGTTAATATGTTTTCTGTTTGTTTTTGCAGAATATGGGCAAATCAGGCAATTTCTCTAAATGAAAACAAAGATTAGGAGGTCTTTATTTATGAAAGCAATGAAATTATTTCCCGCGTTTAAGGATTACATCTGGGGCGGCACCAAGCTCCGGGACGAATTCGGCAAACAGTGCGACCTGTCCAAGGTGGCCGAAAGCTGGGAGCTTTCCTGCCACAAGGACGGGGATTCCGTCATCGACAGCGGCGAATACAAGGGCATGACCCTGGCCCAGTTCGTGGAAAAGGCCGGCAAATCTGTTTTGGGCGCCGACTGCGAGAAATTTGAGAATTTCCCCATCCTTATCAAGCTCATTGACGCCAAGGACAACCTGTCCGTCCAGGTGCACCCTGACAACGAGTATGCCCTCCGGGTAGAAGGGGAGTACGGCAAAACCGAGATGTGGTATGTGGTGGACTGCGAGCCGGGCGCGTCCCTTCTCTACGGCTTTACCCATGAAATTTCCAAGGAGGAATTTAAAGAGCGCATTGAAAAAAATACCCTGCTGGAAGTCACCAACCGGGTGGAGGTCCATCCCGGCGACGTGTTCTTTATTGAGGCCAGAACCCTCCATGCCATCGGCAAGGGCATTCTGATTGCCGAGATCCAGCAGAACTCCAATACCACCTACCGGGTTTACGATTACGGCCGCGTCGGCGCAGACGGCAAGCCCCGCCAGCTCCATGTGGAGAAGGCTATGGATGTGACCCGCCTGGCCCCGCCTTCCCGCCCTGCCGGCAAACCCCAGGGGGAGAAGGAGAACTTTGACGGCTATACCTCTGTTCTGCTGGCCTCCTGCGAGTATTTCACCGTCCATGAGATGGAAGTTTCCGAGAAAGCGGCCCTTTGCGCCGATGAAAAATCCTTCCATTCTATCCTGGTGCTGGACGGCAGCCTGACTCTCCAGATGGACGGGGAAGAAATGCCTCTGAAAAAAGGCGACAGCGTCTTTATCCCGGCTGGCGCAGGGGATTACCTCCTGACTGGCAAGGCCAAGCTGGTTCACACCCGGGTTTAAGCGGTTCCCAGAGAAAATGTCCGCGCTGTACGAAAGAATTTACAGCATTGTCCGGCGCATTCCGCCGGGCAAAGCGGCCACCTACGGGCAGATTGCCCTCCTTGCAGGGAATCCCCGGCTTTCCCGCGTGGTGGGGTATGCCCTCCATAAAGCGCCGCCCGACGTCCCCTGCCACCGGGTGGTAGACCGGAACGGGCGGACAGCCCCTGCTTTCCGGCAGTACGGCGATGATCTCCAGCGGATCCTTTTGGAGCGGGAGGGAGCCGTTTTTACGCCGGACGGCCGGGTGGACTTGTCCCGCTGCGGCTGGGCAGGGGAGTGAAAAAAACGGCGTTCGGCCGCCGCTTTTGGGCAAAATGCCCCTGTTTTTCCGGCCCGCACAGGAAGTTTCCTTTTTTCATAGGATAAACCAGCAAAAAGCATTGCCGCTTTTTGCCACCTCATGAAAGGAGGAACTGCTTATGTCTTGCTGCCGGAAATGCCGGGGTTCGTCCCGGCAGGTTCAGGGCAACCTGCAAACTCTGGAAAATATCGGAGGATGCCCGGTAGAAACAGTCTGCGGCTGCCAGGATACGTCCCAGGATACCACAACCAACGGCTCCTCGACGGATTCCAGCTCCAGCTGCGGATGCTCCCAGCAGAATTGCTGCAATTGGAACAATAACTGCCAGCGGACTTCCGTCACCTGCCGTTCTCCCTCCCCCAGCATGAACTGCGACGATCCGGACGTCCCCATCGTCTGCTGCGGCCCTACCAACAGTGTGGACTTTGACAGCGAATGCGGCTGCGGCTGTGACTGTGACTGCGGCTGCAGCAACAGCTGCGGCTGTGACTGCGGATGCGATTGTGATTGTAACTGCAACTGCAACTGCAACTGCGGATGCAATGATGGCTGCGGATGCAACTGTGGCTGCGACTGCGACTGCGGATGTCAGAACGACTGCGGGTGCACGGACGCCAGAAAATTCCGGGTCTGCTGCGATGAATGCGGCTGCTGCCGGAAATACCCCTGCCAGTGGCGCAACCCCTTCTGGCCGGAATTTGCAAAGCCCAGATGGCTCTGCTGCAAGGATTTGTATAACGTAAGAGGATAAAAAGCAGCCCCGGCTCCAATCGGAACCGGGGTTTTTCGTTTGTCCAAAAAGGGCACAATTTTTGGTAAATTACACAAAAATTCGTGCTTTGCTGGCGCAAATAAGCCGTGGAGAAAAATTTGGAAAATTCTAACCCGTCATTTTGCAGGCAAAATGACGGCGCGGGGTCATCCGCGGCGAGCCTGCGGGCTCGCTTTTTTTATTTTAGTTTGCGGCCGGGCCGCAAAGAGTAAAATTTCGCACTCTGCGGAGTGCGACCGAGGGCTTTGCCCTCTGGACACCTACCACCTTTTAAAAAAGGTGGACGAAAATTTTTCTTATTCCCTTTTGTAACAGCGACGGCACATAGTACCGCCGGATTTGGGCAGACTATTCCGGAAAGGAGGGGGATTATGGAAAAAAGCTGGAAACAAAGCAAATGGTTTTACGGTGTTTTGGGGGCGGCCGCCGGCTTTTTAAACGGGCTTTTCGGCGCAGGCGGCGGCGTGGCGGTGGTGCCCCTTTTGGAATGGAGCGGATTGGAATCCAAAAAGGCCCACGCCACTTCTATCGCGGTGATTCTGCCCCTTTGCGTGTTCAGCGCGCTGTTTTACCTCCGGGGAATCACGCCGCCCTGGCAGGAGGCCCTGTGGTACCTGCCACTGGGCATTGTGGGGGCGGTTTTGGGGGCAAAATTTTTACAGAAGGTGGACAACCGGCTCCTGCGGCGGATTTTCGGCGGGATCATCCTCGCTTCGGCTGTGAGGCTGTGGCTGCGGTGATGGAATGGATCTTGATCGGGGCGGTGTCCTTAGCCTCCGGGATTGCCGCCTCCATGGGCTTAGGCGGGGGATTTATCCTGCTGGTCTATTTGACCGCCATTGCCAATGTCCCCCAGCTGGAAGCCCAGTGGATAAATTTGATTTTTTTCCTGCCTATCGGCGGGCTGGCCCTTTGGATGCATCTGAAAAACAAGCTGGTGGAGAAAGCAGTTTTATTCCCCGCCATCCTGGCAGGACTGGCCGGGGCGGCGCTGGGGTGCTTTTTGGCGGGATTCTTAGGCAGTGAAACCCTGACCAAGGTATTCGCCGGCTTCCTGGCCATTGTGGGGGTCAAGGAAATCCTCCAATTGGGCGGAAAGCCCAAATCCTGAGCAGGATTAAAAGCCCCCAGCTTTTGCCAGGGGGCCTTCCTGTTATTTTCCCATATCCCGCAGGACATGGTCGTAAAAGAGGTTTAATTTCCCCCGGTAATTGGGCTTCCAGGGCTTATTCCGGCCGCAGTAGTGGATGATGGCGGAATTTTTCCGCACCCATTCCAGATTGAGCCAGGCGTCGCTGTTTATCCGGAGGGCAAAGAGCCTTTCCGTCATATTGTACCGGTAAGGATCCAGCTCCAGAATCCGCCCGGCGTAAAGGGCGCTTAAAATGTCCTGGTCCGGCAGAAACAGGTGCTTTTTGTGGGCTTCAATAAAGGAGAAAACTTCGTCGAAATCCTGTTCCCGCCGCAGAAGGGGAAGGTTTAGGAGCATGACGCCGGAATTGATGTAAATGCCGCCGTCTTCGATGTCCAGCCGCAGTTCGTTGAGCTTGCGGAAGGTCTCCTGCACATGGGTGGCCGCCGCAAACAGGTTATTTCCCAAGTCCACGGCGTAAAGCTCATCCAAGGGAAGGTTTACGATTAGATCCGGATCCAGATAAAGAATCCGGTCCAGGCTTTCCGGCAGATATTGGGCAGCGAAAATCCGGTAATACATCTCCTTGGGGTAGCGGTCGGTGGTGGGGGCCGCATCCAGGCGGGAATCCGCAACCGGGATGCCCGTCGCCTGGAACCGGCCGGAATCGTCCAAGGCAGCGATTTCCGCCAAATCCTCTTCCGTCAAAGAGGAGTGCAGGATGTACAAATGGATGGGGGAGTCCGGATTTGCGGCCAGCAGGGAAAAGAGCATGACTTTTAAGGGCGCAAGATACCCCCGGTCCAGGGTAACCAGAATATTCATGACAGCCCCCCTTATACCTTTTGAAGCTTGGCGAAATTGGCCATGATTTTCTTGGTGCCCACCCGGTCAAAGGCGGTTTCCACCAGGTTGTCGTTGCCCATGGGGGTGATGGAAAGGACGGTGCCCTCCCCAAAAACCTTGTGGCGCACCCGGTCGCCCACCTTAAAGCTGACGCCGGAAGGGGCCGCTTTGGGCCGGCTGCTGCCCGCCACGGAGGGGGTGTAGGCTGGGGGCGGTTCCGGGACCCGGCGCTGCATACTGCCGAAGGGACGGAAGTTTTTGATGGTGTCGTCGGCGGTTTCCAAATTCTCTTTGGGAATTTCCTCCGCGAACCGGGACACCCGGTTCCGGTTGGTAGAGCCGAAAACCATGCGGGTGGCGGCGTGGGTTAAGTAGAGCTTTGTCTTGGCCCGGGTGATGCCCACATAGGCCAGCCGCCGCTCCTCCTCCATTTCCTCCTGGTCATAAAGAACCCGCACCGAGGGGAAAATCCCGTCTTCCATACCCGGCAGGAACACCACGGGGAATTCCAGCCCCTTGGAGGAGTGCATGGTCATTAATACCACGCAGTCCTCTGCGCTGTTCATGGTGTCCAGGTCGGTGTACAGGGCGATTTCCTCCAAGAACCCGGCAAGGCTTGCGTCCTCGGGATTTGCCTGTTCGTATTTGACCATGGTGGATTTCAGCTCGCCGATGTTTTCCATGCGGGTTTTGCCTTCTTCCCCCTGGGCGTTTAACATGGCGCCGTAGCCGCTCATTTCCATGAGCTGGTCCAGCAGGATGTCCAGGGGCTGGTTTAAAGCCACATCCCGCAGGGTGTCGATCATATCCACAAAGGCCGTTAGGGTGGGGGCTTTCCGGGCAAGGGCGGTGTAGCTGCCGGAATCCCGGAGGACGTCGAAGATGGTCCGACCCGTCTGGGCGGAGATTTCCTCGGCGGTAGCCATGGTGGCTTCCCCGATGGAACGTTTCGGCTCGTTGATAATGCGGCGCAGGCGGACGGTGTCGCTGGGGTTGTGGATAACGCTCAAGTAGGCCACCAAATCCCGGATTTCCTTCCGTTCGAAGAATTTGATGCCGCCGAACAGCCGGTAGGGGATGCCGGCCTTGATGAAGTGCTGCTCAATGACGCCGGACTGAGCGTTCATCCGGTACAAAACCGCGTGATCGCCGTAGCGCATGCCCTTGGCCACGTCCTCCTCAATAGTGTCGGCGATAAACTGCGCCTCGGCCCGTTCGTCGGAAACCTTCCGCAGCTCAATTTTCTCCCCCTCGCCGTTTTGGGTCCAAAGATTTTTTCCCTTGCGGCCCGTGTTGTTCTGAATAACCCCGTTGGCGGCGTCCAGGATGTTCTGGGTGGAGCGGTAATTCTGCTCCAAACGGATGACGGCGGTGCCGGGGAACTGCTGCTCAAAGCTTAAGATGTTTTCAATGGACGCCCCCCGGAATTTGTAAATGCTCTGGTCGTCGTCGCCGACAACACAGAGGTTTTGGTATTTCCGGGCTAAAAGGCTTACCAGCCGGAACTGGGCGTGGTTGGTGTCCTGATATTCGTCCACTAAGATGTAGCGCCAGCGGTTCTGGTAGTATTCCAGCACGTCCGGGAACTGCTCAAACAGCTCTACGGTTTTGCAGATAATGTCGTCAAAGTCCAGGGCGTTGGCCTGCAAGAGCTTGGACTGGTACTTCTGGTAAACTTTGGCGATTTCCTGCCGCCGGTAATCGCTGCCAACAGTGAGCAGGTACTCTTTTGGAGAAGTCATGGTGTCCTTGGCCCGGCTGATTTCCCCCAGCACCGCTTTGGGCTTAAAGAGCTTGTCGTTGATGTTCAGTTCGCCCATGGCGTCCTTAATCACCCGCAGGCTGTCGTCGGTATCATAAATGGTAAAGCTCTTGGTGTAGCCCAGCCGTTCAATGTCCCGCCGCAGGATGCGGACGCAGCAGGAATGGAAGGTGGAGGCGGCCACGTCCCGGCCTTCCAGCCCCAGCATGGCTTCCAGCCGGTCCTTCATTTCGTTGGCGGCCTTGTTGGTGAAGGTGATGGCCAGGATATTCCAGGGGCGCACCGGGTAATTGCCCAGAAGCTGGCTCAGGATTTCCTGGGGGACGTCCTGGCCGTCCAGGTAGCCTTGCAGAATGGCCAGATGGTCCTCGGTGATTTCATTTGGCATCCAGGCGGAGGGTTTGGCGTTGCCGAATTGGATCATATAGGCGATGCGGTTGATAATGACAGTGGTTTTGCCGCTGCCCGCCCCGGCTAAAATCAGGACGGGGCCTTCCATTTGGAAAATGGCTTCCCGCTGCATAGGGTTCATGGCGGAAAAGCGTTTTTCTAAAACCTGGTCTTTCAGCGCCAGGTATCGCTCTTTCAATTCCAGCATAGTCATTTCCTTTTCTTTTTGGTGATAGGAATATTATACACCAATTCTTCCTCCATTTCAACCGGGCGGGGAAATCCCGTCTTTGCAAAGATTCCCGAAATGTCCGAATAAAATTGTAGGGGCGGATGCCTACATCCGCCCGCGTATCATATGAAATGTTCCGGAAAAAAAGGCGGGCGCGCAATGCGCGCCCCTACAAAACGTTGTCTGTTTGGTTTTATAAAAAACGGGGGACGATGTGGGCATCGTCCCCTACAAATGCATTTTCTGTCCCGTTTTACAAAAACGATAGAAGATGAAAACTTTCAAATCGGCGAGTCGTCGTGAATTTATTCACGATAAGAGCACGTCCAGCGGTTTAACAGGAATTGAAACGCCGCGCCGCGCCATCAAGCAGGCTTGCTGGCTTGGCTGCCCGGCCTCCGGGCCCGCGTCGAATTGCCAGCGGCGGCTCGCCGCTACCGGGTGCCGAAAATGCGGTCGCCGGCGTCGCCCAAGCCGGGAACAATGTATTTGTGCTCGTTTAAGCACTCGTCCTTGGCCGCCGCGTAAATCTGCACGTCTGGATGAGCCTTGGTCAGGGCCTCCAATCCTTCCGGAGCCGCGATAATGCACAGGAACTTGATGTTCTGCACACCCTTGCTCTTTAACTGGGAAATGGCGTCAATGGCGCTGCCGCCGGTGGCCAGCATGGGATCCAAAACAATAACCTCCCGCTTGGTGATGTCGGAGGGCAGCTTGCAGTAATACTCGTGAGGCTCAAAGGTTTCCGGGTCCCGGTACATGCCGATGTGGCCGATTTTGGCGGCGGGAACCAGGTTCAGCATCCCTTCCACCATACCAAGGCCCGCCCGGAGAATGGGCACAAAGGCAACCTTCCGGCCGCTGATTACCTTGGTTTTGGCGATAGCAACCGGGGTTTCGATTTCCACTTCCTTTAAGGGAAGATCCCGGGTAGCCTCGTAGCACATGAGCATGGCGATTTCCGAAACCAGTTCCCGGAAATCCTTGGAGCCGGTGTTTTTGTCCCGGAGCAGGGAAATTTTGTGCTGGATCAGCGGATGGTCAAGAATAATAGGAGCAGACATGGCAAATACCTCCAATATATAATTTTTATTTTTCCAGAGCCATTACTTTGTCAACCCGGGTTTGGTGGCGGCCGCCCTCAAAGGGGGTTTCCAAAAAAATGTCCACCAGTTCCGCGGCAAGGCCGGGGCCTACGACGCGGCCGCCCAGGCAGAGAGCGTTGGCGTCGTTGTGGAGCCGGGTATATTTGGCGGAAAAAGCGTCGGAGCAGGCGCAGGCCCGGATGCCTTTAATCTTGTTTGCGGCCATGGAGATGCCGATGCCGGTGCCGCAGAAAAGCAGGGCCTTTTCACAGCGGCCGGATACTACCGCCTGGCAGGCAGGCTTGGCCACATCCGGATAATCGCAGGATTCCGGCGCAAAGCATCCGAAATCCTCGTAGGCGACGCCTTTTCCGTCCAGGTGTTTTTTGATTTCTTCTTTCAAGGCGAATCCGCCGTGGTCGCTGGCAAGTGCAATCATGTTGTGGGTTCCTTTCCTTTCGTTTGGGTGGCAAGTTTTTTCTTCAGTTCCCGTTCCGCCTGGGGCAGGCGCAGGTAAACGGGCATCAATTCCGCCGCAGGGATGGGCGAAGCCTCATTTTCCAGGGCGTCCGCCGCCGCAAGCCCCACGCAGGCGGCCCGCTGTAAGCGCATCTGTACCGGGGCAAGGGTGAGTCCCGGCACGGTTTCCGACAACTCCCGGAAACAAAGCTCCGCGCCGTCACCGGTCAAAGTCACCGGTTTTCCCAGTTCCCGGAGTTTTTGGCCTAAATCGGCGATAGAAATGGCGTCATCCGGCCAGAGACGGTCCATGCCGCCCTCTTTCCCTTCAAACAGGGCGGTGTACACCTGCTTGCACCGGGCGTCCATAACCGGGCAGACAATTCCCGGCAGGCCCCGGAAATTATAGGCGATGCCCTTCAGGGTGGAAATCCCCAGGCAGGGCTTTTGGGCCCCCTGGGCCATGCCCTTCACTGCGCCGATGCCGATGCGGATGCCGGTGAAGGAGCCGGGGCCGTGGCTGACCGCCAGCAGGTCCATGTCTCTCAAGGAGAGCCGGGAGGTTTCAAACAGTGCGTTGACCGCCGGAATCAGGGTTTGGGAATGGGTCAGCCCGGCGGTAATATTGATTTCCGCCAGAATCCGCCCGTCCGCTACAATGGCGGCGGAAGCGGTCTGTGCAGAGGTTTCCAGTGCGAGAATTTTCAAAATCTCCCTCCTTCCACGGCAATGGTCCGGGAATCCGGGCCGGTTTGGGAAATGGTGACGAAAATCGTATCCTCCGGCAGGGCGCCGTCAATATTCTCGCTCCACTCAATGGCCAGAATCCCGCCGCTTTCCAAATAATCGAAAAAGCCGGTGGAGTAAAGGTCGTCCAAAGTGTCGATGCGGTACATGTCAAAATGATAAAGGGGGGGAGCGCTGTCATATTCATGAACCAGGGCGAAGGTGGGGCTGGAAACCTCCGTTTCCGCGCCAAGGCCCCGGGCCAGGCCCCGGGTAAAGGTGGTTTTTCCGGCTCCCAGGCCGCCCCGGAAGGCCAGGACGTCGCCGCCCCGGAGTTTTTGAGACAATTCCGCCCCGATGGCTTCCGTTTCCAGAGGGGAATGGGAAATAAAGGAGAGCATGGGCAGTGTTCCTTTCTGATAATCTTTTATCATTATACAATAGGCGGCCCGATTTTGCAAGAATCCCGGGGAATTTTCTTAAAATAGTTGACACAGCCCAAAAAGTAAGGTATCATTAACATAAACCCGGCCTGCGGATTTATATGGAACCAACCGAAAAACGATTTTGTAGGGGCGGGCATTGCCCGCCCGCGATTTTCCAAAAACGTTGCGATTCATCGCCGGGCGCGCAATGCGCGCCCCTACAAACCCATTACCGTTTGATTGTACAAAAACGCCGGGCCGGGCGACCCGGCCCCTACAATCCACCTGGATGACATTTCGGGGAACCTGTACCGAAAACGGCGGTTCATCCCGCCGTTCAGAAATCTGACGCGCGGTAGAACGGCCGCGTCGAATTGGTCGCCCGGCCCGCGTACAACGCCGAAACACCCCGGAAAAAACGCCGGGCGGGGAAACCCCGCCCCTACAATCCGGGGTATCACATTTATTTTCGGGAATCCTAAATAAATCTACCATAAGGAGTGTTAAATATGAAAATTGCGCATTCTCTGCCTGAACTCATCGGGAATACCCCCCTTCTGGCCATGGAACGCTTTGCCAAGGAACAGGGGATTTCCGCCGAAATCCTGGGCAAACTGGAATATTTTAACCCCCTTGGCTCCGCCAAGGACCGCATCGGCCTGGCTATGATCGAGGCTGCGGAGCAGTCCGGCGCTTTACAGCCCGGCGGCGTCATCATCGAGCCAACCAGCGGCAACACCGGCATCGGTTTAGCCTATGTAGGGGCCGCCAAGGGCTACCGGGTCATCCTCACCATGCCGGAAACCATGAGCATCGAACGCCGGAAGCTTCTGGCGGCTCTGGGGGCGGAATTGGTTCTCACCGAGGGCAAAAAGGGCATGAACGGCGCCATCGCCAAGGCGGAGGAGCTTCAGAAGGAAATCCCCGGCTCCATTATCCCCCAGCAGTTTGAAAACCCGGCAAACCCGGCTATCCACGAGAAAACCACCGGCCCGGAAATTCTCCGGGACACCGACGGCAGGGTGGACATCCTGGTTGCCGGGGTGGGCACAGGCGGCACCATTACCGGTGTGGGCCATGTGCTGAAAAAAGCCAACCCGGACGTGAAGGTCGTGGCGGTGGAACCGGCCAAGTCCCCGGTGTTGTCCGGCGGGAACCCCGGCCCCCACGGGATTATGGGCATCGGGGCCGGATTTGTCCCCAAAGCTTTGGATAGGGGCGTTTTGGACGAGATCCTCACCATTACCGAGGAAGAGGCCTATGCTGCGGCCCGGAGCGCGGCCAAGGCGGAAGGGCTTTTAGTGGGCATCAGCGGCGGCGCGGCATTGGCGGCGGCGGTCAAACTGGCCAAACGCCCGGAGAACGGCGGGAAACGGATTGTAGTCATGCTGCCGGACAGCGGCGAACGGTATTTGTCCACCACATTATTTGACAAGGACTGAAAGAATATGGCAAAACAAATCGCGGTTTTGTTTCCGGTAACGGAGGCCCACCGGGAGGCCCTGCAAAAGCAGGCCCCCGGCGTGGAATTTTTCTTCGGCGGGCTGGAAAGCCTGTCCGAAACGGAGCTTTCGCAAATTGAGGCTGTGCTGGGGAACCCTCCGGCGGAAATACTGCCTAAGCTCACCGGTTTAAAGCTCCTTCAGCTTTGCAGCGCCGGGGTAAACGGCTGTTATTTGAAGCCCGGCGCTTTGCCGGAAGGGGCGGCCCTGTGCAACGCCGCCGGGGCTTATGGCCCTGCTATCGCCGAGCATATGCTGGGGATGCTTCTCTCCCTCATCAAGCGGCTCCACCAGTACCGGGACAGCCAGCGGATCGGGAAATGGGAGGATCACGGCCCCGTTACAGCCATTTCCGGTTCCCGGACGCTGGTAGTGGGAATGGGGAATATCGGTTCGGAATTTGGAAAGCGGATGGCCGCCTTGGGCAGCGCTGTCTGCGGGGTCAAGCGGACTCCCGGCGTCCGGCCGGATTGGCTTTCCAGGCTGGAAACCATGGAAAAGCTGGATGAAATGCTGCCGGAGGCGGATTTTGTTTTCCTCTCCCTGCCGGAAACCCCGGCTACCCGAGGCTTATTTAACAAGGAAAGGCTTGACCGGATGAAACATGGGGCTGTTCTGCTCAATGCCGGGAGGGGCAGCGCCGTGGATACCGAAGCCCTCTGCAATGCGGTGGAATCCGGGAAGCTTCTGGGCGCAGGGTTAGATGTGACGGAGCCGGAGCCGCTGCCGGAAGGGCACCGGATGTGGGGGATTGAAAACATCCTGATTACCCCCCATGTTTCCGGGGGCTTCCACCTGCCCGCCACCTGCGACCGGATTGTGAAAATCTGCAGGGAGAACCTCAGGCGGCATCAGGATGGCCTGCCTTTTACCCATTTGGTCAACTGGGAACAGGGATATTGAGCTGATATCTTCCTGTATGGCATTTTCATAAAAAGTATAAGGACACCTATGAAAGGCGTCCTTATTTTTTTCTATGTTATTTCAGCTTCAGCGTCTCCGCTTTTTGTTGCGGCGGGCGGCAATTTTTTCCGGGTCATCCTTGTAAACCACTTTGTTGATGATGGACAGCCGTTTAGTGCCCAGGTAATATCCCACAGCGCAGAAAGCCGTGTAGATAAAGGGCAGCAGGAAAATAATCCAGAAAGCGCCCCAGGACAGGCCGTCTGTGGCAGGAATGGCCTCAATGGCAGGCATGGTGTCCGTGGCCGGCTGAGCCGGTACCGCCGCGTGAGGGATGGCGCCGCCGTTGGGGTGGAGCATGTTGATAAATCCCCACATGGGCGCGTTTAAGAGCCGGTAAATGGGCATAAAATCAAAGGGGATAATTTCCAGCATGGACAGCGCCAGGGGGACGGCGGTCAGCACCCAGGGGATTACTCCCAAAAGCCCGGCCCACAAGCCCTTCAGCGGGTCCGGCTGCATCCGGCCGAACTGAATAAAGTTGGCGTCCCGGTCGCCCTGCCCCCACATATAGCCGTAAACAATGGGCAGCGTAATGGCCAGGCAGATGAACTCGACGATGAGTTTCCCCCAAATGCTGCCTACCATCAGGGAGCTGAGGGAAATCACAATAATAATGGAAATCACCGTGCCAATGAGGATATTTAAAAAGGTCTGCCAGGCCAGCCGCCAGGTTTCATTCCGCAGAGGCACTGTCTGCTGCTTTTGCGTGGAAGGATTCTGTTCCATGTTTGAAAACTCCTTTTTTCATAATGTTCAGTACACCGCCTTGCGGAGGATGGCTCCAGGCGCGATTTCCCGGCCCCAGGGGAAAGAGAACGGCATATTGGCGTGGCGGGTGTCCGGGATTTCCTCCCCATTGCCGTTAAACAGGGACGGTATGGCAATTGTTTCCGGTTTTTTCCCGGGTTCCAGCAGCTCTAAAGCATCCCCGGCAAAAAACTTGTTTTTCTGGGTGCAGTAAGCCGTGCCATTTTCCCAACGGTCTACCAAAGCCACAATGTCCCACTGGCGGATGTAGCCGCCGTTGTCGTACCGCTGGCCCTGTTCCGGCGTGCCGTAGAAAAAGCCTGTGGAATAATCCCGGTGGCTTACCTTTCGGACTTCTTCCGAAAGCCAGGGGTCCAGCTTCCAGCCCTCCGGCTGCTTTAAGTAGGAATCTACCGCCATGCGGTAAGCGTTGGTGACAACCGAGACATAATAGCTGGATTTGGCCCGGCCTTCGATTTTCAGGGAAGTGGCCCCGGCCTCAATGACCTCGTTTAAATGCTCCAGCATGCACAGATCTTTGGCGTTTAGGATGTAGCTGCCGGTGTCGTCCTCAAAAATGGGGAAGTACTGCCCCGGGCGTTTCTCCTCCACCAGCCGGTAGTTCCAGCGGCAGGGCTGGGCGCATTGGCCCCGGTTGGCGTCGCGGCCCGTCATGTAATTGGACAGCAGGCACCGCCCGGAAAAAGACATGCACATGGCCCCGTGGACGAAAACCTCCAGTTCCAATTCCGGCGGGGTGTTGTCCCGGATGTCCCGGATTTCCTCCAAGGAAAGCTCCCGGGCCAAGACCACCCGTTTTGCCCCCAGCTTGTAAAGCTCTGTGGCCGTCTGGTAATTGACAATGCCGGTTTGGGTGGAAATATGGATTTCCGCATCCGGCAGGATTTCCCGGACTAAGGACAAAACGCCCAAATCGGTGACGATGAAAGCGTCCACGCCGCACTGCCCGGCCTCCCGGATAAAATCCGGCATCCTGCGGATCTCTTCGCTGCGGGGCAGGGTGTTGCAGGTGAGGTAAACCCGCACGCCGTGGCTGTGGGCGTAATCCACCGCTTTTTTGAGCATTTCCGGCCCGAAATTAGCCGAAGCCGCCCGCATCCCGAATTCCGTAGAACCCAGGTAAACGGCGTCCGCCCCATACCGGACGGCGGCTTCCAGGCGTTCCATATCGCCCACAGGCGCCAGAACCTCCGGGACTTTTCTCGATTCTAACATAAATTGAAAACCTTTCTGTGACCGGCGAATCGCCGGTGATAATTCGACGCGGCCGCGGTGCCGCGCGTTGGATTTCTGAACGGCGGGATGAACCGCCGTTTTCGGCATAGATTCCCCGCGGTTTTTGTACAATCAAACAATAATGGGATTGTAGGGGACGGGTTTCCCCGCCCGCCGGATTCCCGGAACGTTTTTCTAAATTACGCGGGCCGGGCGACCCGGCCCCTACAACCGGCGATTCGCCGCTAGCGGAGATGGGCCCGGGTCAGGTTCTGTTCGTGTTCCGCCAGGGTTTCCGCGTAATAGAACTGCCGGGTCTTCAAATTGCTGCAGAAGAAGTAGTAATTGCTTTCCGCAGGGTTTAAAGCGGCGTTAATGGCGGCCATGCCCGGATTATTGATGGGGCCGGGAGGCAGGCCCTCGGACACATAGGTGTTGTAAGCGTCGGCGGCCTGCTGGCTGCCGGCGGCAGCGCTGTCCGCCACCACCTCGTTGGCGTAATTTCGGGTGGGGTCGCATTCCAGCCTGGGGAATTCCGCCGCATTGTTCAAACGGTTGTGGTAAACCGAGGAAACCAGGGCCATATTCTCCTCGTCGGGGGCTTCGGCCTGGATAATGGAGGCCAGGGTCAGCACTTCATGGAGGCTCATGCCGCTTTGTTCAATCTGTGCCCGGACGCTCTCGATTTTCGACTCAAAATTGGACATTAAACGATTGATGACGTTCAGCGCGCTGTCATCAGTGTAAAATTCGTAGGTGTCAGGGAACAGATACCCTTCCAGGCTGTAATAAATGTTCTCATCCTGGGGGATCTCTTCCTCAAAATCATAGCCGAAATCCGTGGCGTTGACGTCCCGGATAAAATCCGAAGCGGAGCAGACGCCGTTTTCCTCCATCAGGTCGGCGATTTCGTTGATGGTAAGCCCTTCCGGGATGGTGACAGTAACCGTCTGCCTGGGCTGATCCGATTGTTCCACTGCGTCCATCAGGGAGGTGTAGCCCATGTTGCGGTTGACCACAAAGGTGCCGGAGGCGATTTCACCCATGCCCTCATATTTTGCCACAATCTGGAACATCCATGGGAATTTGATTACGCCTGCGTCTTTGAGGATATGGGAATACTCCTCCAGGTCCGTACCTTCCGGCACTTCAATCTCCACCGCCATATCCGGCTGATTAATGGCCAGCACATCCGCTGCTGCCCGCAGGCAGAAAACCGTGGCGGCCCCGCACAGGACCAGGGCGGCGGCAATATAGATCAGGGAATAGGCGACGCCTACCCGGCGGACCCGCACCCGTTTGGGCCGCCGCTTCTTTTGTTTTTTGGGGGGCGGCTCCGGCCGGCTGCGAGGCTTTTGAGGAGGGGGCGGAGGCGGCGCCGGTTCCGGATCGGCCGGGATTTCCGGCCCGGGAGCAGGCTCCTCCTCCTCCACCTCCCGGGCCACATCCTGCAGCAGCTGGTCCACCCAGTCGGTTTCCTGTTCTCTTTTCTTATCTTCGTCCATGAAAATCTCCTTCCGGCCGGGAAGCCCGGCGGCGAACCGGTTTGTTCCGGTTTGGCCGGACCGGCTGAGGTACAAAGCGCTTGACAAATTTTTCCGTTGCCAATATGGCTACCATTTTATCATACCTCCCATGGGGGAGCAACGGTTTCAAGCAAACATTGTAACATACGCCTATATTTACCCCATGATATTTGGATAAAAATCTGTCATAATACCCTTTGCCATACCCCAGCCGGTATCCCTGCAAATCAAAGGACAGCCCCGGCAAAATACAGATGGAATGGGAAAAATCTGTCAAAACCGGCTGCAATTCCGGATTCGGCTCCAGCACCCCGAAGGTCCCGGGGGACAGGTCCTCCATGCCGCCGATCTGGCAAAAGAGCATTTCAGTTTTTCCGGGAATGCAGTAGGGCACGGCCACCCGCTTCCCGTCGGCCAAAGCCCGGGCGATCAAGGCATGGGTGTCCACTTCAATGGCGGTGGATACATAGGTAAGCAGCAGCCTGGCCTTTTGGTATTCAGGCAGAGCGGTGACCCGGTTTAAGATGGCGGCGTCCTTGGCGGCTTTGTCCGCCGGCGGAAGGTTCCGCCGCAGCTCCTTCATCCGGTCCCGCAGTTCTTTTTTGACCAGGCGGATATCCGGCTTTGTTACCCTCTCCATTGCACCCCCGCTTTCGTCTTAGCAGCTTGTTCCGGTGAACAGAAGGCTTCAATCAGGGCGAAGGCGAACTGGCCGGCAGTTCCGGCCCCCCGGGAGGTGATGATGTTCCCGTCCCGGACAACCGCGTCGGTCAGAACCTCAGCGCCGGTGAGTTCCTCCTCAAATCCGGGAAAGCAGGTGGCTTTTTTGTCTTTCAACAGGCCCAAATGCCCCAAAACCGAAGGGGCGGCGCAGATAGCCCCGATCCATTTGCCGTGTTCAGCGCACCAAAGGACCGCGTTTTTCACTGCCTCGCAGGCTTCCAGGTTCAAAGTCCCGGGCATCCCGCCGGGCAGGATAACGCCGTCGCAGCCTTCCAAATCCAGTTCTTCTACCGTCATGTCGCAGCCCACGGGGATTTTATGGGAACCCATAGCCACCGGGCCGCTGACTCCGACTGTGCGGACGTCCAGATCGCACCGGCGCAGGAAATCCACCGGGGTCAGGGCTTCCACTTCTTCAAAACCATTTGCCAAAAACACATAGATCATAATAAACACTCCTTTCCGGCGATTCGCCGGTTGTAGGGGCCGATGTGGGCATCGGCCCGGCATTTTATATGAAACAGAACGGAATTGTAGGGGCGAACTGGGTTCGCCCGCCGGATTCCCGGAACATCCCGTTTAATTCGCGGGCCGGGCCATGCCCGCCCTGCGATTTTGCGGGGAACCCCTTGATAGGGTTCCCCACGGCCAAACAGTCCACCGGACTATTTGGCCTCCCCTCCTGATCTTTTTTCGCATTAGGATTCCGCTCGTTTGCGCGTCGTCAAGCTAGCTTGACGACAGCGGCCAAGGACTCTGCCCGCCGTGAACTTTGTTCACGGAATGGAACTCCCGCCACCAGTCGTGAACTTGTTCACGACATGAAACAAGGTGGACGAAAACTTTTCTTTTTCTCTATCGAAAGGAAATGAATTCCATCGAATCGGCGAATTTATTTCGCCGCCCAGCGGTCGGATAGGAATTGAAACGCCGCGGCGAATTGGCCGCCCGGCCTCCGCAAAAAGGTCAATGCGGGGAATCTCTGCCAGGGGCGCGCAGCCTGTCGCGCGCCAGCCGAAATTTGACGCGTGGCACCACGGCTGCGTCAACTTGGCAGCCCGGCCTCCGGGCCCGCTATTCCAACATCAGGGACATATAAAAGGGAGGGGAGAAGAGCTGCTCCAAAGGCCCGGTGTTTCCATCCGGCAGCAGGGCCTTGCCCATTCCGTAGGGAATCCGGCTGGCCCCGGGAAACTCCCAGCCGCAGCAGATCCGGGCCTTGTGCAGGCCGGTTTGGAAAAGCAGGGTTTCCGCTGCCGGGAGAGGATCTTTTGCAGAGCATTCCCGCAGCCAAAGTCCCCCTTCCGTCCGGGTAAAGGCGGCGTATTCCTCCGCGCCGTCCTCCAAAAAGGTGAAAACCCCGCCGTTATAGCGGCAAAGCTCTTTATAAATGTACCGCAGCTCCCCTTTGGGATGGGCCGCCCCGCCGGGGAACCCGGAAAGGTACTCCGCCCGCAGCTTTGCAAATTTTCCGAAAGGGCACCTGGCAAAGGAGGTGCGCGCTCGCCCGCCTTCCGGGCAGGAAAGCTCTTTTTCCCACAGGAAAAAGCTGGTGCGGTATCCTAACTTTTCATAAAAGGCAAAGAGAGACGGTTCCGCCGGAACCAGCGCCATAAAGGTCCGCCCCTGCTGGCGGAGGACGTTTTCCGCGAAAGCGGAAAGTTTCCGGACAAGGCCCCGGCCCCGGTATTCCGGCAAAGTGGCCACGGCGTAAATATAAGCCCCCGTTTGCCCGGCAATTGTCAGGGGCATTAAGGTCATCATGGACACCGGGAGGCCATTTTCCCGCCAAACCAGGGTTTCCTTTGGCCGGAAACGGGTGCGGTAGTAAAAATCCGCATATTCCCGTTCCCCGCCGAAACAGGCGGCCCAGATTTTTTTCAGCGCCGGAATGTCTTTCCGCCTGGCAAAATCTTCCATGAAGCGTCAGCCTTCTTCCCGGGCAAATTCGATGACATAATCCTCAAACAGCCGGTAAGGGTCATAAGAGAGCTTTGCTTTCCGCAGTCCCTCGTCGCCGGTGTCGTCCTCCCGGTTCACATAGGAAAAGCCATCCATAGCGTGTTCCACGAACTGCTGGTTGATAAGGGGGTAGGCCCCGGGGATGCCGGACAGGGCCTTTTCAATGTGGACAATAAAGGTGTCGGAGTTTAACGGCTCCCCCATAGTATAGGCGATGACCTTTCCATCCAAACGGACGCACCCGCCGGAAAAGCCCAGGTCGTAAAAATGGCGGAAGGCCTGCTGAACAGCGCAGCTCTCCTCTTTGGGGCCGCCTTCCACACAGTGGTTGTTTTCCCGGCACCAGGCCTGCTGCACCTGCTGGCATTCCGGCATATTTTCTAAGGTGATAGGCTCATAGGACCAGTTTTGCTTTTTGATGCGGTTGACAAAATTCCGCTTGGACTGAAGCTTCCGCCCGGCCAGAGTCCGGAGCCGTTCCCGTTCGTAAATATAGTCGGCATGGTCCCGGTCGGAGGTGATTTGAAGCATTCCCGGGAAAAGGGTTTCCAAAAGGGCTTTCTCGTTGGCGGGCACCCAGCGCATCCGGAAATGGCAGCCATTTTCCCGGCACCATTCCCGCAGCTTATTTACCGCGGCCTTCAGGTCGCCGGAGCCCATGGGGCACATAAAGTCGTAATCCCCGGGAGGGCCGGATTTGACGTACAAAAAGCCCTCCTCCTCGCAGATTTCGGCGTGATAGACATTGCGCCAGATAAACAAATTCCCGAAGGAATATTGATCCCCGGGAATGTCCTTTTCCCGTAGGTAGCCCTGGACTATGTCCCGATCCGAAAGGGCAATGGGGCGAAACTGAAGCATAGCAACATCCTTTACAAATACTTTTTGATGATTTCCAGGATTTTTCCGGTGATTTCTTCCGGGGGCAGAGGATTTTCCCCGTCGTCGCAGGGGATCACCGCCCAGTTTTCCGCCTTGGCGGCGTAAGCGGCCGACAGCTGGCAGCGGCTGAGGTAAAGCCGGTCCCGTTCGTGGATATCCTCCTGAGAAGCGTCGCCGCCGTAGCGTTTTAACAGCAGCTTGTCCGCCACCGCCCGGTCCATATCTAAGAACAAAACCCGGTCGGGCCGGGGAAGCCCCAGTTTTTCGTATTCAAAATCGGAAAGCCAGCGCAAATATGCGTCCCATTCCTCTTTTGGGAGTTTTACCATCTGGTGGATGGCGTTGGAGCTGACATAGCGGGTTGCCAGAATAGTATGCCCGGCTTCGTAATCATTTTTCCAGAATTTTTGGAAGCTTGCGTACCGGTCCACAGCGTAAAAGCTGGAAGCGGCGTAGGCGTTGACCCCGTCCGGGTCTTTGGATAATTCGCCGTTTAAGTACATCCGCACCAAAGCGGAGGATTCCTGGCTGTAGTCCGGGAAGGAGATGATTTTTACCGGATAGCCGGCTTTTTCCAGGGCTTCCGCCGCCAGGGCCGTCTGGGTGGTCTTGCCGGAGCCGTCCAAGCCGTCCAGGACAAAGAGCTTGCCGGGCATGGTTACTCCTCCTTCATCACAATCAGGTCGTCCGCGTAGGGCAGGCTTTCGATCCAATGGCAGAAGGTGTGCCATTCCTCCAGCTTGTGGGCTTTTCTGGCCCGGTGGATATTGATGAGGTTCTCATAATTTAGGGTGCAGGTGCGCATCTGATTGTAACTGGATGGAAGCAGCTGGATGATGTCGTACCAGAGGGCCTTGTCCTTGGTTTCCACATATTGCAGGCGCAGACCTTCCAGATATTCAATCAAAGAATCCATCTGGGCCAGGGTGGCGGGGGTCATGTGGTCGGTGGAAAAGTCCGCCCGCTCAAAGGGCTTGGCGTGGATCTTGTGCATAGTGCTGGTGGAGTTGGCCACAGTGCCCACCTTATAGGTGTCGAATTCCTTCCACCAGTAAAGGGGGGCGGTGATATCCACGGACACAAAGATCTGGCGGATAAACTTCCGGTGGTCGCTGCCGGCCCGGCAGAGGCGGCGGGCCAGGGAGAGGTCGTTGGGGCCAAAAACAAAATTCCCGTTTTCGTCAAAAAAGCTGTCCATCCGGTCCCAGCTGTTTAGGGGATTGCGGGCGCCGCGGACGGCGTTTTCGAAATTCATAACGGACGTGCGCTGAACTGTGAGCATGGCGGCTCCTTTCCTTTTTCCAAAGAGATTCAATTGGTTTTATTATACCACATTCGTCCGATTCTGACAATGCTTTTCCCGCCTGCCCCGGGGAAAACAAAAAAATTCAAAAAAGGTGTTGACAAACGGCTTTTCCTTTGCTATAATATAGAAGCTGTTCCGATGAGAGACAAAAATGCTGATATGGCTCAGCAGGCAGAGCACGTCCTTGGTAAGGACGAGGTCACCGGTTCGAATCCGGTTATCAGCTCCAGCGGCCAATCGCCGCAGATGAACGCGCACCCACAATGTGGGGGCGCGTTTTGTTTTACTCCCGCGCTGCTGCGCAAGATGTTTTCGGCAGGGGTTCGGCCGGCCTTCCTGTGTAAAATCTTTCTGAACATTTTATGCGCCTGTTTTGAATGATTGCGGATTATGTTATAATAAAATGGAAAAGGCGGTGAAATGAGCGTGTATAATCATCAATTGGAAACTTTTATCCAGGTTGCGGATGCCGGCAGCTTTTCCAAAGCGGGAGAAGCCCTTTTTATTTCGCCGACAGCGGTGATGAAACAGATTAACCTATTGGAAAGCGCCCTGGATGTGCAGCTGTTTAACCGTACGCCCCGGGGGCTTACTTTGACCAATGCCGGGAAATCCTACTATCAGGATGCTAAATACATGATCCAATATGCCAAAGACGCCCAGGTCCGGGCCAAAAACGCCATGCAAGGAAACGACAGTATGATCCGCCTGGGAAGTTCCCTGATGACGCCCTGCCAGTTTTTGATGGAGCTGTGGCCGCACATCCATGCGCTCCGGCCGGAGCTGAAATTTGAGATTGTCAATTTTGAGAATACGCCGGAAAACGCCCGGGAAATCCTCAAAAACCTGGGACAGAACATTGACGTGGTGGCCGGCATTTTTGATGAAACCATGTTAAAGCTCCGAAACTGCGACGCGGTGGAATTAGTAAAGGTTCCCATTTGCTGCGCGGTGTCCATTTATCATCCCCTGGCCCAGAAAAAACAGCTGTCCATGCAGGATCTTTACGGCCAGAAGCTGATGCTGATGAAACGGAATTGGAGCAAGTATACAGACATGCTGCGGGATGGTTTATGGGAGCATCACCCTGAAATCGAGATTGTGGATTTTTCTTTTTATAACCTGGAGGTCTTTAATCAGTGCGAGCACGACAATGTTCTGCTGATGGCGGTCCCCCAGTGGGCCAACGTCCACCCTCTGCTGAAAATTATCCCTGTGGATTGGAAATATGAAATCCCCTTCGGCTTGCTGCATTCCAAAACCCCGTCCGAAACTGTAAAAACATTCCTTCAAGCTGCCAAAACAGCTTTTGAATCCTCCGTAAAAAAATAACCGGCAATCTAAAAACGTCTGCGGAAAATCCCCGCAGACGTTTTTTGTTTTAACTCCAAACTTTATGCTGTTTAACGAAACGATACTTCCGCTTCCCCTTGGCCGGATTTATAATAGGGATAAGAAAAACACATGCGGGAGGTGACGAAATGCCGAAAAAACTGCTGGGGAAAATGGCGGCGGACCTGGCCATGACTGTGCTTTTACTTTTGCTCATGGCCTATTCCCTTATCGGTGAAGCCGCACACGAATGGCTGGGGGCCGGGATGCTTCTGCTTTTTATCCTGCACCACGTTTTGAATTTCGGATGGATCAAAAACATCGGAAAAGGCCGGTACACGGCTGTCCGTGTTTTGCAAACGGCCTTAGCGGTCCTGGTTTTGGCGGCAATGCTGGGTTCCATGCTCAGCGGCATTGCAATGTCCCGGTATGTCTTTGAGTTTCTGCCCATAGAAGGCGGGCTGTCTTTGGCCAGGACGGTACATTTGCCTTGCGCTTATTGGGGATTTATCTTTATGAGCCTCCACCTGGGGCTCCACTGGAATATGGTGATGGGAATTGTCCGGCGGATGCGCAAAAGGCAAGCATCGAAAAAACAAAGGATTGTATTGAGAATCGCGGCCGCCGTCATTGCGCTTTATGGCATTGTTGCGTTTCTACATAATGACATCTTCTCTTACCTGTTTTTGAGAACTCATTTTGTATTTTTTGATTACGAGCAGCCGCTGATCTTGTTTTTTGCGGATTATTTAGCCATGATGGGGCTGTTCATCCTGATTGCGCATTCCATTGGAAACAGCCTGTTAAAGCGCGGCGGACAACGCCGGAAGGAGGAATCAAATTGAAGAAACTCTTATTGACAAGCGGAATGCTGCTGGCATTGCTCCTTTCCTCCTGCAATGCAGCGCAGACCCCGCCGGAGCAGGAAACCATGCCGGATCCGTCATCCGCAGTTGCAGAAAGCGCCTTTACAACGGAAACATCCATTCAGGACGTCGTCAACGACCCGGCTTTCGGGGAGTATGGGCGGCTTCTCTTTCCTACAAATGAGGGCTATTATGGCGGCGAAACCCTGGGGGAGCTGGAGCTTACCTTTTACAGCCACATTGACCCCGATAAAACCGTGGAAATCGCCAACAGCTTAAAAAGCCGCGCTCTTGCCGGGGAAACCATTTTTTACGACATTTACACGGACGCCGAAAAAGCGGAGGATCCGGCCAAGGAGGACACGGGGCTTTTCTTTTTCAAAGGGGAACCGGGGGAAAAATTCGCGGTCTGCAACGCAGGCGGCGCCTTCGCCTATGTGGGGGCCATGCAGGACAGCTTCCCCCATGCGCTGGAGCTTTCCAAAAAGGGCTACAACGCCTTCGCCCTGATTTACCGCCCCGGCGCCCAGACAGCCTGTGAGGATTTGGCCCGGGCCATTACCTTTATTTTTGAGCACGCGGAGGAACTGGAAGTGGATACAGACTGCTATTCCCTTTGGGGCGGCTCCGCCGGGGCAAGGATGGCGGCGTGGCTGGGTACCTACGGCCCGTCCGCATTCGGCGGCGGGGACCTGCCCCAGCCGGGCGCAGTGATTATGCAGTACACCGGCTTAAGCGATTATTCGGCAGAGGACCCGCCCACCTTCGCCTGTGTGGGGGATAACGACGGGATTGCCAACTGGCGCGCCATGCAGGCCCGTTTAGACGCCCTTTCAGCCTTGGGCGTCCCCACGGAGTTCCACCATTACCCCGGCCTTGGCCACGGTTTCGGCCTTGGAACCGGCACTGCGGCGGAGGGATGGCTTGACTTGGCGGTTCAATTTTGGGAAGAGCAGATGGAATCGTAGAAAGGGAACGAAGGATATGAACAATTTTATTTTCCAAAATACCACCAAAACCTATTTTGGAAAAGGCTGTGTCCGGGAATACCTGGCCTGCCTGGTGCGGAACAGCCGGGTGGTTATGCTGGCCTATGGCGGCGGTTCCATCAAGAAAAACGGTATTTATGAGGAGATTATGGGGATTTTGGCCTCCGCCGGGAAAACAGTGGTGGAATTTCCCGGCATCATGCCAAACCCAACCTATTCCAAGGCGCTGGAAGGCGCGGCCCTGGCAAAAGCTCAGGGCGTGGATATGATTCTGGGGGTGGGCGGCGGCTCGGTCATGGACTGCTGCAAGGCCATTTCCCTGGCGGCGGTTTACCCCGGGGACATTTGGGAGGATTTTTGGAGCAAGCCCGGCATTGTAGATTTTGCGCCCCTTCCTTTGGGGGTCATTGTCACCGCGGCCGGAACCGGCAGCGAGATGAACGGCGGCGCGGTGATTACCAATGAGGAAAAGAAAATCAAAACCGGCCGGGATTATCCCGCCTGCAACCCCCGTTTCGCCTTGATGGACCCCAGCTATACCATGACTGTCCCCAAGAGGCAGATGGTGTCCGGCGGGTTTGACACCTTGAGCCATATTATGGAAACCTATTTCAGCAGCCCGGACACGGAAAATGTCTCCGACGATATTTCCGAAGCACTGATGCGGGGGGTTATCCGGGATCTGCGGGCGGCTGTTCAGAATCCCGGCGACTATACGGCCCGGAGCAACCTCATGTGGGAATCCACCATGGCGGAGAACCGCCTTATCAAGCTGGGAAAGCGGTGCGATTTCCAGTGCCACCAGATGGAGCATCAGCTGGGGGCTTACACAAACTGCAGCCACGGGGAGGGTTTAGCAGTGCTCCAGCCGGTTTACTACCGGCATATCTGCGGAGAAAGCCCGGAGAAATTTGCCCGGTTTGCAGTCCGGGTGTGGGGGATTTCCGGGGAAGGGAAAACGGCGGAAGAATTGGCAAAAGCCGGCGTGGAAGCTTTGGCATCCTTTATCAAAGAACTTGGCCTGCCCTCCACCCTGCGGGAATTGGGGCTTGCGGACGAAAAAATCTTAAAAGAAATTACCGGTTCGTGCAGCCTTGCTCCCGGCAGTTATAAAAAAATGTCTCATGAGGAAATCCTGGACATCTTCCGGGAATGCTTTTGAAATAGGAGGGGAGTTTTATGAAGCGTTTGCTGGCCTTATTGCTGGCAGCATCCCTGGGCTTGGCGGCCTGCGGCAATGGCAGCCCGCCGTCGGAAACCGGCGGGACGGATGCGGCCCCGCAGTCTGCCGCTGAATCAGCTGAATCAATGGAACCGGAACCCAGCCTAGAGAGTACCAGTATCTCAACAAAAGCGGAGGGCACAGTGGCTTCTTCCAAGCCTACGCCGGGGGAGAAGCAGTCGCTTTATCTCTGGGAAGAAGGGAATGTCCCGGCCGTAACCGAATATACGGTCAATAACGGGGGCTATTCGGACGACCCGGATTTCCGGCCATATCTCACCTATTTTCCCGTCCCGGAAGGGACGGAGGTAAAGGGAGCTGTTTTGATCTGCGCAGGCGGCGCGTTCCAGTACCGCAGCGACTGGAACGAGGGAACGCCGGTGGCCGAGGATTTGAGCAGGCTGGGTTACCAGAGCTTTGTGGTGGATTACCGGCTGCGGCCTTACACCCAGGGGGAAGGAGCGCTGGATCTGGCCCGGGCAGTGCGGTTTGTCCGTTCTCACGCGGAGGAATACGGGATTGAGGAGCAGGACATTGCCGTCATGGGCTTTTCCGCCGGAGGAATTTTGGCCGGAGAAATGCTGCGGAACTTTGACGGGACGGTAAGCCCAGCGGTCCTTGACCCCGATTACGTCCCGGATGCCCTGGACGAAGTGTCCGCCGATGCCGCCGCAGATGGGATGATCTATTCCTTCTACGGCCGGCTGAGCGTGGGAACCACAGACGTGGATTCCCTGCGGGAAGCGGATCTGCCCCCAACCTTTTACTGCTATGGAACCCGGGATCCCTTTTATGACCAGTTCCTGGCCAACGCCGACGCCGTGGAGGAGGCGGGCGTTCCCGTAGAACAGTTTCAGCTGGACGATATGCCCCACGGCTTCGGCAATCAGGGCGGGTGGATCCCGGCCTATGACCAATGGCTGACACAAATTTTTGAAGAAAATTAAAGGAGCGGAAGAATATTCAATAAATGCAGTTCCGGGAATCTCCCCCTCATAAAGTTTCCGCATCCTGAATAAGATGTAGGGAATCCAATGAGGGGGATGATGTTTTGCGGACACGGCATGGCCGCAAGCCCACGCGGATATTGGGCACAGCGGCGATTTTACTGGGGATGCTTTTGTTTTTCTGGGCGGCAGGGAGCTTTCTTGGCCGGGAGCAGAGCCGCAGCGCCGGAAGCGGCGCGGTTTCCGGCATCGACACTGTGATTTTAGACCCGGGCCACGGCGGCGAGGACGGCGGCGCTGTGGGATGGCAGGGGACGGTGGAAAAGGATATCAACTTGTCCATTGCCTTAAAGCTGCGGGATCTTTTGGAATTGCAGGGCTTTACCGTTTATATGACCCGGGAAGAGGACGTAATGACCTGCGACCCGGATCTCAAGGGCATCACCGCCCGGAAAAAATCCGATATGCACAACCGGCTGGATTTAATGGAGGAGCATCCCGAAGCGGTGGTGCTTTCCATCCATCAGAACCTTTTTGAGCAGGAAAAATACAGCGGCGCCCAGATGTTTTACGGCAAAAACAACCCCTGGAGCAAGGACCTGGCCCAGTGTATCCAGGAATCTTTCGCTTCCATGCTCCAGCCGGAGAATACCCGCCAGATTAAAAAAGGGGAAAAGGATTTATTTTTGCTGTGGCAGGCGGAAAACCCCATTGTGCTGGTGGAATGCGGCTTTTTGTCCAATCCGGAGGAGTGTGAAAGCCTGACCCAGGAGGAATACCAGAGCCAGGTGGCCTTTACCATTTTGGCCGGCCTGACAAACTGGCTGGCGGCGGGGTAACCCCGCTGTTAATTCGACGCAGGCGGGGAGGCCCCGCTGCCAATTCGCCGCGGCCCCGGCATCCGGGCCGATAATTCGACGCGGCCGTGATACCACGCGCCGGGTTTCTGAACGGCGGGATGAACCGCCGTTTTCGGCACAGATTCCCCGAAACGGCATTTTATTTGCAATGTTTCATTAGGATTGTAGGGGACGATGCCCACATCGTCCCGCGGTTTTTGTATAACCAAACCGGAAACGCATTGTAGGGGCGGTCATGTCATCAATTTGATGACCGCCGCCCGCCGGTTTTCCAAAACATTTTCGTGTGATATGCGGGCCGGAAAATCCGGCGAATTTATTTCGCGCCGAAAATCTTAGCCGTCCACCGGGTGGGCGGGACGTTGGTGTACCGCCGGAACACAGTGGAAAAATAGTCCGACGAGGAGAAATTTAAGGCCATGGCGGTTTCCGTGACAGATTTTCCTTCTTCCAGCAGGACCTTGGCCCGTTCGATCCGCCGCTGGTTGATGTAGCTGCGCAGGGAATCGCCGGTTTCCCGGCGGAACCGGTGCTGCAATCCGGATTCCGACAGAGAAAACCGGGCCGCCAGCTGGGAAAGGGACAATTCCTCCTCAATGTTTTCCTCAATATATTCCTGGATATGGCGAATCAAGCTGTCGCTGCCGCTCTGCGACTTCCGCTCCAAAAAAATCCCCGCGGTCATGCAGCAGAACAGCCCTGCCAGACGGATAGGGTCCGCCCCTTCCATCAAAGCCCCGTGGCACTGCTTTGCCGCCGACAATACCTCCGGCCCCACCGGAAGCAGGTGTTCCCGGCAGCTGGCAACGGCATGGCGCAGCAATTCCCCATAAGGCGCGGCAAGCCCCAAAAAGTTCTCCGCCCGGATGTCCACTTGAAACCAGTAAAATTCGCTGACAGAGGAATACCGCCCGCCGTTTTGGTGCGGTTCCCCCGGAAATGTCACAAAGGCTGTCCCGGGGGCGGCAGTGTAAGTCCTGTTCCCAGCTTCATAAACCTGCTCCCCCCGGACCACCAGCACCACCTCCGTGCAGTGCGGGTGGCTGTGGGTCCCCAAAGGCGCTTCCGCCCGCACGGACAAGTTGTGGCCAAAAAATGCGGCTCCCGGCAGGCAGATTTCCCCTTCGGTAAATTCCTGCCGGTCCCGGCCCTGCTGTTTCATGAAATCCCGCCTTTCTGCCTTTAAAATCCTGCAAGAGTCTCTGCGCCTTGCAGGATTTCTCTTATCTATAACATAAGAGTAGCAGAAATGCCATCCCCTGTCAAGGGATAATGCCGGTAATTTGCCATGGGCCTTTGAAATTTGGCAAGGCTGGATTTTTAATGCAGAAAATTCCATTTTGATATAGGATAAAAATAATGGGAAAATCGCCCGTTTATCAAATGAAAAGGGGAGTTTTTATGTACAATCAAGGAGAGCTGCTGCTCAAGGCCATGACCTACGATCATCCGGAGGAAATCCCCGTGTCCTTCGGGATGCTGCCTGCCGCCTGGATGAAATACGGGGAAGATTTGGTGAAGCTTGCAAAGGAATATCCGGACATTATCACCAGCATCCCGGATTTAAACAACATCCCCATCCCGGACAGCTACCATGTGGGGTCTTTCACCGATGAGTGGGGCTGCCGCTGGGAGAATGTGGAAGAGGGGATGGAATCCATCGTCACCGGCCACCCGGTCCCCAACCGGGAGGACATCCTCACCCTGAAAATCCCGGAGAACCGGGACGGGCGGATTCCCCACGGATTTATGTACCTGCGGCTGTTGGATCTGCGGGGATTTGAGGAAGCCATGATTGACTTCGCCGAGGAATGCGAGGAACTGCAGATTCTCATTGACAAGGTTGTGGAATATAACTGCCGCCAGATTGAGGCCATCCTGCCCAAAGCCGGAAAAATCGTTTTCTTCGGCGACGATTTGGGGATGCAGAAAGGCCTGGCCATCGGGCCGGAAAAATGGCGCAAATACATGAAGCCCGCTTTCACAAAGCTCTACAGCCTGGTCAAAGCCACCGGCCGGTATGTGTACATGCACACCGACGGCATGATTTACGAGATTATGCCGGACTTGCAGGAGTGCGGCGTTGACATGATTAACCCCCAGTTCCGGGCCAACGGGCTGGATAACCTGGTGCGGGTCTGCAAGGGCAAAATCCCGATCAATCTGGATTTGGACCGGCAGCTGTTCCCCTTTGCCACCCCGTCTCAGCTGGACGACCATGTCCGGGAAGCGGTGGAGGCTATGTACCTGCCGGAGGGCGGTTTAGGCCTGAACATCGAAATCGGCATGGACGTGCCCCTGGACAATGTGGCGGCCTTGCTGGAAGCCGTCCGCAAATACCGTGGTTACAAAGGCTAACCGGCGAATCGCCGGTGATAATCCGGCACCCCCATCGTTTCCGTAAAGCCAAACGGAAAACGTATTTGTAGGGGCGAACTGCGTTCGCCCGGCGATTTTTCCGAAACATTTCGTGTGATATGCGGGCCGGGTCGCCCGGCCCGCGTGAATGGCTGAAATATCCCAGAAAAACCGGCGGGACGGGAAACCCGTCCCCTACATTCCTATCGAAATGTCCCGGAAAAATTTGCAGGGCGGGGAAATCCCGCCCTTACAATCCCGTTTTCTGTTCCGTTTTACAAAAACGATAGAAGATGAAACCTACCCCTACGGCGAGTCGTCGTGAATTTATTCACGACAAGAGCACGTCCAGCGGTTGGTCAGGAATCGAAACGCCGCGGCGAATTGGCCGCGGGGCCTCCCCGCCCGGCGCGCCAGTAATACACAATGGCCAGCAGAACCGCCGCCCCTGTCCAGGCCGCGCTTTCCGCCCAGTACACCGCGTTTACGCCCCAAACCCGGGACATGATGAGCACCATGAACATCCGCATGGCCAGCTCCACCATGCCGGAAAGCATGGGCACCACCGTATCCCCCATGCCCATCAGCGCCGACCGGTACATCCATAACAGGTACAAAACCGGCAGCAGGATACACATAATGGATAAGTAATGGTACGCAATCTCCAAAACCTGTTCCGTTTCCGACGGGTCGCCGGAAATAAACAGCCGCAGGACAAATTTGCCGAAGATCAGCATGAAAATCCCAATGGCCGCCGCTGTGCCCACGGCCATAAGAAGCCCGGCCCGCATCCCGGATTTGATCCGGTCCGTCCGTTTTGCCCCCAGGTTCTGGCCCACATAGGTGGTCATGGAATAACCGAAGGAGGAAGCGGCAATCTCCAAAAGCCCATAGAGCTTGTTGGTAGCGGTAAATCCCGCCACAAACAGGAAACCATAGCCGTTAATGACATACTGCACCGCTAATCCTCCCACGCCGATGACCCCGTTTTGGAAAGCGGTGGGGGAGCCCAGCTTAATAAGGTCCCAGATATTGCGCCAGTCCAGCTGCCAGTCGGATTTTTCCATCCGGAAAAAGGAAATCCGCCGGACAGCGTAAAAGCAGAATACGCAGGAACAGAACTGGGCGAACACCGTCGCGATGGCAGCCCCCGCTACGCCCCAGTGAAAGACCATGACAAACAGGAGGTCCAGGGCGGTGTTGATGCAGGCCGCTATAATCATCGCAACCAAAGGGGTGCGGCTGTCCCCCAACGCCCGTAAGAAAGCGGAAAGGACGTTATATCCCAGGATGATAGGAATCCCTGCAAAGATAATCCGCAGATATAAAAGGGCGTTGTCAAAGACATTTGCCGGCGTGTCCAGCAGGATCAGGACGGGCCGGGAAAGGCTTAAGCTCAGGATGGTAAACACCACGGCAACCGCGGCGGTCAGCAAAATGGACATGGCCGCCGTTTTCCGCAGCCCCTGGTAGTCCTCCGCCCCAAACCGCTGGGAAATCCGAATGGAGAACCCCTGTGTAAAGCCGATTACCAGCCCTGTCACCAGCCAGTTGGGCCAGTCGGCGGATCCCAGGGCGGCCAGGGCTTCCACCCCGACCCCCTGGCCAACCACAATGGCGTCCACCATGGTGTAAAGCTGCTGAAACATATTCCCCAGCATCAAAGGCAGGGCAAACCCGACGATTAATCTGGCGGGCCGGCCTTTGGTCATATCTTTAACCCGTTCTCCCATGAGAACCTCCCGAAATTCGATTTAGTTTTGTTTCACAACCGCGGTGACGGTTTCCCCAGCCGGCACCCAGACTTTGGTAAAGCCAATGAGGGTGGGGTAGGGGGTATCCCGGATTTGGAGGACCGTATACCAGCTGTCCATTTTGCCGGTGTTTTTTACTTCCACAGTTTTATCGTCCAGCCAGTTTTCCTCAAAGCTGGTGTAGGAAAGGCCGAAGCCGAAGGGATAAAGGGGGCTGCCCTTAAAGAAGCGGTAGGTGCGGCCTTCCATGGAATAATCGGTGAAGTCCGGCAGATCGTCCGCAGACCGGTAGAAGGTCAAAGGCAGGCGTCCGCTGGGGGAAACCTTGCCGAAAAGGATGTCGGCAAGGGCATGGCCGCCCTCGGCGCCGGGATAGAAACACTGGATTACAGCGGCGCATTCCTCATCCTGGCGGACAAGGCTGATACAGCTGCCGGACACATTGACAAAGATCACCGGTTTTTCGGTTTTGATGATTTCCTCATAGAGAACCTTCTGGCAGGACGGCAGTTCCAGATCCACTTTATCGCCGCTGCCGTCGCCGTTGAAGGCGTCGCCCTGTTCCCCTTCCATTGTGGGGTCCAAGCCCATGCAGAGAATGACCACATCGCTGCGCTTTGCCGCCAAAACGGCTTCCCGGTAGGGATGTTCGGCGCAGCTGCCGGGTTCGTCGTCCTTATAGAGGTGGCAGCCCCGGGCGTAATTGACCTTGCCGGAGGAAGCCTCCTGGATGCCCCGAAGCAGGGTGGTGTACTGGGAAGGGGTGCCGTTGTAGTTGCCCAGCAGGACGCTCTGGCTGTCGGCGTTGGGGCCGATCACGGCGATGGTTTCGCCGCCCTTTAAAGGAAGAATGCCGTTATTTTTCAAGAGAACCATGCTCTGGCGGGCCATTTCCCGGTTTAAGGCGATGTGCTCGGGAGATTCCACCACGTCCATGGTGATGCTGTCATAGGGGCAGTCATCGTCAAACATGCCAAGGCGCAGCCGGGCCTCCATGAGCCGTTCCACAGATTCGGTAATGACCTCCTCGGAAACAAGGCCCTTTTCGTAGGCCACCTGGAGGTATACATAGGCGTCGCCGCAGTTCAAGTCGCAGCCGGCGTTGGCGGCCATGGCGGCGCTTTCGTCCGGAGAAGCGGCCAGCTTGTGGAACATGTCGATGTCCCGGATAGCGCCGCAGTCGGACACATAGTAACCGTCAAAGCCGAATTCCCCTCGGAGGATTTCCTTTATTAAAGTGGGGCTGGCGCAGCAAGCCTCGCCGTTTACCCGATTGTAGGCGCCCATAACGGCTGCCGGGTGGGAGTGATCGATGCAGTAGCGGAAGGCGGACAGGTAGGTTTCGTAAAGATCCTTCTGATTGACTTCGGCGTTGAAGCCGTGGCGCAGGCCTTCCGGGCCGCTGTGGACGGCAAAGTGCTTCAAAGTGGCGTCGGTTTTGCGGTAAACGGGGTCGTAGCCCTGCAATCCCCGGACAAAGGCGGAGCCCATGCGGCCGGTGAGGTAAGGATCCTCGCCATAGGTTTCGTGGCCCCGGCCCCAGCGGGGGTCGCGGAAAATGTTGATGTTGGGGGACCAAAGGGTCAATCCCTGGTAAATCTGGGTTTCGCCGTAGGTTTTGTATTCGTTGTATTTGGCCCGGGCCTCGTCGGAAATAGCAGTGGCTACCTCCTCCATCAGCTCGTCATTAAAGCTGGCGGCCATGCCGATAGCCTGGGGGAATACGGTGGCGGTCCCGGAGCGGGCCACGCCGTGGAGGGCTTCGTTCCACCAGTTGTAGGCGGGAATGCCCAGCCGGGGGATTGCCGGGGCGTTATACTTCATCTGCCCCATTTTTTCCTCCAAAGTCATTTTGGAAACCAGTTCTTTTGCTCGTTTTTTGAAATCCATATTACTCATCCTTTCTGCGGCGAACCGCCGCCGGTAATTCGACGCGGCCGTACAGCCTTTATCTAACCGCTGGACGGCGAAATAAATTCGCCGTAGGGGTAGGTTTCATTTTCTATTGTTTTTTAGGGGACACATTGTAGGGGGCGGCGTCCTCGACGCCCCGCCGATTTCCCCGAAATTTTTGTGCGAATGGCGAACCGTCGCCGGCCCGGAATCCGGGCCGATAATTCGCCGCGGCGTTTCAATTTCTATCCAACCGTTGGACGGCGAAATAAATTCGCCGTAGGGGTAGGTTTCATTTTCTATTGTTTTTAGGGGACATATTGTAGGGGCCGATGCCCACATCGGCCCGCATTTTATACGAAATATTTCGGGAATTCCGGCGGGCAGGGTAAACCCGTCCCTGCAAAATGCTTGGTCAAAGCTCGCTGGCTATGCCAACCCGGTCTCCGGACATTTTTTCGCCCGCAGCTCCAAAACCTCCATCCGGAGGACTGTCACCCCGTTTACAGTATTTTCCTTTAAAGGGGTTTCTTCCTCGCCGGTGTATTGGTACAAAAGGCGCCGCAGGCCGCGGAGCTTTTCCTCAGGGGACAAAACCTCTGTAATCCGCCCCAAGCCGCAGACGCTTTCATAAGCCATGCCGGTTTCCGCCGGGTCCTCCGCCCAAAGGAGCTTGTGGCCGGCGTCCAGCTCAAAGGCGCAGCGCCCGTCTGCCCGCAGCAGGTCCAGCTTCGTCCCGGCTTTGGCGCAGTGAAAGTAGAAAACATAAGCGCCGTCCTTTTTTTCCCAGCCAAAATTCAGGGGGACAATGTAAGGATACCCTTCCAGGCCGTTTAAGGCGATGCGGCAGACGTCGCAGCGGTCCAAGATGTTTTCAATGGCGGCATCGCCGGTAATTTCCCGGTCTTTCCGGCGCAAAGGGGGAAGAATTTGTTTTGCATCCAACATGGCCGATCCTCCTATTTTGTAAGTGATTCCGACGGGGATTTCACGGCTTTGGGCGAAGTTTCCGCCAATGCCACTAACGCTTCCCGGATGTCCGCCGCGCCGATTAACCGGATTTTGAACTTTTTCGGGTTCAGCTTATCTAAGGAAGAAGAGGGGATCAGCACCTTTTCAAAGCCCATGCGCTCCGCCTCCTTAATCCGGTCCTCCAGCCTGGTAACGCTGCGGATTTCGCCCCCCAGGCCGATTTCCCCAATGGCCAAAAGGTTTGCCGGGATGGGCCGGTCCCGCAGGCCGGAAACCATGGCCAGGGCGATGGGCAGGTCGCAGGCCGGTTCGTCCAGCTTTAAGCCCCCCACCACGTTAATATATGCATCCAAACTGCCGAACACATACCCAGCCCGTTTTTCCAAAACCGCCAGCAGCATGGACATCCGGTTGTAATCGAAACCGGTGGCCATCCGCCGGGGTGTGGGGAATCCGGACTTGGTAATCAAAGCCTGCACCTCCGCCAGAATGGGGCGGCTGCCCTCCAAAACGCAGACCACGCAGCTTCCGGAAACCGCTTCGGGCCGTTCTGCCAGCAGCATGGCCGATGGATTTTCCACCTGGGAAAGGCCGTTGTCCCGCATTTCAAAAACGGCGATTTCATTTGTAGCGCCGTAACGGTTTTTTACCGCCCGCAGAATGCGGTAGGCGTGGTGCTGCTCCCCTTCAAAATGGAACACGGCGTCCACGATGTGCTCGAGCACTCTCGGCCCGGCCAAATTCCCTTCCTTGGTCACATGGCCCACCAGGATAATGGAGATGTCCTTTTCTTTGGCCACGCCCAGCAAGACGTTGGCGCATTCCCGCACCTGGGTGACGCTGCCGGCCGCCGAGGCCACTGACGCTAACATCATGGTCTGGATGGAATCCACCATGACGATTTCCGGCTTCTCCTCCCGGATAGTGGCCAGGATGGTGTCCAGATCGTTGCAGGACAGGACGAAAAGGTTTTTGGAAGCAACGCCCAGACGGGTGGCCCGAAGCTTAATCTGCCGGGCGGATTCCTCGCCGGAAACATAGAGCACCTTGTGCTTGGCCCCTAAGCTCTGGCAGACCTGCAAAAGCAGGGTGGATTTTCCGATGCCCGGGTCGCCCCCCAGCAAAACCAGGGAGCCTTTGACAAGCCCGCCGCCCAGCACCCGGTCCAGCTCGGAAATGCCGGTCAGGTAGCGGATGTCCGCGTCGGCCTGGATGTCCCCGATTTGGGACACCTTGGCGGCTTTTCCGCCCCGGAGCAGGGCGGAATTGGAGGAGAGGGGAGCGGACTGCTCCAATGTGTTCCACTGGCCGCAGGATGGGCATTTTCCCAGCCACTTTGGGGTTTCATAGCCGCATTCCCGGCAGACGAAGATTTCCTTGGATTTTAACATAACGGGCAGTCCCTCCGGGTTCCAATTTATGCATACAATATAAATGTAGCAGAGATTACACCGCTTGTCAAGCCCCGGCGAGCCGCCGGTCGCAATTCGCCGCGGCGTTTCAATTCCTATTCAACCGCCGGGCGGCGAAATAAATTCGCCGATTCGATGGGTTTCATCTTCTAGCGTTTTGGTAGAACGAAACAGGTAACAAATTTGTAGGGGCGGATGCCCACATCCGCCCACAGAATATCAGGTATTGGGGACGATGTGGGCATCGTCCCCTACAATTTTTTTCAGAAGATTTGCAAAACCTCTTGACGTATAACGCGTTATATGATACAATGAAATCACGCGTTATAGGAGGTGGTAAACATCGCGGAAAAGAGCCGTGCTGAGTACATGAAATTGCGGCGTATTAGCAAAAAAACATTCAGCGTAGTGGTTGAGCGTGAAAAAATGGAACGATTTGAACAAAAATTACGCGCAGAAGGGAAAACCAAAGCGGAATGGCTGAACGCTAAGATTGACGAAGAACTCAGCAAATAAAAACAGCACCGCCCCACATGCGAAACCGGACAGTGCTGTTGTACCCGACGAGAAATCCCGTCTGAAATTCAGTATACATCAGATGGGCCTTCTTGTCAACGGGCGAACCGGCCCCTACAATTTTACGAAAAATTTTGCCAAACGTCTTGACATTCTTGTACGGACGTGATATTATGGTTGTACGGACATGAATGGAGGTGATAAAATGTCCCCTCGTCCAAAATCCGACCGATCCAAAAACATGCGTTTTGAAATACGGCTCACTCAAGAAACCCTCAAAACTTTAGAAGAATGTGCGGAAAAACTGCATACCACAAAAACCGGAGTCGTTCTCAAAGGCATTGATTTAGTAAAATCGGAACTGGACAAACAAAAATAGAGTTCCGGCGCACCTTGCAAGTAAAACCGAAACTCTATACCCGACGAGAAACCCCGTCTGAAATTCAGTATACATCAGATGGGCCTTCTTGTCAACCAGAAAAGGAGGAACAACAATGTATACAATGGAAGATTTATGGTTCCATGTGCTGGAAAATGAACAGGATATGCCGGAAACCAAGCTGGCCCGGCTTAAGTTTCAGGAACAGATGGAAAAGCTCCTAAGTTCTGCCGATTGGCGGGAAGCCGAACCTTTGTGGAACCAGTGCGCCAGCGCCTTTGAGTACCAGGGCTTTCTTATGGGCTTTCGTACGGCATTAAGGCTGGTTTATCAAAATATGTGATTGTTGAAACGCATTTGTAGGGACATTTCGGGGAACCTGTACCGAAACGGCGGTTCATCCCGCCGTTCAGAAATCTAACGCGGGGCAGAACGGCCGCGTCGAATTGCCACCGGCGGCTCGCCGGTTGTAGGGGACGATGCCCACATCGTCCCTCGTTTTTTTGATACATCAAACGAAAACGCAATCACAATCGTAGAGTGCGGCGTCCCTGACGCCCCGCCATTTATGACCCCAACGCAGGGCAGGACAGCCGCGGTATTTATTGAATGGCTTCCGTTAATTCCTCGAAAATCCCCTGGTTTTCCTCCGGGGATTCCCCGGTGAAATAGATGGTCCGGTCCGGTAATTCAATGACCACGCAGGGCATCCGGTCCGTGTGGACATAAAGCAGAGTGTCCCCCACGCCGTTTAACCGAAAATGCCCCAGCAGCAAATCCCCGGCCGCGGCCCCGTTGGTGCGGGCGCCGGACGGGATTTCCTCGGACATGGATACGTTTTCCACCTCCGAAAGCTCAAATTCCGTGCCATACAGCGGGGCGGAAATAGTGACCCGGCCGTTTTCTATTTCCAGGGAAAAGGGCGTCACTTCCATGTAGAGGAACATCCCCAACAGCCCGATGACCAGGGCGGCCACCAACCCTAAAGAGCCGAAGCCGAGAACTTTTCCCAAAGGCTGACCGGCGTTAAAGGTCCAGCCCACACCAACCTGTTTGGGCACCATGATCCTGGGATCGGCGGGGTTATAGTAAAAGCCCCATTTGTAGTGGCAGGCGTCGTCTCCTTTTTCTAAGATCTCCGCCCCGGCCTGCTCCAGAATCCGGTTCTGCCCTTTGCGCACCTTTTGAAAGACAATGAGAATCCCAAGGCAGACCGTAAGCAGCATGGCGATCATTAAAAGCAGGAACCAGAAGTCTGAGGACGCCTGCACTGTCAGAAAATACAGGGCCAGGGTCAAAACCCCCGTCACCATGGACATGACGGCGCAGTAAGCCGTCCAGCTGTGGATGGCCAGGTAGTGGCAGGCCCGGTTTACCTCCGGGTCTGTGCTGAAGGCCGTTGCCCGGGATTTTTGGAAGAAGCGGCGGCAGAGCCACAGAACCGCCTGCAAGAGCAGGGGACAGGCCGCAGCCAGGTAAATGCTCCAATCCTCCCGCCGGGTCACGCATAAAACCAGGGGAATTAAGGAGAGCAGAAGCCCCGGCAGCATCCACCAGGGTGAAACCGCCATCCGGCTCCGGCTTTTGGAAACCTGGGTGTCAATGGCCACAATGGGCTTTCCCTGGCTCTCCCATCCCTTGGCCCGGCGCAGCTCCCGGAGCTTCCCGCCAAACCGGCTGTATTCCCGGTAATAGGCGATCATCAGCAGGATGGACCAGGCAAACAGCAGGAAAAACTGCAAGGTGAAAATCCGTTCCGTCAGGAGAACCGGGATCATCAGGGCCAGGAAAACCACGCCCCAGAAAATCATCCGTTTTCGATACCCTCTGACGATTTCCGCCGTGTCCGGGTCCTTCCCGGCTTCCGCCGGCAGCCGGATCCCCAGCATGCTGCCCCGGTTGGGCAGGACGGCCATCCAGCTGGATGCGACTGCGCTTCCCAATACAATCAGCATGATAATCAGTAAAGTCAAGCTCATATTACTCCACTCCTTTTGGGTTCATCACCGCCGCCGCTTCCCGGCAGGCTTCCAAAAATTGTTCCCGGGGCACCCCTTTGGCCGCGGCTTCCGCCGCCAGCAGGGAAAGGCGCTGTTTAAAATCCTCCTCCAAGCCGCCGGGGGAGGAACAGGGCTTCACCACCGCCCCTTTTCGCCGGTCGATTTCGATGTAGCCTTCCCCCTTTAATAAGGAATAGGCTTTGTTGACCGTCATGGTGTTGACGCCGATGTCCTCCGCCAGCTGGCGCACTGTTGGCAGGCTCTCGCCCGCCCGCAGCTGCCCCTGGCCGATGCCCAGGACAATTTGGTTGCGGATTTGCAGATAAATAGGCACCTCGCTGGACATATCCAGCTTGAGAATCATACGCCATCCCTCCTTGTATTGTTTGTATTATATAGTATAATACAAACAATACAGAATGTCAACAGATTTCCCAAAAAACTCCTTTTCCTTTGTGCCCAAAGGAGTATGAAAAGAGTTCGTCAGGTTTGTGTAAAATCCCGTTCTTTCAAAAAAGATTGAAAATCCGGAGAAACAGTCACAAAAAATTCATAAAGCCCTGCTATGATAAACAAATTAGAACGGGTTTCTGTCGAAAACCAAGAAAATGCGGTCCGGTTTCCAAGATATCATGAGGATTTTTCTGAAGGGAAGTCGCCGGATGCCGCGTTCTTTTGATAGGACGCTTTTCAGCAAAGGAGTAATCAATATGAGAAACATGATACAGCGGCTGCGGGAAACCCGCTTTTTCCGCTGGAAAGGCGCCGGCCCGCTGTTGGCCGGGGTATTTCCCATTGTGCTTTGTATATTTGCGGAATTGGGGCAGATGCAGGATCTGTCGGATCTGCTTGCATTCACCTGGACAAACTTCGGAGTTTTCCTGTTTTCCTGCCTGCTGATTGCCGTAGTGTTCTGGACTGTGGCGCTGATTGTGCGGCGGGTCTGGATCAGCGGGGCGGTAACAGGGGCTTTGTTTATGATTATTTCGGCGGTGGAATACCACAAATATGTGGTCACCGGCTCCCATTTCCAGTTTTCGGATCTGTACATGGCTACAGGTTTCGCGGACGTGTCTAAATTCGCCCGGCTCAAATTTAACCCCCTCTTGTTTGTGCTGATTCTGCTGACCGCCTTGTATGTGTTTGCCATGTTTGTCGCCGGCTGGCGGTTAAAGGGCCGTTTTTGGAAGCAGTGCTCCATGGCGGCGGTGATGGCGGGGGTTACGGCCATTGCGATTTTGGTCCCGGCCTTTTTCGCGCCGGTCTGCCAGGTGTTCGGCATTGACGACACCGTGACTTACAACTCTTACAGCGAGGACGCCCGGTTTGAAAACAACAACCTGATTACCAATTTTACCGTTTCCATGAACCAGTCCATGAAATCCACTGTTTCGGAACCGGAGGAGTATTCGGAGAAAACTATCGAGCAGATCCTCACCAGTTCCAACCAGGAGGACCAGGAGGCAATGGCCCAGCCGGAAGAAGCGGTGAAGCCCAACGTGGTGTTCATCATGTCCGAATCCTACGCGGATTTCCGGCGGCTTTACGATGTGGAAAACGGCGATAAGATTTACGGGGCCTTTGATGAGGTCTGCGCGGAGGGCGTCACCGGCACCAGTGTGGTCCCCACCTTCGGCAACGGCACTGTTCGGACGGAGTTCGAGCTGATGTTCGGCCTTCCGGTAAAATCCCTGAACAACGTGGAAATCCCCCACAAGCTCTTAAAAAGCGGCGTGGAGCAGGACACCTTCGCCAATATGTACAAAGAGGCGGGCTACAGCACCACCTACATCCATCCCTTTCGTTCCAACTTTTACGACCGGGAGGACGTATACAGCGAATACGGCTTTGACCGGATGATCTTTGACGATGATTTCACTGTAGAGACTCATCAATTCCGGGACTATATTGACGACGATACGGCTTTCCGCCAGGCGGAGGAAGTCATGGCGTCTACCGACGGCCCGGACTATATCCATATTACCACCATGCAGAACCACCAGCCCTTTATTGACGACAAAGGCGAGGAAGTGGACAACTACTTTGACGGGGTGCAGGAGTCCAACGAGGCCCTTCGGGATTTCACGAACCGGCTTAAGGAATCCGCCGAACCTACCATCATTGTTTTTACCGGGGACCATTTCCCGTTTTTCAGCCCGGAAAGCAGCTTTTATAACGATATCGGCATCAATGTAGACAACTGCTCCAAGCTCTACGAAAAAACCTGGCTGGTGTGGAACAATTACGGCCTGGACACCAGCAGTTTGCCGGAAGAAACCATTTCCACCTTCTACCTGCCGCATCTGGTTTACCGTCTGGCGGGGCAGGAGAACCCCTTTGTGGAAACCATGCTGGAGGAAATGGAACTGGAGCCGGTTTACTCGGTGGCGGTGAACCCCACTACGGAATCGGAACTGCTGGATATGCTGACCTACGACCGGGTGATTGGGGAAAATTACTCGGAAGTGGACGGCCGCATGATGAATTTCAACGACTAGCGGCGAGCCGCCGCTGGCAATTCGACGCGGGCCCGGAGGCCGGGCCGCCAATTCGCCGCGGCGTTTCAATTCCTATCCGACCGCTGGACGTGCTCTTGTCGTGAATAAATTCACGACGACTCGCCGTATTGATAGGTTTCATTTTCTATCGTTTTTTAGGGAACATATTGTAGGGGCCGGGTTTCCCGGCCCGCCGGATTCCCCGCAACGTTGCGATTCATTTCGGGGAACCTGTGCCGAAAACGGCGGTTCATCCCGCCGTTCAGAAATCTAACGCGTGGCAGAACGTCCGCGTTTTTATCATTCCGGGGAACCTGTTCCGAAAACGTTGATTTCGTTGGAACCCTCCGCCAGGATTTCTTCCGCGTCGCCGTAGCGGAACACGCCGGAAACCCCTTCGGGCAGCTCCACCTGGAATTTTGCGCCGTCGCCGCTCTTCCAGCCCTGCACCTCAATGACGCCGCCGGCGGCGCACACCTGTGCGGAAAATTCAAACATCCCCTCCGGGAAGAAAGGCGCGATCTCCACTTCCGTAAATCCCGGCTCCATACAGCGAACCCCGGCTATATACTCCTGCAAAAGCCGCAGGGGATAGCAGTTCCAGGCGTGGGAGTGGGATTCAATGTCCTCAAAGCCCTCCCAAATGGTCTTGGAGCCTTCCGCTATCATCAAGCCCCAGCGGGCGGTCGGGTCAGAAATCAGTTCAAAGGCTTTCTGTGCGTGGCCGTTCTCAAACAGCGCCTTCAGATAGTTCCAGGAAAGGATAACCCGTGTCTCCATAGGGGTTTTGGCCAGGTAATCAATAGCCCGAGGCAGTTCTCCCGGCCGGAACAAACCGGCTTCCACCGCCAGGGTGTTGACCCCCGGATGATGCTTCTCCGAAACCGGCGTATCCCTAAAAAGCCCTTCCTTTTCATCAAAGAAGGCCCGCCGGATGTCACGGGCCGTGCGGTTTTTCTCCGCCAGCCAGTAGTCATGGTCGTCCTTGCGGTTTAGGAGGGCGGCGATTTCCGCCAGCCGTTTCAAACCCTTCAGGGCGTATACGTTTTCCACAAACAGGGCGTCCCCATCCTCATCGATATTGGGGTACGGCCAGTCGGAAATATGCATAACGGCAGTCCTGTCATTGGGAATCAGCCCGTTTTGGTCCCTTCGCGCCAGATAGCAGGCGGCTGTTTTGGCGGCAGTGGGGTAGAACCGCTCCAAAGCGTCCCAGTCGCCGTAGAATTTCCAGATTTCCCAGAGGATTTCCGGATAAAGCAGGTCGTATTCCGGCATTTTCAGCATGAACATGCTGCCCGGCTCCCAGTCCACCGGCGCGATAAAGGGGAAATCCCCCTCATGGAGCTGGGTGTCTGCGAAATCCTGCAAAACCTTCCGCAGAAGGGTGCGGGCGTCGGGGAAGTTGTAGCAGAGGAGTCTGGACTGCATTAGGCTGTCCCCTAAATATTCCGCCTGTTCCCGGTGGGGGCAGTCCACCAAAAGGCCCATGATGTTGTTTTTCTGGGTGTTGATACAGGCTTGCGCCATAGCGTTTAAAACCGGGTCATCGCAGGAGAACCCTCCCAGGCACGGAGCGTCGGTGCCGGTTTTGCAGACTTCCACCCCTAAGATTTCGCAGTCCTCCGTTCCGGACAGCTCAAAATACCGGAAAGCTTTATATGTAAAGCACTCCGCCCAGGTTTCTTCACCTGTCCCCTGGACAATGTAATCGTCCAAATAATACTCCGTCGCATCGTTGACTGCGCCGTGCTCCACCCGCATGGCTGTGGGAGGGTGAGGCTCCTTGTAATCCTTCCAGGTTTTCCTGGCCCCTTCCAGCAGTTCGCCGTAGCGCAGCCGCAGCCTTGCGCCTTTTTTGCCTTTGAGGGTCGCTTTGACAAACCCCGTAAGGACTTCCCCGGCATCATACAGGGCAAAACCCGGCTCCTCATGGATTTTCTTGGGAACCCAGTGCCGGGATACCGCTCCCTCCGGGATTTCCTGGGGGCTTAATTCCGGAACCAGCAGGTTGGCTGCGGAAAGGACGGTGCAGTCCCAGGAGGAATCGTCGAACCCAGGCAGCTTCCAGCCTTCCTCTTCCCGGCTTCGGTCATAGCAGGTGGAGCCGGTCATGCCCCGGCGTTCCCGCAGGGGCATGACCGGCAGATAGGCGCTGACGCCGGAGGAACGGCATCCAGCGCCGGAAGCCACGCAGAAACTGCCGGTTTCCGTTTGTCCCTCTGCCTCGAAAATCAAGCAGGGGCACCCTTTGGTGCGGTTTTGCCCGTCTCCGCCTAAGTAAAGCACCTCAAAAGCCAGGACGTTTTCCCCGGGCTTCAGCAGGCTGCCGATTTCGTAAGTCAGGTACAGCTTCCGGGCCTGGAAATTGGAGGGAGCGGGGGAGCACAGGCCTCCCACCTGGGAACCGTTGACCCAAAGCCGGTAAAAATGGTGGGCGGATACGGCGATTTCACAGGAAACTGGCGGCGCGTCCAGGGAAAACACGGCGCGGAAACGGCTCACGCTGTTTGGAACAGCGCCATCTTCCCGCCAAATCCAACGTGCATGCTGAAACATGGCAAAAATCCTCCTGTATGTCACAAAAAATTAGACAGTTTGATTATAACAGGCGGGGGCCGTCTTGTAAATGGGAAAACTTCACGATTTTTTGGGCTTTTTTCCGGCTTGGCCGAGAATTTACAAAATGCCGGTGGATTTTCCCGGCAAAGGAAGGTATCATAAGAATAATCCGTAAAATGAAAGGAAGTCGTTTTGATGGCCAATATCATTGCAAGCCCCAGCCGGTATATCCAGGGCAGGGGAGAACTGGAGAGAATCAGCGTGCACACGGAAAAACTGGGCAAACGCCTGTTTATTCTAGCCAGCGTCCTGGGCCGGGAACGAGTTAAGGCGAAAATCGCCGCCGGCATCCAGGGGACGGACACGACGGTGGTGTACGAGGACTTTAACGGCGAGTGCTCCATGAACGAAATCAACCGGATTGTGGAAAAGTTTACTTCCTCCGGCTGCGACGTCATAGTTGGCGTCGGCGGCGGCAAAATCCACGATACCGCCAAAGCGGCGGCTTATTACGCCCAAGTCCCGGTGGTCATCGTCCCCACCATCGCCTCCACCGACGCGCCCTGCTCCGCCCTTTCGGTGATTTATTCCGATGAGGGCGTGTTTGAGCGCTATCTTTACCTGACTGCCAATCCGGATATCGTTTTGGTTGACACCGAGATCATCGCCGCCGCCCCGGCCCGCCTTTTGGTGTCCGGCATGGGGGACGCCCTGGCCACTTATTTTGAGGCAAGGGCCTGCAAGGCTTCTGGCGCGGAAAACTGCGTGGGCGGCACAGTTTCCCTGGCGGCTATGCAGCTGGCAAGACTCTGCTATGACACCTTGATGGCGGACGGCCTGAAGGCGAAGCTTGCTGTGGAACGGGGAGCCTGCACCCAGGCGGTGGAAAATATCATTGAAGCCAACACCTATTTAAGCGGCGTTGGTTTTGAAAGCGGCGGTCTGGCCGCGGCCCACGCTATCCACAACGGCCTGACGGCGATTCCGGAAACCCACAAGCTTTACCACGGGGAGAAGGTAGCCTTCGGCACCATCGTCCAGCTGGTTTTGGAAAACGCCCCGGTGGAGGAGCTGGAGGAAGTGGTGAATTTCTGCGTGGAAATGGGGCTTCCCACCACTCTTTGCGATTTGGGGCTTCATGAGCCGAAACCAGAGCAGCTGATGGAAGCGGCGCGCCTTGCCTGCGCGGAAACGGACACTATGGGTCATCTGCCCTTCCCGGTCAGCCCGGAAAAGGTCTATGACGCCATTCTGGCGGCGGATGAGATCGGCCGGTTCTATAAAGGGGCGGAAGACTGCTGCTGACGGCGAACCGCCGTTTTCGGTACAGAATCCCCGAAATGAATCGCAACGTTTCGGGGAATTCGACTGGGTTTACAAAAACGAGGGGACGGTATTTTCACCGTCCCCTGTTCATTTAAAAATGTAGTGGATGAGTTTCCCGTTCGGAAAAACCGGGAAAATTGTAGGGGCAACCATTGGTCGCCCGGCATGTTTGGTACGGGCTACCATGGCCAACAATTCACTGGATTGTTGGCCAGAGAACACTTCGGGTACGGTCGGACGGCTTTCAGCCGTTCAGAAAACCCCTTGATAGGGTTTCCCGAACCTTTCCTGATCTTTATTTATCTTGGGGATTCCGTTTCCTGCGGGAAACGGCCGAGGGCTTTGCCCTCTGGACACCCACGATTTTTTGAAAAAAATCGAGTAAAACTTTTCTTGTTTCTACCGGAAGAAAGTGGAATCCTCCCTATACGGCGAATTTATATTTCGCGGCGAAAATCTTCGCCGTCTAGCGGGTGGTGTGAGGCTGTGCGGCCGCGCCGAATCAACAGCGGGGTTACCCCGCCCGCTAGAATTCGGCGGAACCGGTGGTGCGGGGGAAGGGAAGGACGTCCCGGATGTTGGAAACGCCGGTGAGGTACATAACCAAACGCTCGAAGCCCAGACCAAAGCCGCTGTGGGTAACGCCGCCGTAACGCCGCAGATCCAGATACCAGGAGTAATCCTCCGGGTTCAGCTTGAAGTATTCCAGGCTCTGCATCAGCACATCCAGCCGTTCCTCACGCTGGCTGCCGCCAATCAGTTCGCCAATGCCGGGAACCAGCATATCCATAGCCGCAACAGTCTTGCCGTCGTCGTTTAGGCGCATGTAAAACGCCTTGATCTCCCGGGGATAATCGGTGACGAAAACCGGTTTGTGGAAAATCTGCTCGGTCAGGCAGCGTTCATGCTCCGTCTGCAAATCGCAGCCCCAGAACACCTTGTAGTCGAACTGGTCGTTGTGGGGTTCCAGCAGCTTGATGGCTTCAGTGTAGGTGACATGGCCGAATTCGGCGTTGACCAAAGCGTTCAGGCGTTCCACCAGGCCCTTGTCGTAGAAATTGTTAAAAAAGGCCATTTCGTCAGGGCAATTTTCCAAAACGTACCGGATGACATACTGGATCATGTCCTGGGCCACCCGCATGTCGTCGTTTAAGTCGGCGAAAGCCATTTCCGGTTCCACCATCCAGAATTCCGCGGCGTGGCGGGCAGTGTAGGATTTTTCCGCCCGGAAAGTGGGGCCGAAGGTGTAAACGTTGCCCAGAGCCATAGCCATGCACTCGGCTTCCAGCTGTCCGGAAACAGTGAGGTTCGTTTCCTTGCCGAAGAAGTCCTGGGAGAAATCCACTTCTCCATCCTCGGTAAGAGGCGGGTTCTTGGGGTCCAGGGTGGTGACCCGGAACATTTCGCCGGCGCCCTCGCAGTCGGAACCGGTAATCAGGGGCGTGTGGACATAGGCGAAGCCCCGTTCGTTAAAGAATTTGTGGATGGCGTAAGCGCAGACGGAACGAACCCGGAACACAGCCTGGAAGGTGTTGGTGCGGGGCCGCAGATGGGCGATGGTGCGCAGGTATTCCAGAGTGTGGCGTTTTTTCTGGAGAGGGTAATCCGGGGTAGAAGCGCCTTCCAGCAGGATTTCGGAAGCGTGGATCTCATAAGGCTGCTTGGCCTGGGGAGTGAGGACTACTTCACCGGTGACAATGATTGCCGAACCGACATTAAACTTTGTCACCTCTTTAAAATTAGATACCTTGGAATCCTCAAAGACAACCTGCAAATTCTTAAAGCAGCTGCCGTCATTTAACTCAATAAACCCAAGGGCTTTGGAATCGCGGATGGTTTTCACCCAGCCGCAAACGGTGACAGTCTGCCCCGCCAGATGGGAAAAATCCCGGTGCAGCGCGGCAATTTCGGTACGAACCATGTCGTTTACCTCCTCAAAAGATAGATATAAGGTTATTTTACCCCTTTTTTTCAGATTCGTCAATAGGTTCCGGTGAATCCGTTTAAGCCTGGGAATCTTTAGCGATGGCTTTTGCCATTTCCAGGCCGGCTTTCGTGGTGGCGAGGCCCCCTGCCGCAGTTTCCCGCAAAGAAGAGGGCAGCTGCTTGCCCACCCGGTTCATGGCTTCCACAGTGTCGTCAAAGGGGATGCGGCTTTTGACCCCGGCCAGGGCCAAATCCGCCGCCAGCAAGGCCCCGGCCACGCCCCCGGCGTTGCGCTTGATGCAGGGGATTTCCACTAAGCCCGCCACCGGGTCGCAGACCAGGCCCAGGATATTTTTGATGGCCATAGCCGCCCCGTGGAAGGACTGCTCCGGCGTGCCGTCCAGCATCTCCACCACGGCCGCCGCTGCCATTGCCGATGCGGAACCGCATTCCGCCTGGCATCCTCCCTGGGCCCCGGCCAAACAGGCGTGTTCCCCGATAATCTGCCCCACTAATCCGGCGCAGAGCAGGGCGTCCACCTGCTTTTCCCGGGAAATGCCCCGGGTTTTGGCCACCGCCAGCACCGCCGCCGGGACGATGCCGCAGGAACCGGCGGTGGGGCAGGCCACGATCCGGCCCATGGAGGCGTTTACCTCCGAGCAGGACAATGCGCAGGCCGTGGCCAGGGAAAGGGTTTCCCCTAAAATGGAGCTTCCTGCCGCCCGGTACTGTTCGTATTGATAGGCGTCGCCGCCGGTGAGGCCGCTGACAGAGCGCACCGGCTCCTGGCGGGCGGTCAGGGCGGATTTTTCCATAACCTCCAGCATCCGCTCAAACCGGGCGCGGATGGTATCCGGGTCAAGCCCCGTGGATTCGGACTCGTTTTTCACAGCGTATTCGCTGAGGGAAAGCCCGTCTTTTTCACAGGCTTTGAGGATTTCTTCTGCGTTCATTGGCGGCTCCTTTCGGGGAATTCGGTTTCATCAATGGGCAGCAGGAGCTTCACCCGGATAATCCCGGGAATCTGGCGGATGGCCGCCGTTAGGTCCTGGCCGCAGAGACTGTCCAGTTCTACATACATATGGGCGCTCTTGTCCTCCCGGGAACGGGTCACCCGCATGTCCCCGATATTGATGTCCCGTTCATATAAAAGGGCGGTAATGTGGGAAAGGACGCCGGGGGTGTCCCGGTGGGCAGTGATAATAATGGGCCGTTCCCCGGTAAAGCGCACCTCCATGCCGTCGATCTCGCTGACCAGCACCTGGCCGCCGCCGATGGAGGAGCCGGTAATTTCAAATGTTTCGCCGGACCCCGTTGTGATAACAAAGCGCACGGTGTTGGGGTGGACGTTTTCTCCCAAGTCTGTGGGGATAAATTCATAGGAAATGCCCTTTTCTTTGGCGATAGCGAAGGAATTTTTCAGCCGTTCGTCGGAGGGGTTGAAATTTAACAGCCCGGCCAGCAGGGCTTTATCAGTGCCGTGGCCCCGATAGGTGGCGGCAAAGGAGCCGTGCAGGTACATTTTGGCCTTGCGGATGTCGCCGCCTGCCAGTTTGTAAGCCATTTTGCCCAGGCGGGCGGCCCCCGCCGTATGGGAGCTGGAAGGGCCGATCATAACAGGCCCCATAATGTCAAATAATGAAGGAGCTGGCATCAAACCATCCTTTCCGAAAATAATAAAAGAGCGCGTTGTTCTTTCCCGTAGGACATTATATCATAGTTTGTCCGTCTTTCCAATGTTTTTTGCAAAAATCATGGATTTTTTCCGCCGGTTTGATAAATCCAGTAGGGGCGAACTGGGTTCGCCTACCGGTTTTCTGAAACGTCTCGTTTGATTCGCGGGCGGGCAATGCCCGCCCCTACAAATTTTCCCGGGACATTTCGATAGGAATGTAGGGGACGGCGTCCCCGACGTCCCGTTCGGAATATTTCGGGGGATCTGCACCGAAAACGGCGGTTCATCCCGCCGTTCATAAACCCAACGCGCGGCACCACGGCCGCGCCGCGCCATCAAGCGAGCTTGCTGGCTTTGCCTGCGGGGCCTCCCCGCCGGTTGCGCAAAATCCGAAAATCCGGTAAAATAGAAAAGAAAATGAATTTTTTGAAGGGGAGAGAGGAGTTTCCTCCGTTCTCATTATCGAAAGCGGTTTATGAAAGGCGGTGGTGAAGAAGGGCATGAGGGAAAAAGACTTTGAAGCGTTTGTCCTGCAATACGAAAAGCTCGTCTTTACCGTCTGCTACCAGCTGGTGAAGGATTACGGGGAGGCGCAGAACCTGACCCAGGATACCTTCCTTTCCGCTTATCAGCATATCGACGAGTACCAGGGGGACAATTATAAGCCCTGGCTCATCCGGATCGCCTCCAATAAGGCCAAGGATTTCCTAAGGTCCGCTTACCACCGGAAAGTGGACACTACCGACCAGTGGGACGCGCTGCCTATGGAAACCCAAAAATCCGCGGAACAGGAGGCGGTGTCCAAGGATACGGCGCTGCTTATCGCCCGGATCATCTGGGAGATGGAAGAGCCTTACCGGAAGGTTTCCGTCCTCTACTTTTTGGAAGAGAAGCCTTTGCCGGAAATCGCCCGGCTGCTGGACCGTCCGCCCAAAACGGTGGAAACCCAGCTTTACCGGGCCAGGAAGAAGCTGAAAACTATTTTGATGGAAAGGGGGATTTCCGTATGAAGCTGTTTGATTATGAGGGCCATCTGACGGAAGAGGGCCTTGGGGGGCTGTTGGACGGGACGCTTACCGAGGAACAGCGCATGGAGGCGTCGGAGCATTTGGATTTCTGCGATTCCTGCGTGGAACGCTACGCCCTTGTCCTGACGGACGATGTGCAGATAACGCCCCCGGCGGAACTGGCGCCCTCTGTTTTTGATAAAATCCGGTCCCGGCTCCGGGCGGTATTTTTCAGCCGGTTTTCCAGGGTGGCCGTAGCCGCAGTGATGACTTTGGTTGTTTGGAACGGGATGTTTTTGGGGGATGGGCTTTTAAGCCGGTCCAGCCAGTGGATCGAGGACTATTCCAAGAGCCGGATCGAGCTTTCCCAGACGGCAAAGCAGCCGGACGGCAGGTTTGGGGATTTCTGGAACGGGCTGGGCCAGTGGTTCCGGCAGAGTTTTTCTATGAAGCCGGACTTCGGCAAGTAATAAAAGGTTGAAACGCCATGGAAAGGATGGATTGTGTATGAAAAAAAGCAGGGCGCTGGCGATTCTCTTCGGGCTGATGCCGGGGGCCGGCCACATGTATCTGGGGAAAATGAAGCGGGGGATGACCCTCCTTATCCTCTTTTGGGGGATTCTGGCAGTGGCCTCCTTCTTGGGAATGGGCGCGCTGGCGCTAGGGATGCTGGTAGTTTGGTTTTACGCCTTTTTTGACGTTGTAAACCTGTCGGCTCTGCCACCGGAGCAGCTGGAGGCCGTCCCGGACCAGTTTATGTTCGGGCTGCTGGACGGCACCAATATCCACAACCTGAACATCTTTAAAACAAAAAGCACCGCTCTGGGATGGGGATTCATTATTGTGGGCATCCTGCTTCTATATAATACCCTGTCCAGTCTGATTTTCGGCAGCCTGGCCAATTTCTTAGCCAGCCTTGGATTTTCGGTGGAATGGCTCTGGAATGTCTACTACGACATCCCTCAGCTGGCAGTGGGCGTCTTGGTGATTTTCCTGGGCATCCGCTTTATGCGGGGCGGCAAAAAGAACGCGCCAAAGGACGATCTGCGCCAATATATCGGCGACGGGCAGGAAAATTCCACCTGCCACTGCCACAACCATGACCATTAATAAACCGGAGGGAGAAAACCATGATTTTTAATGACGAAAACCAAACCCCGGAAACCTCGGACTGGAGCCGGGAATCCGGCGCAGATACCGCCCAGGAAGAACCATCCGCCCAGACTTCGCCTCAGTGGAACGATTTCCGTTCCGTCAATAATATGCCCAAAACGCCCCAGAAGGTCCGGCGGGTGGGCACTACCACTCTGGGCTTTACCCTCATCGCTGTGGGTGTGCTGATGATTTGCAGCCTGTTAATCCCTAAATTCCCAGTGGATATGGTTCTGCGCTTTTCGCCCTTGATTTTGATCCTCATTGGCGGCGAAATCCTGTATAACGCCTTTGCCCACCGGGAGGAAAAACTCAAATACGACTTTTTGAGCATGTTTGTCTGTTTCCTCCTGATCATCGGCAGCGCCTGCGCCTCCATTATTGCGCCGACTGTCAAAGGGATGGTGGTCCGGGACCGGCTGCAGTACACCTTGAACAACGATATGGAAGAAGCGGCTTACAACGCCTTGCAAGGAGAGAAGGTCAGCAGCCTTTACGTCAATTGCTACCTTATCGACTACCCCTGGCTCTACGGCACATCGGAGTTTGCGGACGACGTCACCTGGGATTACCGGGAAATGGGGGATTACATGATGTACGGGGACATCAATATGATGCTCCAGGAAAACCTGGAAACCCCGGAGGCTTTCGCCCAGAAGGTTTCGGAGATTTTACAGAAGCTTAAACCTTTGGAGTTCCCTTTTTATGATATCCATATCAGCCAGCGCAACGGATATTTTGACATCTGGATCGGCGACCGCTGGCAGTGGGACGCCGCGCCGGAGGATCTGGAGGAATATGTGGAATATTCCGACGAGTACCGGTATGAAAGCGGGGATCTGGAAATGGAAGGCGAATTCTCCGCCGGATAAATTGAATTTTCGAAAAGGCCGTTTTACAGCGGCCTTTTTTCTGTTTGCCAAAGGGTGAACCAAGAATAATTTGTGAAAAAGTGATTGTCAAGGTATAGACAAACAAAAGAAAATGCGGTATAATATGAATATCCTTAATATGGGGGAGTTTGCTTGCTCAGTTTTATAGAAGAGCCTTCTATCTGGGACCGGCTGCCTGAGGAAACCCGTCCGGTGGTCCTTTACGGAATGGGGGACGGCGCTTTGAAAATCCTGGATGCCTGCCGTCAGAAGGGCGTTCGGGTCCAGGGGATTTTTGCCAGCGATAATCACGCCCGGGGCAACGAGTTTGCCGGGTTCCAGGTGAAAAAGCTGGCGGATATGGAAGCGGAGTTCGGGGATTTTATCATCCTTCTTTGCTTTGCCGCCTTCCGGGAAGACCTTCTGGAACAGCTGTACCGGATTGGGCAGCGGCACGAGCTTTTGGCCCCCGACGTCCCGGTGTTCGGGGAAGGATTGTTTGACCAGGCGTATCTGGACGCCCACAGCGGGGAACTGGAAACGGTTTACCATCTGTTGGCGGACGAGCAGTCCCGGCGGGTGTTCCGCCATGTCCTGAACTTTAAAATCAGCGGGAAACCTTCCTATCTCCGTGAGGCGGAAACGCCTAAATCGGAAGTATACGAGGGGATTCTGCGTCTTTCTGGGGACGAGGATTACTATGACCTGGGCGGTTATGATGGCGATACCGTTCAGGAATTCCTGTCTGAGACCTGCGGGAAATTCCGGTCCATTACGGTTTTGGAGCCGGATGAAAAGAACTTCCGAAAACTGGAGCGGGCGGCGGCGTCCTTCCCGGATGGGAATATCCGGCTGGTGCAGGCGGCTTCCTGGGTCAAGGACGGAAGCCTGCCTTTCTGCGGGAAGGCGGGGCGCAGTTCTTTCTTGGGAGAAGGGGGGAAGACATTGGCGCCGGTGCGCTCGGTGGACAGCCTGGCGGACGGGAACCGGGTGTCTTTCCTTAAAATGGACGTGGAAGGGGCGGAAGCGGAAACCCTTTTGGGCGCTGCGGAGACAATTCGACGGTACAGGCCGAAGCTTGCAGTGTCCGCTTACCACCGGAACGAGGATTTGTTCCGGCTGCCGCTGCTTATCCATGAGCTTTGCCCGGAATACCGGCTGTTTTTTCGCCATCAGCCTTACATTCCCGCGTGGGAAACGAACCTGTACGCAGTTCTGTAATGGCGGATAGCATCCTTTTTCACTCCCCGGAGGGGGATTGACATAAAAACACAGTAAAGGAGATCGGATTCCATGGATTTTGAGAATTTTGGCGCAGCCGAAACCGCGGGCCTTGTACTCACTGGCTTTGTGGTTGTTTTTCTGGCGCTGATTCTGCTGGTTATCATTTTCTGGGCTTTCGGCCGGATTATGGACAACGTAAGCGGCGCTGGTAAGAAAAAGCAGGAAAGCGCAAAACCGGCCCAGCCCGCCGCGCCTAAAGCGGCTTCCGCCCCGAAAAAAGTGGTGGAGGTTGCTACCGACGGCGTCAGCGATGAAGTAATCGCCGCAATTACCGGCGCAATTTCCGCGATCCTGGCGGAGGAAGGCGACGGCAAGTCCTATGTTGTCAAGAGCATTAAACGTGTGCGGAAAAACCGGCGTGCCTGGGGCAAGGCCGGCGTACAGGAAAATACCCGCCCGTTCTAAGCGGGTTTAATTTATGACGGAAAGGACTTGAAACGATGAGCGAAGTACTCAACATTTTTACCGGCAGTATTGCCGACCTCTGGAACGGCTCCGGTTTCATGAACGCGGACTGGCGCCAGATCGTCATGATCGGCGTGGCCTGCCTGCTGCTTTATCTGGCCATTGTCAGACAGTTTGAACCTCTTCTGCTGCTGCCCATTTCCTTTGGTATGCTGCTGGCGAACCTGCCTCTGGCTGGGCTGGGTTCTTACACAGACGGCGGCCTGCTTTACTACCTATACCAAGGCGTTAAGCTAGGTATTTATCCGCCTCTGATCTTCCTTGGCATCGGCGCTATGACCGACTTCGGCCCGCTGATCGCAAACCCCAAGAGCTTTCTTTTGGGCGCTGCGGCGCAGGGCGGTATCTTCTTTACTTTTGTCGGCGCAATCCTCTTGGGCTTTACCCCCCAGGAAGCCGGCTCCATCGCCATTATCGGCGGCGCTGACGGCCCCACCGCTATCTACACTGCCCGGACCCTGCTGGCCGGCGGCAATGAGCAGATGATCGGCTCCATCGCCGTTGCGGCTTACTCTTACATGGCTCTGGTTCCCCTGATCCAGCCGCCTATTATGCGTGTCCTGACCACCAAAAAAGAGCGTGCGGTTGTCATGGAGCAGCTCCGTCCTGTTTCCCGCACCGAAAAAGTAATTTTCCCCATCATCGTTACCTTGGTTGTATCCTTCCTGGTTCCCTCTGCGGCGTCCCTGGTCGGCATGCTGATGCTGGGCAACCTGATGAAAGAATCCGGCGTCTGCGAGCGTCTGGTGAAAACCGCTACCAACGAGCTGATGAACATCATCACCATCTTCCTGGGCGTCACCGTTGGCGCAACTACCACCTACGACGTGTTCCTCACCTGGGATACCATTAAGATCGTAATTCTGGGCCTGGCGGCGTTCTGCCTGGGTACTGCCTGCGGCGTCCTGTTCGGCAAGATCATGTATATCGCCACCGGCGGCAAGGTAAACCCCTTGATCGGCTCCGCCGGCGTATCTGCGGTTCCCATGGCGGCCCGTGTTTCCCAGAAGGTCGGCGCGGAAACCGATCCCACCAACTTCCTGCTGATGCACGCTATGGGCCCCAACGTGGCCGGCGTTATCGGTTCCGCTGTTGCGGCCGGTATCCTGATTGCCATTCTCCATCCATAATCAATCTAAAATGCACCCAAAGAGGGCGGCCCATGCGGCCGTCCTTTTTTGTGAAAAATACACCCTGAAAATTGTCGCAGGCCGGGTTCTCCGCCTGTTTTCTTGTCGAATCCCTTGACTTTTTTGTTTGGGTATATTATAATAAGGAAGGATCAATATTTTATGTTTTTTGGCGATAAAGCTAAGAACAGACGGAGGTTTTATTATGAATGAGAAGTATCTGGAGTGGACGTCCCATGTGCTGGAAGATCCGGACTTAACGGCTGAATTGGAGTCTGTCAAGGGCCAGGAAGACGAAATCAACGACCGCTTCTACCGGGATCTGGAGTTTGGCACCGGCGGCTTGCGGGGCGTAATCGGCGCAGGCACCAACCGGATGAATATTTACACCGTCCGCAAAGCGACCCAGGGCGTCGCCGATTATATCAATCAGAATTTCAAAAACGGCTCTGTGGCCATCAGCCATGACAGCCGCATCAAATCCGACTTGTTCGCCAAAGAAGTAGCCCGGGTCTGCGCCGCCAACGGCGTCAAAGCCTACATTTACCCGGAGCTGATGCCCACCCCTATGCTGTCTTTCGCCGTCCGGGCGCTGCACTGCTCCATGGGCGTTATGATTACCGCCAGCCACAACCCGGCCAAATACAACGGCTATAAAGCCTACGGCCCCGACGGCTGCCAGATTACCAACGAAACTGCCGACGCCGTTCTGGCCAATATCCTTTCCGTCAATGAGTTCGACGGCGTGAAGCTTACGGATTTCGACGAAGCGTTGAAGAGCGGCATGATTTCCTATATCGGCCAGGACGTAATGGAAAGCTACTATGAAAACGTCTTAAAACAGTCCATCCATCCGGAAATTGCCCGGGAAAGCGGCTTCAAAGTGGTGTACACCCCCTTGAACGGCACCGGCAATAAGCCTGTCCGGGAAATCCTCAAACGCATCGGCATCCAGGATGTCACCGTAGTTAAGGAACAGGAACTGCCCGACGGCAATTTCCCCACCTGCCCCTTCCCGAACCCGGAAATCAAGCAGGCTTTGGAACTGGGCATGAAATACTGCGAGGAGACCGGCTCTGATTTGCTGCTGGCCACCGACCCGGACTGCGACCGCGTGGGCATTGCCGTCAAATGGCACGGGGATTATAAGCTTCTCACCGGCAACGAGGTTGGCGCCCTGCTTTTGGATTATGTGGCCTCCCAGCGCATCGCCATGGGCACCATGCCGGAAAAACCTTTAGCGGTGAAAACCATCGTCACCACCGACCTTTGCCAGAAGATCGCCGATAAATACGGCGTGGAGCTGGTAAACGTCCTGACCGGCTTCAAATTCATCGGCGAGCAGATCGGCCGCATGGAGGAAAAAGGCGAGGAAGGCAATTATATCTTTGGCTTCGAGGAATCCTACGGCTACCTGGCGGGCACCTATGTCCGGGATAAGGACGCCGTTGTGGCTTCCATGCTCATCTGCGAAATGGCGGCATTCTACTCCAAACAGGGCCGGAACCTGGTGGACGTGCTGAACGAGCTGTACGAAACCTACGGCTACTATTACTGCACCCAGCAGAGCTTCGCCTTTGAAGGGGAGCAGGGCATGGCGGATATGAAAGCCCTGATGAACACCCTGCGCCAGAATCCGGCCAAGGAAATCGGCGGCGGTAAGGTTCTGGGCTTCGGCGACTACCTCCAAAGCGTCCACACCGATATGCTGACCGGGGAGAAAACGGAAATCCATCTTCCCAAATCCGACGTGCTGATGTACGAGCTGGAAGGCGGCTGCAAAGCGGTGATCCGCCCCTCCGGTACGGAGCCTAAAATCAAGATTTACTATTTCGCTGTCCAGGAGAATGAAGCGCTGGCCCGGGAAAAAGAGAAAGAATTACAGACTGCCTTCACGAAACTTCTGCGCGTTTAAGACAGAATTGTGGCCAGATTTTACAAAGCTTTCAAAACCCTCTTGACAGTCCCCGAAAAATTCTTAAAATGAATAGTGTATGAGAATATACCAAAGAATTTAGCTCATTTTTGGAAAAGAAATCTGGAGGGTTATGTATGAGCGTTAAAAAAATTGGCGTCCTGACAAGCGGCGGAGATGCGCCCGGCATGAACGCCGCAATCCGCAGCGTAGTTCGGGCTGCGTTAAAAAATGATATGCAGGTGCTGGGTGTCCGTGACGGCTATACCGGCCTCATTAAAGGGGACCTGGTGGATATGGGCATCCGCAGCGTTTCGGATATTATCCAGCGGGGCGGCACTTACCTGTACACCGCCCGCTGCCCGGAATTCCGGGAATGGGAAGGCGTGCTGAAGGCTAAGGCTGTCTGCGAGAACGTGGGCATGGACGGTCTGGTGGTTATTGGCGGCGACGGTTCTTTCCGCGGCGCTGCTGATTTGTCCCGGGCGGGCATTCCCTGCGTGGGCATCCCCGGCACCATCGACAACGATATCGCCTGCACGGAATACACCATCGGCTATGATACCGCCATGAATACTACTATGGAAATGGTGGATAAACTCCGGGATACCGCTCAGTCTCACGACCGGTGCAGCGTTGTTGAGGTTATGGGACGCCGGGCGGGCTACATCGCCCTGAACGCCGGTATCGCCTGCGGCGCGACTTATATTGTTGTGCCGGAAATCGGCTTGGATATGGACGCCATGCTGAACAAAATCAAGGCGGCCAAGGCTCTGGGCAAACGGTATTTCATCATCATGGTAGCTGAAGGCGTGGGCCATGTGGATGAGATTGCAGAGCGCATTGAAAAGGAAACCGGTATTGAGTCCCGCAGCACTGTACTGGGCCATGTGCAGCGCGGCGGCAGCCCCACTGTCACCGACCGGGTTGTTGCCAGCCAGATGAGCTTCCATGCAGTGGAACTGCTCAAGAAGGGCATTGGTAACCGCGTTGTGGCGCAGCAGGCCGGTAAAATTGTGGACTTTGACATTCAGGAAGCTCTTTCTATGAAAAAGGAATTTCCCCTGGATCTGTACAATATTGCCAACGATATCTCTTTCTAAGCAAGGAAATGACAGAACAGCTTCTGCCCTTTGGGTGGGAGCTGTTTCCTTTTTGCCCTTTTTTGCATAGAATAAAGCATTCTATGGGAAAGGGTGGGCAGAATGAGGAAAAAAACGGCGGCTTTGAAACGATTCCATCGGTACATATTCCTGGCGGCTGCTTTATTGGCAGGCATCGCCTTAATCTGGGAAAGCCGGGTCCGGCCGGCGGCCCGGGAACTTGCGGAAACTTATGCGGTTCAGGCTGCCCAGCAGGCTATGAGCCGGGGGGTGTCGGAATACCTGGCCAGCGAAACGGGTTCTTTGCTGCAGGTGGAAACCGGGGCGGAGAATGTTGTCCGGTTTGTGGAAACGGATATGGCGCAGGTCAACCGGATCAAGCTGGGGGTTACGGAAACCATCCTGCAAAACTTTCAAGAAATGCCCCGGCAGGAAGTGAAGATCCCCTTGGGCCTGCTTATGGGCAGCCAGATGTTTTCCGGCCTTGGCCCGGACCTGACCTGCCGTTTTTATCCCCATGGAAGCTTCCAGATACGGCTGGAAAGCCGCTTTGAGGAAGCGGGCGTCAACCAGACCCGGTACCAGCTGATGCTCTGCACGGAAGCCAAAGTCACCTCCCTTCTGGCCGGAACCAGCGCAGACGTCTCAGTCCCCACGGAGTACCTGCTGGCGGAAACCATCCTGGCCGGGGAAGTGCCGGAAAACTATACGCGGGTTTTGACCACCGGGGAGGAATTTATTTCGGAGCTAAACGACTATCAGGCGGAATAATCCGGTTTTTTGTACAAGAAACGGCAAACGGCCTTGACATAGGTCGTAATTTGTATGATAATAGAAGGGAAGTTTGTTGAAAAAGACAGAAAGGATGGGGAGGCCATGAAAAAACGTTCCGCCCTTGCCCGGGTGCGCGGAATTGCAATATTTGTCATTATCATGGCTCTTTTGGCGGCTTTCTGCGGCTGGCTTTGGTATAACCAGGAGACCGGAAGGCCGACGGGGCTGTTCGGGTATGAATGGATGTCCGTGGATTCCCAGGAAATGGAGCCGGATGTCCCCCGGGGAAGCCTGTTGCTGCTGAAAGAGGTGCCGCCGGAAGAACTGGAGCCGGGGGAGATGATCGTTTCAGGCCGGGAAAACGGCCGCGGGGGAAGTGTGCGCCGCGTCCCGGAGGAAGGCGCTTCCGCGCTGGATGCGGAGGGGGACAATGCTCTCCGTCAAGTGTCCTATGTGATTCCGGCGGCCGGGATGGTCTGGGATTTCCTCTTGACGCCGGCAGGAGTGCTGGCGGTTCTGGGAATCCCCTGCGCGCTGTTTCTGCTTTTGGAGCTGGCCGGGTGGCTTTTATTTACCCGCCGGAACCGGAAGGGGGACGCTTCCTCCTCGGGGCTGCCCTCGGATGAGGAGGACGCCCGGGAAAACTTTGTGGATGTAACCAAGTGGTTTACCGGGCCGGGTTCCCGCCGCCGGTACCAGGAAATGGAGCCGGAAGACGGGCCGGATAAGTTTGCGGACCTGGAATTTAACCCGCTGATGGAAAAACGGGCTTCTTCCCAGGTGGAAACGGTGGAAATCCCGGACGGAAAAACCGGTTTCCTGAAGCTTCTGGTGGACGGGCGCGAAGCCGCGTCCCTGCCTCTGGAAGGACCAAAAAATACCCGTATTAAATCAGCAGGCTGGCGAATAGATATTACTATTGCCCCTGATGAGGATGCTGGGAAATAATTCCGGGAAAAACACGCAACATAGGCCGTCTGTTTCGGCACTATACATATGAACCGTTTTTTCCGCTCCCCGGGGCAAAAGAACGCCAATGCGGGGTGGGTTTATGGGAAAAACGTTGGGAAAGGCTTTGGTGAAGGCCGCGGCGCTTTTGCTGGCCGCATGCTTGTTGGGAGGCTGCGCGCTGGAAAAGTGGATATCCGCGGGGCAGGAAAGGCCTAAGGCGTCCCAGGGGCTGGAGACAGCCGGGACGCTGACGGAAATCCTGTCCGGTCTGCTGGCTCTGCCGGAAAACGGCCGGGAGCCGGCTGACAGCGCCGAAGAAATGAAAGCCGTCTGGGTTTCCTACCTGGACCTGTCCCCGCTGCTGGTGGGTAAAAGCCGGGAGGAATTCGCCGCTTCGGCGGAAGAACTTGTCCAGAACAGCAAGGACCTGGGCATGAATACCCTGATCGTCCAGGTGCGCCCCTTTGGGGACAGCTTTTACCCTTCCCAGTATTTCCCCTGGTCCAAATGGGCCAGCGGGGAAGTGGGGAAGCCTTTGGACTATGACCCAGTCCAAATTCTCCGGGAAGAAGCGGAAAAGCAGGGGCTGGAATTCCACGGCTGGCTGAACCCCATGCGGGGGATGTCCGAATCGGAAATCAGCCTTGTCCCGCCGGAATATCCTATCCGGCAGTGGTACGACGACCCGGCCCTCCGGGAGGAAAACCTGATGATTGCGGATGGGAATATTTACTTAAATCCTGCCTCCGCCGACGCCCGGAAGCTGATTGCAGACGGCGCGGCGGAAGTCCAGGAAACCTATGGAACAGACGGGATTCATATCGACGATTATTTTTATCCCCCGGATATGGACTTTTCGGTGGACGCCCCCTCTTACGCCCAGTATCAGGCGGAAGGAGGAACCCTGGACCAAGCCCGGTGGCGGCGTGAAAACACCCTGGCCATGGTCCGGGAACTGAGCGAGGCAGTCCATAAGGCCAGCCCGGAATCCCAGTTCGGCGTCAGCCCCCGGGGCAGTATGGAACAGAATTTCCGGGACCTTTATATTGACGTAGAACAGTGGATGCGGGAAGGGCTCATGGATTACATCGCTCCGCAGCTTTACTATGGCTTTGAAAACGGGACGCTTCCTTTTGCGGAAACCGCCCGCCAGTGGGATTCCCTGGCGGAGGAATCCGGCGTCCCGATGGTTGTGGGCCTGGCCGCCTACAAGGTGGGGAAAACAGACCGGTACGCAGGGGCGGGAGCCTCTGAATGGATGGACTCCCCGGACCTTCTGGCCAGGCAGATCGAGTTTTCCCGGGAGCTTCCCTCCTATGGCGGGATCATGTTTTTCCGCTATGACAGCATTGCAAACCCTCCGGAAGAAACCGCGGACGCCGCTGCCCAAGCCAAGGCCTACTGGCAGCCGCTGCTTCTGGAATCAACGCAGCCGTAATACCCTTTGGATTTAGAAAGAAAAGGAATGAAAATGAGCAAAAAAATAACCTTGAGAACAATTTCATTGGCGGCCGTACTGGCCGTACTGATGGCCTGTTTTGGCTGGGCGGATGTATTTGCGGCGGACCCTGTCATGGATTCGCTGCTTTTGGATGTTTCTCCCAAAGGGTCTGTGAGCCTGGTGGGCGGCGAGACATTGACTTTGGAGGCATTAGCCGCTTCCGGGTCTTCCGTATCCGCCCAGGTGGACGGCAAAACTGTTTCCCTGTCTGCCACCTCCCGGACGGAGGACGGCGGCGTTTGGTATGAGGGCAGCTATCCCGTTCCCACTGTGGAGAAGGATACAAGCCTTGGGCAGCTGAAGTTTACGGCAACTAAGGACGGGCGCACCGAAACCCGGGTGGGCGCCCAGGTGACGGCCCTTGCCCTGCAAAAATATTTGGATGTGGAAGATCCGGACGGCGGTTCCGGCGGCAGTGTGTCCGGCAGCCTGGACAACGTAACCCCCGCTTCCGGCGACATTGTGCGGATTAACGCGGAATACGCGGATATTTTCAGTTCCGTGGACCGGGGCGAGGACTATGCGTCTCCCTATTGGTACAATCTGCCCCAGAATACCATGGATTACGCCGTTGGCACCACCAGCTCCAGCTATATCCTGAAATCCGGCCGCCGCGTTTCCAAAAATAATGCCACCGTTGTAAAAAACGGCACCAACGGCAACAATGAAATTTCCGGCGTTACCGTGAAAAATGACGGGACATTTACGATCCTGACCTTTAAGCAGAACTGGGCTGTCCCTTTTAATCTGACCCCTTCGCCTTTGTCGTATGCCAGCAGCACCAGCAACACGGTGACCAGCTGCAATCCCACCAGCGTGACCCTGACCTTTGACTATACCACGGCCTATTCTGTGGACAACCTCTCCTTCCCCAGCGGCAGCGCCTTTACCTCCGCCAGCTGGCGAGTGGTCATGAACAGCGGCATCCCCCAGGTGCAGGTGACCCTGAACCTTTCTCATCAGGGCGCTTATTACGGCGCTTACGCTACTTACGGCGCTGACGGCACCCTGACCCTCAAATTCTTAAACCCCGTCACCAGCTTAAAAGGCGCGCGGATCGTCATTGACGCGGGCCACGGCAGCGGCGATGCAGGCAATACCGGCGGCGGCGTCAAGGAAGCGGACGTGAACTTGGCTCATGCCCAGGCCCTGAAAACGGAACTGGAATCCAGAGGGGCCACCGTTTACCTGCTGGAAACCCGGGCAGGCTCTTATGTCAGCGTGACCCAGCGCGCTCAGATGGCTATCAAATGGATGCCCCATGTGTACATCGCCGTCCACCAGAACTCGGTAAGCGGCAACAATTCCGCCCGGGGTGTGGAAACCTATTACAACACCCCCTGGTCCCAGCGGCTGGCGAAACATATCAACGACGAGCTTTACCAGGCGTATCTGACCCTGCCGTATGCGGGTAATGCTCGGGACCGCGGCAACAAGTTCAGCGAGTTTGCCGTTACCCGCACCAAACAGTTCGCCTCCGTTTTGGTGGAATACGGCTTCTTAACCAACAGCGAGGAAAAGGCTCTGCTGACCAATTCCAGCTATTATCCCGTCTTCGCCGAGGCTGTGGCCGACGGAATCGACCAGTTCCTCAGCGGGAAATAGGAAGATTCTTGAAAAATTTTCAATTCTCTGCAACTTTCCTCTTGCACAAACGCCTGGGGTATAGTATAATATAATTGTTACGTCCCGGTGCGACCCGGGGTTCGTCAATACCATTTTGGAGGGAAGTTCATGTTCACTGCTCTGTTGGAAACAACGGCAAACACGACCCAGTCCGGCGGCTGGCTTTTGATGCTGGTCCAGCTGCTGCCTATTGTGCTGATTGTGGTTGTGATGTATTTTATCCTGATCCGTCCTCAGCGCAAACGCGACAAAGAAATGCAGAAAATGCGCAACAGCCTGCAGGTCGGCGACGAAGTAACCACCAGCGGCGGTATTATCGGCCGTGTCGTTTCCCTGCGTGAGGATACTGTGGTTATCGAAACGGGTTCGGATCGGAGCAAGATCCGCATTAAACGCTGGGCGATCCAGTCTAACGAAACCCTGCACGACGAGGAGGCATAAGCCAGCCTGTTCCCGCATAGATATGGAACAACAAGTCCGGTGAAGATGCCGGGGAAGGGTGTGGTTCCATGGAAAAAGCGGATAAACAGGGGAATGGGGCGTTCCTCACCCGCGGGAAAGCCTATGTGCGCCCGGTTTTGCTGGGCGTTTTAGCAGGGATTTTAGCTGGGGGAGGCGCGCTCTGCCTGCTGGCGGCCGTCCTGGGCGCAGTTCACGCCACAGGGGCCATGATTCCGGCTGCTGCAATGGCAGTAGCGGCGATAGGAGGCTTTTTTGCCGGCTTTACGGCGGCAAAGGCCCGAAAGAAACGCGGCCTTTTAACTGGAGGCTTCAGCGCATTGCTGCTGGCTGCGGTTATTTTGGCGGTTAGCTGGATTTTGTCCGGTATGCCGGAGGCTTCCGTCTGGTCCCGTGCGCTGGTCGTAATTGTGGCCGGAATGATCGGAGGCGTGCTGGGTGTGGGCAAAAAAGGGCAGCTATACTGAGATATTTTAAGAAACGGAGAGATCAATATGAAACATGTAAAAACTTTGAACAAATGCAATCTGAAGGAAACTGCTGCAAAAGGCGGCTGCGGCGAGTGCCAGGCTTCCTGCCAGTCTGCCTGCAAGACTTCCTGCACCGTTGGCAATCAGAAATGCGAGAAAGCAGATAAGTAATTCTGATTTTCAGGGAACATACCGGGCGAACAGGACCTTCTTTTCCGGAGGGCCGCTGTGCGCCCGTTCCTTTTGTGTAAAAAAGAAAGGTGAAAAGGATAACATGATCCATAAATATCAACTGAACGGCTATAATATTGTGCTGGACGTCCACAGCGGCGGCGTTTCGGTGGTGGATGACGCGGCTTACCGCCTGCTGGATTTCCTGGATGCGCCCATGGCGGAGAACTGCCCCCAAGAACTTTTGGACAAGCTGTCCGGAGAATTTTCCCAAGAGGAATTAAAGGACGCTTACAGCGAGCTTTACGAAATGTACAAGGGCGGCTACCTGTTTTCCGAGGACGATTACGCCCGGTTCGCCGACCGGATGGTTTCTTCCCCCATTAAAGCCATGTGCCTTCACATCTCCCACGACTGCCAGCTGCGGTGCAAATACTGCTTCGCCTCTACCGGCGACTTCGGCGAGGGCCGCAAGCTCATGGACTTTGAAACCGGCAAACGGGCCATCGACTTTTTGATCGAGCATTCCGGCAGCCGCCGCAACCTGGAACTGGATTTCTTCGGCGGCGAACCCCTCATGAACTGGGAGGTGGTAAAACAGGTAGTGGCCTACGCCCGGAGCCAGGAAAAAGAGCACAATAAGAACTTCCGCTTTACCATTACCACCAACGGCATCCTGCTGACCGAGGACAAATATGAATTCCTCAACAAGGAAATGTCCAACGTGGTGCTGTCCATTGACGGCCGGAAGGAAGTCAACGACCGGATGCGCCCCAACGCCGGCAATTTCGGCACCTATGACACCATTATGCCCAAGTACCAGAAGTTTGTGGAAGCCCGGAAGGCCTCCGGCAACGACCAGTATTACGTCCGGGGCACCTTCACCAAGTACAACCTGGATTTCGGCAAGGACGTGTTCCATTTCAACGATATGGGCTTCGACCAGATTTCCGTGGAGCCTGTTGTCACCGACCCCAAACACGACTACGCCCTGACTGAGGCGGATATGCCCGCCATTTTCGAGGAATACGAGCGTGTCGCCAAGGAACTGATCGCCCGGAAAAAAGCCGGGAAGGGCTTCAATTTCTTCCACTTCATGATCGACCTGGACCAAGGCCCCTGCGCCATTAAGCGGCTCCGGGGATGCGGCTGCGGCAACGAGTATGTGGCCATCACCCCCGACGGGGATATCTACCCCTGCCACCAGTTCGTGGGCATGGAGGAGTGGAAAATGGGCAGCCTTTATGACGGCAGCTTCAACACGGAAATGAAGGATTACTTTGCCCGGGCCAATATCTACGGCAAAGAGGACTGCGCTGACTGCTGGGCCAAATTCTACTGCTCCGGCGGCTGCAACGCCAACAACCTTCAGTACGCCGGGGATGTGCTGAAACCCTTCAAATTCTCCTGCGAATTGGAGAAAAAACGCCTGGAATGCGCCATTATGATCAAGGCCGCCATGGCGGACGAGGAATAAGCGGAAAGGAATGAGAGAAATGCTCAAACTGGGTGCAATCGGCTGCGGCAATATGGCTACGGCCATTTTAAAAGGCGTTAAAGCCGGGATGGGGGAGGACTGCCGTCTCTTCGGCTTTGACGTCCAGGAGGAAAAAATGAAGGCGCTGGAAGGCTCCATTGGCATGAAGCCCCTTTCCTCCGCCGGAAAAGTTTTAGAGGAAGCGGAGTTTGTCCTTTTGTCGGTGAAGCCCCAGAATATGGACGAGCTTCTCTCGGAATTGGCCGCCAGCGAAAACAAGGACCGGGTCTACCTGTCCATCGCCGCCGGTGTGACGGCAGACCGCATCAAAAAGGCCCTGGGCTTTGATGCGAAAGTGGTGCCCATTATGCCCAATACCCCCCTGCTTTTGGGCCAGGGTGCCGTGGCTATGGCCAAGGTTTCCCCGGTTTCCCAGGAAGAATTTGACACCGCCCGGCAGATTTTCCAGTGCGCCGGTGTGGTGCGGGAAATCCCTGCGGACAAAATGAATGAAATTATCGCCATCAACGGCAGCACCCCGGCCTTCCTCTATGAGTTTGCCAAGGGGTACATCCAGTACGGCGCTGAGCAGGGCATCCCTTACGAAACCTGCCTGGCCCTTTTCTGCCAGACCATGCGGGGCGCGGCGGAAATGATGGAGCATTCCGGACAGGACATCGATTCCCTGATCCAAATGGTGTCCTCCAAGGGGGGAACTACCATCGCCGGGCTTGCCGCCCTGCGGGAAAACGGCCTGCAAAAGGCGGTTGCAGATTCCTGCCGGGACTGCGTCAAACGGGCTTACGAGCTGGCCCAAGGCAAATAACCGGTTTGTCCGCATAACCCGGCTCCCTTCCGCATAGGATGTACCATCCGGGGCAAAGCGCCCCAGCGGAAGGAAGGCGGAAAAATGGAAGGAAATTGGACGGAAAACCGGGCTGTTTTTGCGGCCCAGGACCGCAGGAAGGCTGAGCCTGTTCTATCGGAAAAACCGGCGGAAAAGCCACCGGAACCACCTGGCGGAGAGGAGAAGCTGCCTCCAAAGGAGCCGCCGGTTTATGTGGCCGCGCCGGCTGCCCGGCCCCAAAAGCGTCCGGCCGGGACCATGACCACAGTGCTGGGCGTTTTGTTCCTGGCTGCCATCGGCTATGGGGCGGCGCTGGCCGGCAGTATGGGCGCGGATACGGCGGGGGCCTTGGAGCAGATTACCCGGGGATATTTGGCTGGGCGGGCGGAAAGCAGTTTTTGGGACATTGCCTTCCACGCCTTTTTATCCTCCCTAATGCTGGCAGGAGGGGTGTTCCTCTGCGGGTTCAGCGCAGTGGGCCAGCCATTTTCCATATTTTTCCTGCTGTTTCGGGGCATGGGCCTGGGGATGAGCATGGCGCATTTCTACCTCTCCTTTGACGGCAAAGGGATTTTGCTGGCGCTGCTGTTGCTGCTCCCGGCGGGAGCCTTGTCCGGTTATGCGCTGCTTTTAGGCTGCCGGGAATCCGTGCGGCTTTCCAACCGGTTTTTCCGGGCTATGACCAGGGGAGAAGCCCTTTCTTCCCGGAGCTTTCAGGTGTACGGCGTTAAATTTGCCATCCTGCTGCTGATGCTGGCCGCAGCCGCCCTTTTGGATGCCGGATGCGCGGAATTGTGTGAATTTTTGCTTTAAACACCGCTTGTTCATGAATCGTTTAAAGAATCCTCATGACATATGCTTGACAAAATTCGCTGTTTCGTGCATAATAGTATATGTGCCCAAAAAATATAGGCGAAAAAACAAAATCATAGAGATATTGTTGAATGCGCCGCATGGGCAGAATCTCGTGGAAAAGAAACGGAGATAGGAAACATGGCATTTTTTGGATTTTTTAATTACAGTAAGCCCGGTCCAGGCGTTGATAAAAACGCGCCCAAGAAAAAAAGGTTTTTCCTGTTTTTTGAGTTGTATTTCCGGAAATTCTGGAAGCTCATTCAGCTGAACCTTTTGTTTTTGGTCTGCTGTATCCCCATTGTCACCATCGGCCCGGCTATTTGCGGCATGACCTATGTGCTCCGGAATTACGCTACGGAAAAACCGACGTTTCTGGTTTCCGATTTCTGGGATGCGTTTAAGAGCAACTGGAAGCAGGGGTTTGCACTGAGTATCTTGTTTGGCGTGATTTCTGTGGTTGCAGGGGTTTCGTTTTTCTGGTATTTTGTCAATTCCAGCACCTCCTGGGCCATGCTCATTCCTTACGGCCTGTGCATCCTGTTTTGTTTGATTTTCCTCTTTGTGCAGTTCTATGCCTACCTGATGGCCATTACAGTGGAATTGAAGCTGCGGTATATTTTGAAAAATTGTTTGATTTTTGCCTTTTTGGGGATTAAGACCAATATTATTACCGCGTTTTTCGTTTTGTTAATTGCCATCCCCTCTGCGCTGTTTTTCCCTTTAACTATCCCAGTCCTGCTGCTTCTGGCTTTTTCCACCATTGGGTTTATCACGGTGTTTAACTCGTACCCTTATTTGGTGAAGTATATTATCGAGCCGCAGGAGCAAAAGCTCCGGGAAGAGCGGGGAGAACTGGACGATGAGGATGATGAGGACGAAGAAGACGACGATGTGATCTTTACAGACATCGGCTCTCAGGAAGTCCCGGTTGCCCAGAATAACGGGAAAAATTCCAATAAGGGGCGGGTCATCCGATAAGCGGGAGAAGCTCGCAGCCGGTTGGCCGGTTTAACAGGGTTCCAATTCTAGCTTACAATAGGAACAAATTGTAAGGGCGGCGGTCATCAGATTGATGACATAGCCGCCCGTTTGTGTTTTATAGTGACATGAAAAATGGGCGTCCGTTTTGGACACCCATATTTTTTTATACTGCTTAATTATCCGCATCCGCAGTCAGGCGGGACAAGAGCATGATCCCTGCAAAGCCTGCCGCCAGCATCACCGGGCAGATAATCCAGTTAAAGCCGGTGGGGATCCCCGGGAAAACCTGGGGCAGGGAACCCAGGAGGAAACCGATAATAACGGGATAGGTAACCTGCGGAGCCTTTACCATGGCTTTTTCCAGGAGTTTAACCATTAAAAGAATCCCGGCCAGCAGCCCGAATCCAATAGGGAGCAGAAAGCCGAAATCCAGAGTGTGAATAGCAGTCATAGCCGGTTCATACAGGCCGAAAATCAGCAGCATGTAGGAAATGCTGATGCCCGGCAGGATCAGGGCCGCCGCGCAAAGGATGCCTGCAATAAACAGCACCAGCACCGCCTGGAACCCGGTTCCGGCTGTAAACAGCCCTGTGGGTTCAAAAGACATCGCCAGTACAACTGCCGCGCCGATAAGCACATAAAGAATTTGCCGCAGCTGGAACCCGCTTTCTGTTTTGGCGTGGTCCAGCAGGGCGGGCAGTCCGCCCAGGATGGCGCCCATAAAAAAGAACATCATAGGGAAAGGGAAGGTGTTGGTGACTGTAAGGATAATATTAGAAAACAAAAATACGCCCAGCAGCCCCCCGGCGACAAAAACCCCCAGAAAAGCAGCGTTTTTTTTCGGCGCGCTGAAAAAATGGCTGACAGAGGAAAGCAGTTTGTCATATACATTTAAAATGATAGCCATTGTGCCGCCGCTGACGCCGGGAATCAGCATGGAGGCCCCGATAAGCATCGCCTTCAGCGCGGTAATCAAATGTTTTTTCATGGTCTGTGACTCCTATATTTTAGATAATTTCTGCATCTTTTTATTATACATACAAATAGATGAATTCTGCAAGGGGATTTTGTTAAAAAAAAGTAAAATATCATGGGGAGCTTGTGTATTTTGTAAAAACATGGTATGATATGTACGGTGATATCTGAATATAGAAGCAGGCTGGATAGATTTCATGGAGTTCTGCAATTGATACCGGCTTGGATATGCTTTTGTTTATGGAACAGGAGAGGGAATCATACATGAAAATGCACAAGCGCTGCCATTATTTTGACGAATTTGTCCGGGCTGTGGATTACGCCTGCCAATCCGCTGAAATCCTTTATACTTCCCTCAACCGATTTGAGCCGGAAAACCTGGAGGAAATGATGAAAAACCTCCACAACATTGAGCATACGGCGGATGTGGCAAAGCATAAGCTGATAGACGAGCTGGCCCATGACTTGTTTGTGCCATTGGCACGGGAGGATATCCTCCGTTTGGCTCAGACTATTGACGATGTAACCGACAGCATCGAGGACGTGCTGATGCGGGTTTACATGTTCAATATCCAGGTAATCCGGCCGGAAACCTTGCGTTTTGCGGAGCTGATTACCCAATGCTGCGGCAGGCTCAAGGATATTATGAAGGAGTTCCGGGATTTCCGCCATTCCAGCACCATCGGCCAGCATATCATCGCGGTCAATACTTTGGAGGAAGAGGCGGACCGGCTTTATGTGGAAACAATCCGGGGGATTTACTGCAACCGTCTGGACCCTGTTGAAACAATCGCCTGGACGGAAACCTTCAACCGCATGGAGCGGTGCTGCGATTTCTGCGAGCATGTGGCCAATACGGTGCAAACAATTATGATGAAGAATACATAAGGCCATCCCCGGTTCTGCCGGGGTTTGCCTTATCTGCGGAAAGGGTGGTCATATGGAATGTTCAGAAAATCTCGCCGGTCTTTTGGCGAATCAGCAGCGGCATTTCCGCGCCGGAAATACCTTCCCGGCGCCATATCGAAAGGAGCAGCTGCTAAAACTCTCGCGGCTTCTGCGGGAATGGGAACCCCATTTGCTGGCCGCCTTGGATAAAGACCTGGGGAAAACCATGTTCGAGGGCTATGCAACGGAACTGGGGATTGTGCAGGGGGAAATCCGGGAAGCAGTGCGGAAGCTTTCCAGCTGGTCCCGGGTACGCTGGACGCCGGGGCCGCTTTTGCAGTTCCCCTCCAAAGGGCGGCGGTACCCGGAGCCGAAGGGGTGCGTGTTAATCGTTTCCCCGTGGAATTATCCGGTGCAGCTGACTCTGGCTCCCTTGGTTTCCGCTATGGCGGCCGGTTGCTGCGCTATCCTTTCCCTGCCGCCGGACGCCCCGGCAACGTCGTCAGTCTTGGCCCAGATGATGGAGGAAGGCTTCCCCGAGGAATATATTGCGCCGGCGCTGGGGACGATTCCCAATAATACCCAGCTGTTTTCCATGCCCTTTGACCATATCTTTTTTACCGGCAGCCCCCGTGTGGGGAAAATCGTGCTGGCTGCCGCGGCGGAAAACCTGACTCCCGTGACCCTGGAACTGGGCGGCAAAAGTCCCTGTATCGTGGAGGAAACCGCCGACCTCGCCCTGGCGGCCCGTCGGATTGTTTGGGGGAAATGCTTAAACGCAGGGCAGACCTGCGTGGCGCCGGATTACCTGCTGGTACAGGATACGGTAAAAAATGAATTGGTGGCCAGGATGCAGGAGGAGATGCGCCGCCAGTATCCCGTAAATATGATGGAGAATCCGGAGTATCCCCGGATTGTAAATGAAAAACACTTTACACGTCTCTGCCGCCTGATGGAGGGGCAGAAAATTCTCTTTGGGGGAGGGAAAAACCCGGATACGCTAAAAATCCAGCTGACCCTGCTGGAGGAGCCTTCCCTGGACAGCCCGGTAATGCAGGAGGAGATTTTCGGGCCTGTGCTGCCGGTGATTTCATACCACAAATTGGATGACGCCCTGCGTTTAGTGGCTTCCCGCCCCAAACCCTTGGCCTGTTACCTTTTTTCAGGAAACCGAAAGAAAGCCCGGTACATCTTTTCGCGGCTATCTTTCGGCGGGGGGTGCTATAACGATGTAATCGTCCATCTCACCTCCCCGCGCCTGCCCTTTGGCGGCATCGGTAATTCCGGCATGGGCAGCTGCCACGGCAAAGCCGGTTTCGATACCTTTACCCATTGGAAATCGGTGCTGGAACGGGGAACCTGGCTGGACATCCCCATGCGCTACCCGCCATACCAGGAAAAATTTTATTTTTTGAAAAAAATTATGAGATAGATCCCCTGCTTTCCCGTACCTCTATAAAAGGAATATCAGAAAGGCTTTTGGTAATTTTAAGGAATAATTAAGCATTGTTACCGGATTTCAATTGATTTTACCAAACCCCATATGATATACTAAGACAAACAGGAGGGAAGGGAGAGCAAAGCATGAAAAATTCGACAGTAGGAGTTGTGCCATGAGCCTGATACAAGTGAAAGACATCCGGAAGGTTTACCGGCTGGATCAGGAACGGGTGGTGGCCTTGGGCCGCATCAACCTTTCCATTGAACAGGGGGAAATCTGCTGTATCCTGGGCACCTCCGGTTCAGGAAAATCCACCCTGCTGAATATTATGGCCGGGCTGGAAAAGCCCACCAAGGGTTCGGTAATCATTCAGGGGAAAGACATTGTCCGGATGAGCGAAAAGGAGCTTGCGTATTTCAGGCAGCTGAATATCGGCTTTATTTTCCAGTCCTATAACCTGATGCCCACTATGACGGCCGTGGAAAACGTCGCCCTGCCGCTGATGTTTAAAGGGGTGGGGAAAAAGGAACGGACCCGGGAGGCCCAAAAAATGCTCAAGCGGGTCAAGCTGGGGGCGCGCATGATGCACAAGCCCACCCAGATGTCCGGCGGCCAGCAGCAGCGTGTGGGCATCGCCCGGGCCTTTGTGGCAAAGCCGAAAATCGTTTTCGCCGACGAACCCACCGGCAACCTGGATTCCCACACCACCCAAGAGGTGATGGAAATGATCGTGGGGATGGCCCGGAAATATCACGAAACCCTGATCCTGGTAACCCACGACCAGGATATCGCCCGGTACGCCGACCGGATTATCCACCTGGTGGACGGATGCATCATCAGCGATGAGCGTAACCAGTCGGTCATGGCGGGAAATCCGGAAACGGTGGAAAAAAACGTGGATATTGCGGCGGAAACTGCCCATACAATGGAAAAAAACGGAGTGTGAGTTATGAAAAGAGTTTTGATAAAGCGGTCGGTCAGCTTCCTGGCGGCCATTTGCATGATGATTTGGATGGCGGCTGCGGTGGTGCCCGCCATGCCGGTTATGGCTATTGGCAACTTAAGCGCGGAAGCTACCGCTTCCACCGGCAGTGTTGAATCCGGAGATTCCCCTGTCATTCGGATTACCTTTACGCAGAGTAACTGGGAAGGCGCTATACCTGACAATGTTTGGGTTACCTCAACGGGAGATGGGGGACTGACAGGTAAGGACAGCAGCCGGCCTGGCACATCAATTTCTCTGGATGATACTACATCCACTCTGACCTTTGCTATCATGATTCCTGCTAGAACCTTTAAGTATGATGGTGTGGGTAACGCAGGACTGATTTTGGATGTTACATATTCTTGCAGTGGTGTAACTACCGATAACTCTACCTTGGCCACTCTTGCTGTCACCAAAGACCCGGAGAAACCCCAAACACCGGATGACGGCGATGACGAGGAACCGGCGCCTCCCGTAATTGCAGGCACCATTTTTACCATTGACGAGGGCGCGGAACTCCCCTCCATTGACGCGGGGGAAAGCAAGATCATTTCCTACCCCATCACCAGCGGCATCCGGCGGATTTCCGGCGATGTGCAGATTACCGCTAAGCTGCCGGAAAAACTGTATTTCAACACCGCCTCCGCCACCCAGACCTTTGCTTTTACCCGGGACCGGACCAATTACCTGGACCTGGATGTTTCCGCGGACGCCGAAATCACAACCGGCACTTACCCCATCACCCTGACCATTACCTATAAATACGGCGGGGAAGCCAAGACGGAAACTCTGGAAACCTACGTCAAGGTCAACGGCAAGGAGCCGGAAAAAGCCGGCGCCGGCCAGCTGACCCTGGCGGGCTACAAGGTAAACCCCGGTTCTGTTAATGCCGGGCAGAAATTTAAAGCCGACCTGACTATCCAGAACACCGGCGCCAAAAATTATGAAAATATCCTGGTCACTTTGGGCGGCCTGTCTACGGAAGCGTTTACCATGGACGGCACCGTGGATTCCCAGCGCATCGCTTCCCTGAAAGCGGGCGAATCCAAGACCCTGACCTTCGCCCTGGCTTCCAGCGAGAAAATGGCCACCGGCAACTACAGCCTGGACGTGACCATGGCCTGCGGCGAGGAGAGCTACACCGCTAAGGCATTTGTCAGCGTCACCGGCGACCCTACCAAGCAGGAGGACGACGGGGAGAAACCCAAAACCGAAGGCACCCCGCAGCTGATTATTGAAAGCTATAATTACGGGGAAGGGGTCACGGCCGTTACCGGCGGCGAGGTGTTCACCCTGACCGCCGCCATCCGCAACACCGGCAAAGCCCCGGTGCGCAACGTAAAAATCACTGTTTCCGCAGCGGCGGACGAGGAAACCGGCGGCGCCTTCTCTCCCGCCAACTCCTCCAACACCTTCTATATTGACAGCATCGCCGCAGGCGGCTCTGTCACCAAGTCCATTGACCTGCTGCCCAAAGCGGACGCCAAGCCCAAGTCTTACGGCGTGGAATTTGCCTTCAGCTATGAAGCCATTGTCAACGACGAACTGGTCACTAAGGAAGTGACCCAGACCCTGGCCATCCCCCTGACCCAGCCCGACCGCTTTGAGGTCACGGAACCCCAGATGTACGGCCCTGTGATGCAGGGCGAAACCTTAAGCGGCTCTGTTTCTTATGTCAACAAGGGCAAATCCACCATCTTTAACCTGTCTGTCAAGGTGGAAGGGGAAGGCTTCACCACGGCGGAAACCGAAGCCTACATCGGCAACGTGGAATCCGGCGCATCCGACAGCTACGACCTGGCTATCAATCCCACCCAGGCCGGCACAGTCAGCGGCACTATTACCTTCACCTACGAGGATTCCAACGGCGACACCAAGGAGCTGGTGAAGGAGTTTACCTCGGAGGTTATGGAATATGTGGAGCCGGACATTCCGGATATAGTAGACCCCAATATGCCTGTGGAGGCGGAAGGCGGGATGCCGGTTTGGGGCTGGATTGCCATTGCGGCCGGCGGCGTTGTGGCGCTGGTTGCCGTCATCGTTGTCATCCGGAAGGTTGTGAAAAAGAAGAAGCAGGCGGCCCTGGATGCGGAAGACGACTATGACGACGAAGATACAGGAGAACAGCCATGAGAATCGGAGATATGGCCCGGATGAGCCTGTCGAACCTCTGGAAACGGAAGGTCCGGACCTTGCTCACCGTTACAGGCGTTGTGGTGGGAACCTGCGCCATTGTAGTCATGATCTCCCTGGGGCTGGGGATGCAGCAAACCATGCAGGAATCCCTGGCCCAGATGGGGGACCTGACTCTAATCAGCGTTTATAACTATCAGTCAAACCCGGACATTGAGCCGCTGGACGACGACATGCTGGAGCAAATCCGGAATATGGAGCATGTCTCTGTGGTTACACCGTCCTACAGCCCGGAAAACTGGGGGTTCTGCACCATTAAAAGCGGGAAATACCAGTACGACTCCACCATTATCGGCGTGGATATGAGCGCGTTGGAAGCCCTGGGATATACAGTCCAGGAAGGGGAGCTGCCAAAGCCCAATGAGCAGGGGAACTACGACGGCATCGTCCTCTTTTCCTCGGAATCCGTTATGAATTTTTACAATCCCAAAAAGCGCAACACCATGGGCAGCTATATCATGATGGGCGGCGATTCTACTGACCAGCCGGAACCGCCGGTAAACGTGCTGGAGGACAAAATAGAACTGGTAATCAATAAAACTGAGGAATCCAACAAAAAAGTCCCGGAATATAAGGTCACCTGCCCCGGTATCCTGGTCACCGACTGGAGCAAGAACCCCAGCCCCTACGGCGTATTTATGGATGTGAATTATGTCCGTAAGCTGGAGAATGAATACAAAAAGTTAAACGGCATCAAGGACGACAAAAACAAGAAATTCGCCTACCAGGAAGTAATCGTCAAGGTGGAGGACATGAAGTATGTGGCCGAAGTGGAGGAAGCCATCCAGGCTATGGGCTATACCCAGACCAACTCCATGGAATCTATCCGCAAACCCCTGGAGGAGCAGTCCCGCCAGCAGCAGATGATTTTCGGCGGCTTGGGGGCCATCTCCCTCTTTGTAGCGGCTCTGGGCATTACCAACACCATGATTATGTCCATTTACGAGCGCACCCGGGAAATCGGCGTTATGAAGGTTTTGGGCTGCGTAGTCGGGAATATCCGTACTATGTTCTTAATGGAAGCCGGGACCATCGGCTTTATCGGCGGCGTTATCGGCTTAGGGATCAGCTATCTGATTTCCTTCCTCATCAATTCCTTCGGCGGGGGCGCGTCAGGGAGCGTTTACGATATTGGCGGCATGGGAATCGGCGGCGTGTCCATTATCCCGTGGTGGCTGGCCCTGGGGGCATTGGTATTCGCCACCATGGTGGGGCTGGTGTCCGGGTTCTCCCCGGCAAACCGTGCAGTGAAGATCAGCGCCCTTACCGCCATCCGCCAAGAATAGGCCCGGAAACCGGGCCGCTAAGCTGACGCAGTCGTTGTACCTCGCGACACGCTTTGGCTGGCGCGCGACAAGCTGCGCGCCTCTGGGAGAGATCCCCCGATTTTTTGTATAAATGGCGAACCGGCGGGGAGGCCCCGCGGATAAAGCCAGCAAGCCTGCTTGATGGCGCGACGCGGCGTTTCAATTCCTATCCGACCGCTGGATGGCGAAGATTTTCGCCGCAAATAAACTTGCCGTGATAGATATGTTTCATTTTTTGTCGTTTGTAGGGGCCGGGTTTCCCGGCCCGCCGTTTTTCCGGAACGTTTCGTATAATATGCGGGCGTTTCGGGGAACCTGTGCCGAAAACGGCGGTTCATTCCGCCGTTCGCAAATCCGGCGCGTGACGCCACGGCCGCGGCGAATTATCGCCGACGATTCGCCGGTTGTAGGGGCGAGCATTGCTCGCCCGTATTTTTTGCCAAACAGAAGATCCCGCACAGGAGGAAATCTTTTCGGGAGGATTTTATGTTACCATAATAGTACCGAAAGGAGGAAGCCATATGGAGATTCAAAACATCCTGCAAAATGCCCTGGACGCCATCGACCGGAACCTGCGGGGGGAATTGTGCGTGGAGGAGCTGGCCCGGGAAAGCGGTTTTTCCCGCTGGCATTTCAGCCGGCTTTTTCAGGAAACGGTGGGCATCCCGCCAGCCCAATACCTGACCCTGCGGCGGCTGCAATTTGCGGCCTATGCGGCGAAAAACGGCCGTTCGCTGACCGAAACCGCCTTGGAATACGGTTTTGACAGCTACGCGGGCTTTTACAAAGCCTTTGTCCGGGAATTTGGCTGTTCTCCTTCGGAATATCTGCGGAAACACCCGGCCCGGCGGCCGGAACGTTTCCAGCTGGAAAAGGAGGAGCATAAAATGCTGACCCATGAAATCGCCAAAGCCGCTTTAGCCCATTGGAACCTGGAAAACGCCCCTTTGGAGGAATACCGTTACCCTTCCAGCGGGTACCTTTGCGAAAACTGCCTGTGGGTAAATGGAGAATTTGTCCTAAAGGAAAGTCCCTTCCGCGGGGTTTTGGAAAAGGAGGCCGCGCTGTCGGAACAGCTGACCCGTTTCGGCCTGGAAGCCCCAGATTTTCAGCCCTGCACGGAGGGCGGCGTTATTGCGGAGGAAAAGGGGCGCTGGTTCTGCCTTGGCCGGATGCCGAAGGGGGAGGCCCTGCTGGCGTCAGAAATCATGAAACCGGAAGGGATTGTCCTTGCCCGGGACATTGGAAAAGCCATAGGAAAACTGCATCTGGCGTTGCAGGAATGTGATTTCCCGGCGGAGGAGCGGAATTTGACGGAAGAAGCAGGCGGCTGGGCCTTGCAAAAGCTGAAAAAGGAAGGGCTTATGCCTTTGGAACTGTGCAGCCGGTGGGAACGGGAATTCCCGGAAATTTATGAAAAGCTGCCCCGCCAGCTGGTCCACCGAGGATTGAACCCGGGAAATACTCTGTATCATAACGGCAGGGTTGCGGGGTTCCATGAATTCAACCTGAGCACCCGGGAGGCCCGGGTTTTTGACCCTGTTTGTTACGCCACTGCGGTTTTGTCGGAAACCTGGGGGAAAATGGATGCAGCCCCTTGGAAAAACGTGCTGGACGCCATTCTTAAGGGCTATGACGAAATCTGCCCCTTAACGGCGGAAGAAAGGAAAGCCGTGCCTTGGATCATTTTGGCCAACCAGTTTGTCTTTATGGCTTGGACCGGGGAACGGGAAAAACTGGCCCAAATCGCGGAAACCAACCGGCAGATGACCCTCTGGCTGTGGAAAATACTGTTTTGACCCTGGACACCCCCTTCCCTTTGTGATATGATAGATCAAAAGGGAAGGGGGATTTTTATGCCGGAGTGGGAAACAATGCGGCGGGACGCGGAGGAAATCTTCCGGGAAGCCGTCTCGGCCTGTATGCCGGAGAAAGCGGTGAGGAGGGCGCTTTCCGGGAGGTATTTTACAAAACCCGTCATATTGGCGGCTGTGGGGAAAGCAGCTTGGACCATGGCCAAGGCCGCTTGGGAAATCCTGGGGGAGGAAAAAATTTCCCGGGGAATGGTGATTACCAAAACCGGCCACAGCCGGGGTCCTATTGGAACCCTGGAAATTCGGGAGGCGACTCACCCGGTTTTGGGTCGGGAGGCGGTGGACGCCGCCAGCCGGCTGCTCCATATGACAAAGGGGCTGACGGCGGAGGATACCGTAATTCTGCTGGTTTCCGGCGGAGGCTCGGCCCTGTTTGAAAGCCCCCTGATCCCATTGGAAGAGCTGGCGGACGTAAACCGGCAGCTGCTGGCCTGCGGCGCATCCATTGAGGAAATCAACACCATCCGCAAACGCCTGTCCGGTGTAAAAGGCGGCCGCTTCGCGAAAGCCTGCGCCCCGGCGAAGGTGCTGGCCGTGCTCCTTTCGGACGTTCTGGGAAACCAGCCGGATGTAATTGCCTCCGGCCCCGCCTGCCCGGACCGCTCCACCTGCGCTGAGGCTTTGGAAATCGTTTCCCGGTATCAATTAAAGCTTTCTGAGAAAGCTTTGGACTGTCTCAAAATGGAAACGCCCAAATCCTTGGAGAATGCCGAAGTCCTCCTCAGCGGCAGCGTTTCGGAGCTTTGCCGGGCGGCGGGAGAATCGGCCGCCAAAAGGGGGTACCGGCCGGTCCTGCTGACAGACTGCCTGTCTTGTCAGGCTAAAGAGGCGGGGAGTTTCTTGGCGTCCGTTGCCAAAACCCAGATTGCCCAAAACTGCCCGCCCATCGCGGTCATCGCCGGGGGCGAAACGGTGGTGAAATTGACCGGAAAAGGCTTAGGCGGCCGCTGTCAGGAGCTGGCTTTGGCTGCGGCAGAGGGACTTTTCGGGCTTCCGGCCTTGCTGCTGGCAGCCGGTTCCGACGGGACGGACGGCCCCACCGACGCTGCCGGCGGTTTTGCCGATGGCCGGACAGCCGGGCTTTTGGGGGAGAAAAATCTGCGGATCCCGGAGGTTTTGGAGGAAAACGACGCTTACCACGCCCTGGATTCTTTGGGCAATCTGCTCCGTACCGGCCCCACCGGGACTAATGTCAATGATCTATATCTCCTGCTTTTGCGGCCTTGATTTGTGTAAGATGTTAAAAATTTACAATTTATACAGACAAAATTGAAAATGCCCCTTTATTTTTGATGGTTTTTGTGATATACTAGAAATAACATCTTCCTGTGAGGAGTACCCAATGAAAGGAGTAGGGGATTTTTCCCTGCAAGACCATGGATATTAACAAAACTACTTCAAACCCTGCCGTTGTTGCGGCAATGGACGCATTTATTAAAGAGCAGACCCCCCGGCATGAGCTGGATATGATCGGCACGCTGATGCGGGCGCGTTTCATGTCGCCGGTAATCTTTTCGGCGCCGGTGGTGGACGGCCAGGTGCCCAAAGACACCCAAATCCAGCAGTATGTCATCAATAATCCCCAGGGAGACCGTTTTTTCCTGGCTTTTACCGATGAAGAAGCGTTTAAGAAATGGGCGAAAGAAGAACAGAGGGATTTTGTTCTTTTGAATCTGGCGGAATGCCTGGCCCTGATCCAGCACGCCAAGGATGAGAATATTAAAGGGCTGGTTGTCAATCCTTTCAGCCATAACGTTACGCTGACTACCGAAATGCTGGTAAATCTGCCGAAGCGCTTTGAAGCTTTGCGGAAATCCGTTCCGCCCCGTTTCCTGCTGGGCCGCCCCAAAACGGAACCGGTGGAGCTGGAGGAAGCCCTTCAGAAGTTCTTTAAAAAGAAACAGAAGGAAGTCCAGGAAGCCTGGCTGCTGATGGCGCTGCGGGAAGGCACCAAAAAGCCCCGCTATATGCTGGTGGTTGATTATGAAGGGGAGCCTGAGGACGCAAAAACCATGTTCCCGGCTATCGCCGAAGAAGCGAAGCCTTATCTGAAGGAAGGGGATGGATTGGATATTGTCCGCCGCAACCAGAAATTTGCCGAGGATGTCCTTCAGAAAACTGAACCGTTCTATCAGAAAAAGGCCGGTTTGCTCTGGTAATTTTACAAATATACAAAAATCGGAACCGTTATGGTTCCGATTTTTTGCTTAAAAGTTCAGAATACCCAAGTGTTCCAGCAGAATTTTCAGACCAATGAGAATGAGGATGGCACCGCCTGCAAATTCCGCTTTGGATTTCCACCGGCTGCCGAACAGGTTGCCGATTTTTACGCCGATCATGGACAGTGTGAAGGTGATGATTCCGATAAAGGACACCGCCGGAACAATGTCCACCTGCAAAAACGCCAGGGTAACGCCTACCGCTAAAGCGTCGATGCTGGTGGCAATGGCCAAAACCGCCATTTCCTTGAAGCCTACGGAATCGCTGCCGCCTTCTTCCTCATCCTTGCTGAACGCTTCCCGGATCATATTGCCGCCGATAATGGCCAGCAGGATAAAGGCGATCCAGTGGTCGAAAGCCGTGATGTAGGAGCGGAACTGCACGCCCAGAAAGTACCCAATGAGAGGCATTCCCGCCTGGAAGCCGCCGAAATAAAGACCCACAATACAGGCTTTTTTCCAGCTCATGGTTTTCATGGACAGCCCCTTGCAGATGGCCACGGCAAAGGCGTCCATGGAAAGCCCCAAGGCCAGAATAAACAGTTCGGTCAGTGACATGGTGACATTCTCCTTTTTTTTCGGGACAAAAAAAGACTTATCCGCAGAAAAATCCACGGATAAGTCTCGCCGTTTCAAGTAAAACCAGAATAAATCAGTATGTTGACTTTACTGCGCCCAAAAGCGCCGGCTACTCCCTTATTCTTTCCCTATTATAGCGGACGCCGCGGGAGTTGGTCAAGGCAAACTTGATGGATTCCTTTGGAGGGATGATGCATATATTCAGTTTTATGAATATTAATCCGTCTGTTTGCGGCATTGGAAACAGCGAGGATTCAAAGGGATTTTGGATGAAGTTTCTGGGCAAAAATGAAAGATAACGCTATAAAATCTTCAAAAGTTTAATAAAATATATTGTATTCGCTAAAAATTATCCTTTTTTCAAAAAAGACTTGATTTTTCTGAATATTGGTGTATAATATGAAACATAAGGCGAATATATATACAAGAAAATTCAAAGCATCTTAAAGAAAGGGTGTTCTTCATGACAAAATACAACAAAGTGGTGCTGGCCTATTCCGGCGGGCTGGATACTTCCATTATTATCCCGTGGCTGAAGGAAAATTACGGCTGCGAGGTCATTTGCGTGGCGGGCAACGTAGGCCAGGACGCGGAATTGGACGGGTTAGAGGAGCGGGCCAAAAAGACCGGCGCTTCCAAGCTGTACATCGCCGACATCCAGGACGAATTCGTCAACGACTATGTGTTCCCCACCATTAAGGCCGGGGCTGTTTACGAAAATAAATACCTGCTGGGCACCTCTTTTGCCCGGCCCCCCATCGCCAAACGGATTGTAGAGATTGCCAAGGCCGAGGGCGCCGACGCTATCTGCCACGGCTGTACCGGCAAGGGCAACGACCAGGTCCGGTTCGAACTGGCCATTAAGCATTTCGCCCCCCATATGCCCATTATCGCCCCCTGGCGGATCTGGGACATCAAATCCAGAGAAGAGGAAATCGAGTACGCCGAGGCCCACAATGTGCCCATTAAAATCAACCGGGAAACCAACTACTCCAAGGACATGAACCTGTGGCACCTGTCCCACGAGGGCTTGGATCTGGAGGATCCGGCCAACGAGCCCCAGTACAACAAGCCCGGCTTTCTGGAAATGGGCGTTTCCCCGGAAATGGCCCCCGATAAGCCCACTTACATCACCCTTTCTTTTGAAAAGGGCATCCCCGTGGCATTAAACGGCGAGAAAATGGACGGCGTGACCTTAATTAAGAAGCTGAACAAAATTGGCGGCGAAAACGGCGTAGGCCTTGCCGACCTGGTGGAAAACCGGCTGGTGGGTATGAAGTCCCGGGGTGTTTATGAAACTCCCGGCGGCACCATCCTTTACCATGCCCACGATGTGCTGGAAACCATCTGCCTGGACAAGGAAACCCAGCACTACAAACAGCAGATCGCCCTGAAATTCGCCGACCTGGTTTACAACGGCCAGTGGTATACTCCCTTGCGGGAAGCCCTCTCCGCCTTTGTGGACAAAACCCAGGAAACCGTCACCGGCGAAGTGAAGCTGAAACTCTATAAGGGCAACATTATCAACGCCGGCGTGACTTCCCCCTACACCCTCTACGACGAGGAAGTCGCCACCTTCAGCGAGGACCATGTGTACAACCAGGCGGATGCAACCGGGTTTATCAACCTCTTTGGCCTGCCCATCCAGGTGAAGGCCATGCTGGACGAGAAGCGGAACAACCAGTAAGAATTTTGACAAACAGAGCCGGCGCGGCAGCGGTTTGACGCGGCGCCGGTTTTGCTTTTAGAAAGGGTTTGAAATTATGGGGAAAATGTGGGCCGGACGGTTCAAAAAGGAAGTGGACAGCAAGGTCAACGATTTCAATTCGTCCATCTCCTTCGACGGGCGGATGTACCGCCACGACATTATGGGCAGCATCGCCCATGCGGCCATGCTGGGGAAAACCGGCGTCATTGACCCGGCGGAATCGGAAAAGATCATTGCCGGGCTGGAAGGCATCCTGGCGGACCTGGACAGCGGCGCACTGGCCTTTGACATGGAGGCCGAGGACATCCATATGTTTATCGAGGCGGAGCTGACCAAACGCCTGGGGGATACGGGCAAGCGGCTCCACACCGCCCGCAGCCGCAACGACCAGGTTGCCTTGGACATCCGGCTGTACCTGCGGGACGAAATCGCGGAGATTTCCGCCCAGGTGAAAGCTTTGATTGAAGCCCTCTGCCAACTGGCGGCCCAACACACGGAAACTATTATGCCGGGCTACACCCACCTGCAAAGAGCACAGCCCATTACCTTCGGCCACCATTTGATGGCCTACGCCAATATGTTCTGGCGGGATTTGGGCAGGCTTTCGGACACTGCCAGGCGGATGAACCAAAACCCCTTGGGCAGCGGGGCCTTGGCCGCTACCACCTATCCCATTGACCGGGAAATGACCAGCGCCCTTTTGGGCTTCAATAGCCCCACGGCCAACAGCCTGGACGGTGTTTCCGACCGGGATTTCTGCATTGAGCTGGCGGCGGATATCGCCACCATTATGATGCACCTGTCCCGTTTTTCCGAGGAAATTATCCTTTGGAGCTCCTGGGAATTCAAGTTCATCGAGCTGGACGACGCTTACGCTACCGGTTCCAGCATCATGCCCCAGAAGAAAAACCCGGACGTGGCGGAACTTTGCCGGGGTAAAACCGGCCGGGTCTACGGGGACTTGATGGCCCTGCTTTCCATGATGAAATCCCTGCCCCTTGCTTATAATAAGGATATGCAGGAGGACAAGGAGGCAATTTTTGATGCGGTGGACACCGTGAAGCTCTGCCTTTCCACCTTCACTCCCATGTTGCAAACGGCCCGGATTTTGAAGGAGAATATGCGGGCGGCGGCCGCCAAAGGTTTCATTAACGCCACCGACTGCGCCGACTACCTGGTGAAAAAGGGGATGCCCTTCCGGGATGCTTATAAAATCACCGGCACCTTAGTGGGAATCTGCGTGGATACCGGCAAAACCCTGGAAACCCTGCCCTTGTCCGCCTATCAGGAACTGAGCGGGCTGTTTTCTGAGGACGTCTATGACGCCATTTCCCTGGAAAAATGCGCCATGGCCCGAAATGTCCTGGGCGGCCCCGCCAAGGAAAGCGTGGAACGGCAGATTTGTCAGATGAAAGCGGCATTGGAAACCCTGTAAAACCTTCCGGAGAGCATAAGAAAAGTTTTCGTCCACCTTTTTTAAAAGGTGGTGGTTTCCAAAGGCAAAGCCTTTGGCCGCTCGTCGCAACGAGCGGAATCTAATCTCTTCGCGCCTCGGGCGCGAATTGTCAGAAAAAAAGGCGCTCCGCAGAGCGCCCGGCGATGACCCGCCGATTGGATTTTGCATTGCAAAATCCAATGATAGAATCTTCTAAAATTTCTCTGCGGTTCATTTGCGCCAGCAAAGCAGTTAATTTTGCTGTAATGACGCCTGCTAGTATTGATAAAGGAGGAACCCAGTTGAAAACCAAAGTATTTATAGACGGAAGGGAAGGCACCACCGGCCTCCGCATCGAGGAACGCCTGGAAAACCGGGAGGATATCGAGCTGCTTTCCATTGACCCGGATAAACGCAAGGATGCAAACGAGCGGCAGAAGTTTTTAAACGCCGCCGACCTGGTGTTCCTCTGCCTGCCGGACGCGGCGGCAAAAGAGGCGGTTTCCCTGATTGAGAACCCCAATACCCGGGTCATCGACGCTTCCACCGCCCACCGCACCGCCCCGGGCTGGGCCTACGGCTTCCCGGAGCTTTCTTCGGAACACCGGGCGGCCATCGCCCATGGAAAACGGGTGGCCAACCCCGGGTGCCACGCCACAGGCTTTATCTCCCTGGCGTATCCCCTGGTGCAGAAGGGGATACTGCCCGCCTATTACCCGGTGTGCGCCTTCTCCCTGACGGGGTACAGCGGCGGCGGCAAGAAAATGATCGCTGAATACGAAGGGGAAAACCGAAGCACAGAGCTGGACGCCCCCCGGGAATACGGCTTAAATCAGCAGCATAAGCATTTGAAGGAAATGACGGCTATTACCGGCCTGGTGAAAGAGCCGCTGTTTACCCCCATTGTGGCGGATTATTACAGCGGGATGATCGTAACCTTGCCCTTATATGGCAGTATGCTCCGGGCCGGGTGCACGGTGGAATTCCTCCGGGACTTTTTTGCGGAATATTACGCCGGGAGCAAATTTATCAAGGTCGCTCCCCTGGGCAAAGAGACGGAATCCCGGGGCTTTTTAAGCGGGAACGCCGCTTCCGGCTGGGACGGCTTAGAAATTTATGTCACCGGCAACGACGAGCGCATCCAGTTAAACGCCCGGTTTGACAACCTGGGCAAAGGAGCCTCCGGCGCGGCAGTGCAATGCATGAATATTATGATGGGCTGTCCGGAAGAAACGGGGCTGCATCTGGAAATAAAGGAGAATGACAGATGAAACTGGTACAATTTGACGGGTTCCCCTTTGTGGAGGGCGGCATTACCGCCGCCAAGGGCTTTTCCGCTTCCGGCGTCCACTGCGGCATCCGGGCCAATAAATCCAAGAAGGACTTGGGGCTTTTGCTGGCGGACCATGACTGCGCCGCCGCCGGGGTTTACACCTTAAACAAAGTGAAGGGCGCGCCTATCGCAGTCACCAAGGACCATATCGCCGGCGGCTACTGCCGGGGCGTCATTGTCAATTCCGGCATCGCCAACACCTGCAACGCCGACGGCATCGAAAAAGCAGAGGCCATGTGCCGAATCGCCGCCAAAGCCGTCAACTTAAAGGAAACGGATTTCGCCGTAGCCTCCACCGGCGTCATCGGCCAGCCCCTGCCTCTGGAGCCTATCCAGGGAAGTATCGATGCCTTGGCAAAAGAGCTTTCCCCCAAAAACCACGGGGATTTCGCTTCGGCTATCATGACCACCGACACCATCATGAAGGAAACGGCGGTGGAATTTACCCTGGGGGGCAAAGCCTGCCGGATAGGCGGGTGCGCCAAGGGTTCCGGTATGATTATGCCCAACATGGCCACCATGCTCTGTTTCCTCACCACCGACGCTGCCGTTTCCCCGGAAATGCTCCGGCTGGTTTTAAAACAGGTGGTGGACGAAACCTTTAACATGGTCAGCGTGGACGGGGACACCTCTACCAACGACACGGTCCTGCTTCTGGCTTCCGGCGATGCGGGAAACCCGGAAATCGTCTGCCAGAATGAACAGTATGAGGTTTTCGCCAACGCCTTGTACGCCGTCCTTATGAATCTTTCCCGGATGATTGCCGGGGATGGGGAAGGGGCCACCAAGCTCCTGGAATGCACTGTGGATGGGGCCAAAACTAAGGAACAGGCCAAAATTGTGGCCAAATCCGTCATCAATTCCTCCCTGCTGAAGGCCGCCATGTTCGGGGCCGACGCCAACTGGGGCCGGGTCCTCTGCGCCATCGGCTACGCGGAAACCGACGTGGATATCGACCGGGTGGACGTGGCTTTTGCCTCCGAAAACGGGGCCATTGCCGTCTGCCAGGACGGCGCGGGCATTGATTTTTCCGAGGAAACCGCCAAAGAAGTGCTGTCCGCCGATGAAATCAAAATCCTCATCGATTTAAACGCCGGAGAGAAGTCGGCTACCGCCTGGGGCTGCGACCTGACCTACGATTACGTCCGCATCAACGGCGATTACCGGTCTTAAAGGGGGGATTCTCATGGAGAATATTTCCAATGTAGTTAAGGCCCAGGTTCTAAACGACGCCTTGCCCTATATCCGCAAATACCACGACAAAGTGGTGGTTATCAAGTACGGCGGAAACGCCATGACCAGCGAGGAACTGAAAAACGCCGTTATGAGCGACATTGTCCTCCTTTCCTTGGTGGGCATTAAAACCGTGTTGGTTCACGGGGGCGGCCCGGAAATCAGCGAAATGCTCAAGAAAGTGGGGATCGCCAGCCGGTTTGTAAACGGCCTGCGCTACACTGACGCGGACACCGCCGAAATCGTCCGCATGGTGCTGGCCGGGAAAATCAACAAGTCCCTGGTGTCCCTTTTGGAACGGCACGGCGGCCAGGCCATCGGCCTCTGCGGCTCCGACGGCGGCATGATCGGGGTCAAAAAACTGGAAGCCGAGGAAGACCTGGGCTTTGTGGGAGAAATTACCAGCGTCAATGTCCAGCCCATTACCGACGCTTTGGACAAGGGCTATATCCCGGTTATCGCCACTGTGGCCACGGACAAAGAGGGCCAAGCCTACAACATCAATGCCGACACCGCCGCTGCCCGCATTGCCGCGGCTCTCAAAGCGGAGAGCCTGCTGCTGATGACCGATATCCGGGGCCTTCTGCGGGACAAGGACGACGAATCCACACTGATCCCCGAAGTGCAGGTTAGCGAGGTGCCTTCTCTTGTCCGGCAGGGCATCATTTCCGGGGGGATGATCCCCAAAATCGAATGCTGCGTGGAAGCGGTGCGCCGGGGCGTATCCAAGACGTTTATTATTGACGGCCGGATTAAGCATTCCATTCTCATCGAAATTTTGTCCAACGAGGGCATCGGAACCCTCTTTCGGTAAGGAGGCAGCAGCATGAATTTTCAGAAAATCAAGGAACAGGATAAAAAGAATATCCTGAACACCTATAACCGCTTTGACGTCTGCATTGAAAGCGGCAAAGGGGCCGTCTGCAAGGATATAAACGGCAAAAAATACATTGACTTCACCTCCGGCATCGGGGTCAATTCGTTGGGGTTCTGCCACCCGGAATGGGTGAAGGCCGTTTCGGAGCAGGCGGGGAAGCTGGCCCATATTTCCAACCTTTACTATACCCTGCCGGACAATGAGCTGGCCAAGACCCTCTGCGAGCAGACAGGCTACGGCGCGGTTTTCTTCGGCAATTCCGGTGCGGAGGCCAACGAGGGTGCCATTAAAACCGCTCGGAAATACAGCTTTGACAAATACGGCAAGGGCCGGGACCAGATTGTCACACTGCAAAATTCCTTCCACGGCCGCACCGTCACCACCCTGGCCGCCACGGGGCAGGATACGTTCCACCAGTATTTCGGACCTTTTACGGAAGGCTTCCGGTACGCGGAACCCAACATGGAAGCTGTGGAAGCCGCCGTGGACGGCAGCGTCTGCGCCGTTATGCTGGAATTTATTCAGGGCGAGGGCGGCGTGGTTCCCCTTGACGAAAAATTTGTCAAGGCCTTGTTCGCCTTCTGTAAGGAGCGGGACATTCTGGTAATCGCCGATGAAGTCCAAACCGGCGTTGGCCGCACCGGGAAATTCTTAGCCTCGGAGCATTACGGCGTCCGGCCGGACATCACCACCCTGGCCAAAGGCCTGGGCGGCGGCCTGCCCATCGGGGCGGTGCTGGTGGAGGAACGCTTAAAAGGGGTTATGGGCTATTCCAGCCACGGCTCCACCTTCGGCGGCAACCCCATCGCCTGTGCCGGAGCCAACGTGGTGCTGCGGAATGTCTGCAATGAGAGGTTTTTACGGGATGTGGCGGCAAAAGGAGAAAAGCTTAAAGCCTGCCTGTCCGTCTGCGGCGACGTGGCCGCCGTTACCGGAAAAGGGCTTATGCTGGGGATCCAGCTGAAAAAGCAGAAGGCCGGCGATGTGGCGCAGAAATGCCTGGATAAGGGGCTTTTAGTGCTGACCGCCAAGGAAAAAGTCCGGCTGCTGCCGCCTTTGACCATTACCGATGATGAAATCAAACAGGGCCTGCAAATCCTCTGGGATGTGCTGGCGTAAAAGGAGGGCTTCCCATGAAACATTTATTGAAACTCAGCGATTGGTCCAAAGAGGAGATTCTGGACACTTTAAACCTTGCCGACCAGCTGAAATACGAGCAAAAACACGGCATCCCCCATCACCATCTGGAAGGCCAGACCCTGGGAATGATTTTCCAGAAATCCTCCACCCGCACCCGGGTTTCCTTTGAAACCGGCATGTACCAGCTGGGGGGCCAGGCCCTCTTTTTAAGCAGCCGGGATTTGCAGATCGGAAGAGGGGAGCCGGTGCAGGATACAGCCCGGGTTTTGTCCCGGTATTTGGACGGCATCATGATCCGCACCTTTGCCCAGCAGGAAGTGGAGGATCTGGCCAAATACGGCTCCATCCCCATTATCAACGGCCTCACCGATTACTGCCACCCCTGCCAGATCCTGGCGGACTTGATGACCATCCGGGAACACAAAGGGAGCCTGGAAGGATTAAAGCTCTGCTATATCGGCGACGGCAACAATATGGCCAACTCCTATATTGTGGGGGGTCTGACCGTGGGCATGAAGGTGTCCATCGCCTGCCCGAAGGGCTATCAGCCCGACCCCTTTGTGCTGGATTTTGCCAAAGCGTACGGGGAGAATTTCTCCATTTCCGACAATATCCTGGAAATGGCCGCCGGGGCGGACGTGGTGTGCACCGACGTTTGGGCTTCCATGGGCCAGGAAGGGGAAGCCGAGGCCCGGAAAGCGGCCTTCGAGGGATTCCAGGTTAACGACGCCGTTATGGCGGCGGCCAACCCCGGGGCCATGGTGCAGCACTGCCTGCCTGCCCACCGGGAAGAGGAAATCACCGCCAAGGTCTTTGAGGAACACGCCGATGAGATTTTCGACGAGGCGGAAAACCGGCTCCACGCCCAGAAAGCCGTTATGGTAAAACTCATGGCCCGGCGGTGAATCACCGCAGATATGCCGCCGCGGCCGTTGTGCCCCGCGCTGGATTTCTGAACGGCGGGATGAACCGCCGTTTTCGGTAGAGATTCCCCGAAATGATATTCACGCCTATTGTAGGGGCCGCATTGCGCGCCCGCGTTTCCATAAAAATACGAAACAACGACATTCACGCATATAACATATAAAAGGGACGCCCATTTGCGGGCGTCCCTCAAATTTTTCCTTTTTACTTTACAAAAGGAATCCATGATACAGCCTTTATCGAATGTAAAGCACATTTCCTTCACGGCGAGGCTTTGCGGCCGGGAACCCGTCAGCTGGGTAACCCAGGATACAGCATCCAACGCCCCGATATTCCCCCTGAACGCCCCATTTGCGGAGCAGGGCCTTGCCTTCCTCGCTTTCAAACATTTCCTTGGCCCGGTGAATCCAGCAGCTGCCCAGGCCCAGGGAATAAGCCGCGTTGAGCATATTGCCCATGGCCAGAGCGCCATCCTCAACGCCGGTCCCAACGGATGCCTCCACCAAAACCAGCACCACCGTAGGCGCGCCGTAGAAGGGGTCGCCGGAATTGCCCATAACTGCGGCGTTCATCCGGGAAAGGGTATCCCGGGTTTCCTTGTCCTGTACAGCAATAAACAGCACCGGCTGGCGGTTCATGCCGCTGGGGGCAAAACGGCCCGCCTCCAAAATCTCGTTCAGCACCTCCTCCGGCACCTGTTTTTCCGTGTAAGCCCGCACGCTGCGGCGCTCCATCAAATTGCGGATTGTTTCGTTCATATTGTCCATCCTCCTTATGAGTTGCAGAATTTGCTTACCCTTCCTGAACTTTTGGGTTGTGGTTGCCGTTGTCAAAGGACACGGGGAAATGCAGCGTCCCCCATTCCTGCCCTTCAAACATCCGGGCATAGGCTTCCATCAGCTCCACAGCCCGGCCTTCCGCCTGTTCCATGATCTCCAAAACGCTGTCCTTCCGGAGAGTTTCCGGCTCGTCCGGGCTGCGCCAGCCCCGTTTTTTCAGGTTCAAAGCGTCCCAGGAGGGCATGGAAATTTTAGCGTGGCTGACAAAATCGCTCCATTTGGGCTTGACAAGTCCCATGGCAAAGGCGGCTTTCCCAAGCTTTTTCCCCTGGCGGTACAAGAGATCCTCCACCAGCAGGGTGTCCGCAAAGGAGTGGGCCGTTTCTTCCGCCGGGACGACCTCCCCGTAAACCTCCAGCAGCACCGTTTCGTAAAGGTCCCCGATGATCCACTGCTGGCCTGTGGGCAGATGATGGCCGTCGTAAGGGTGGAACTCGGTGATTTTCCGGTTTTCCCAACGGCTGTAAAGGGCCATGTCAATGTCCGTTTCAATCTGGCAGTGAAGGGTGCCGGGGCTGGCGTCCGGGTTTTTGGCTTCACCCTTCCTTTGCAGGGCGTATACATAGGGATGGATGGCGCTGTCCAGTGCATAGTGGCAGAGGAACCCGTAAAAATACGCCAGCATCACCTCTTTTTTCCCGCTTTCCTGCCGCCGGATATGCTCCGTCATGGCGGAAAAAAGCTGGTCGGTGAACTCGCTGTGCATCCGGTTGGCGGCGTGGTGGTAAGGCCCGCCTTCTTTCCACAAACTGCGGAAAAAGAGGATGTCCGGCCCCTGGAATCCCCACCGGAATGCCTCCGGGTATTGGCCCGCCAGTTCCTTTACCGCCAGAGGCGCATGCTTTTCCACCGTCTTCCCAAACAGGTCATGGGTCAAAAAATCAGCCATACAAATTCTTCCTTTCCAAAAATGCTCCGATTAAAGGGGTTTGCCGCAGTAGTGCCGGGGACGAACGGACGGATTTTCCAAAGCGACAGCCGCCAGGATCTCCTCTTTTCGTTTTTCCCATTCTTCCGGCGGGATATGCAGAAGGATGTCTTCTATCTCAAAAGGCCCGTTGTGGAATTTCCCAACCGTTACGCCGCCGAAGGCCCCGTCAATGTACAGGTATTGCAGCGCTTCCCAGCCCGGGTACCGGTAAACCTCTTTGAGCCAGTATTCATTGGCCCTGACCAAAAAGTCGTTCCGGTTTAAAACCGCCACGCCGGGCGCCGGCTCCAGCTCCGGCCCGTTAAGCAGGGGCAGATCTTCCGCCAAAGCCAAGCCTTCCCGGTAGGGGACCAGCGTCCCCTGTTCCATCAGTTCTCTCAGCGCCCCTTGGAGCTTCCGGGCGGGCAGCTCGTAAAAGCTCGTCAGGTTTTCCAGGGTGGTTACCACATGGAGCCATGCAAATCGCAGGATGACTGTTTCCAAAGCCTTGGAAAATTCCGGCTTTTCCGCCTGGAGATTTGGAAAAACTTCCTCCATCCGGTACCAGCACCGGTCCCATTCGCTGTCGGCCTGGTCCTCAAACACCAAGAATTTCCGCTGAAGCCGGTGCAGTTCCGTGGTGATCTCCTTTACCGGACAGCCTGTTAATTCCTTCAGCATCCGCACGCTCATGGGGCCTTCCCGGGAAAGGATTTCCAAAAGCTCTGTGCCTGCCTGGGACGGCCCGCCCTTGGATTGGTAGAGGGCCGCAAAAAGCGGCAGCTCGTCCGCGAAAACATAGGCGATCTTCCCGCCTTGGAACCGCCCCTTGACGATTTCCCGGGCGGTCCGTTTTTGGAAACACAACGCCGCGCTGTCAAAATCCGTTCGCCACTTTAGTTCCGGCGGGCTGCCCGGACAGCACCAATATGGGGTCTGAACCGGGGACATCCGGCGGAACAGCAGCTCAAAATCTTCCTCAGAAATTTTGGGACACAACCCCTGGCGCATTTGCCGGAGGGCTTTTACCGTTTGCATAGTCACACCCCTTTCCAAGTCTTTCCATAAATTATACACAAAAAGTCTTTACTTTTCAAGGTGGTTCAGGTAAAATAAAAATGAATAGTTAATGGAAAAAGGAGTCGAAATTATGGCGGAACAAAAACTTACCCGGGGCGAAAAGAATTGGATCCTATACGATGTTGCCAATTCTGCGTTTATCATGCTGGTGTCCACCACCATCCCCATTTTTTTCCGGAGCTTAGCGGAAGGGGAGGGCCTTTCCCCGGAGCAGGCAACCGGCGTGTGGGGGACAGTCACTTCCGCCGCCGTGCTGATTTTGGCCGTGCTTTCCCCTATATTGGGCGCTGTCGCCGATTATAAGGGCATGAAGAAAAAGATGTTTTTGACCTCCCTGCTTTTGGGAATCGCAGGGCTTTTGGCCATGTCCTTTGCCGGAGAGTGGGTTGCGTTTTTGGTGTTGTTTGTCATTGCCCGGGTGGGGTATTCCGCCAGCAATATTTTTTACGATTCCATGCTGACGGACGTGACTACGGATGAAAAAATGGATATGGTTTCCTCCCATGGGTTCGCCTGGGGGTATATTGGGAGCTGCATCCCCTTTATTATCGGCATCGTCCTGATTTTCACCACTCCCTTTGGACTGACTACCCAGACGGCCACTCAGCTTTCCTTCCTGGTGACCGCCGTTTGGTGGTTTGGCCTGACCATTCCGCTGCTGAAAACCTACCGGCAGACCTATTATCTGGAAGGAAAACCGGAGCGGATTCGGGATATTTTCCATCAGCTGGGGGATACTTTTCAGAAGATCCGAAAAAACAAGCAGCTGCTTTTTTACATTCTGGCTTACTTCTGCTATATTGACGGGGTGAATACCATCATCTCCATGTCCACCTCCTACGGCGACGAAATGGGGATTTCTTCATCGGCCATGATTTTCGCCCTGCTTCTGACCCAGTTTATCGCCTTCCCCTGCGCGATTATCAGCGGCAAGCTGGCCAAAAAGCACGGGGCTTTGAAGATGATTAAAATTTTCATCGTCTGCTATATCGCCATCTGCATCTTTGGGTTCCAGCTGGACCAGGCCTGGGAATTCTGGGTGCTGGCGGTGGCTGTGGGCCTTTGCCAGGGGGGAATCCAGGCTCTGTCCCGGTCTTATTACGGGAAGCTGATCCCCAAGGAAGCGTCCAACGAATATTTCGGATTTTTCGATATTTTCGGGAAGTTTGCGGACTTTTTCGGCCCGCTGATTATTTCCTTCTGCGCCTTCGTGTTCCATTCCTCCAGCTATGGAGTGCTGGCCCTTATCTTCCTCTTTGGGCTGGGGCTGTTTCTGGTGTTCCAGTCGGAGCGCGCGGCCCGTCGGGCGGCGAACCGCCGCCGGTAATTCGCCGCGGGCGGGGTAACCCCGCTGTTAATTCGCCGCGGCGTTTCAATTATTATCCAACCGCTGGACGGCTCAATAAATTCGCCGTATAGAAGGGTTCCACTTTCTGTTCGATAGAGAAAAAGAAAAGTTTTACTCGATTTTGTTTCATGTCGTGAACAAGTTCACGACCAATCGCGAGGTTAAGGGGCAGAGCCCCACCGATTTCCGCAGGAAGCTACAGAAAAAGATCAGGAGGGGAGGGACCCTATCTTCCGCTTTTCAAGCGGCGGGGTTCCCCGCAAAATCGCCGGCGCGCATTGCGCGCCCCTACAAATTTTCCGGAATGTTTCCATAGATACAGAATCAAAAATCAGAAAGCGAGGTGCTTTTGGTGAGAGAAAGTTTGATTTGGGCGGCCATCGGGACCGGCTTTACTTTTTTTATGACAGCGGCCGGGTCGGCGCTGGTGTTCCTGTTTAAGAAGGAGATCAGCGCCATGGCCCAGCGGATATTCCTGGGGTCTGCCGCCGGGGTTATGATTGCCGCGTCGGTCTGGAGCCTGCTGATTCCCGCCATGGAGGAGGCCGAAGCGGCGGGGACGCCGGGCTGGATTCCGGCGGCGGGGGGCCTTATCTTAGGCGTTCTGTTCTTGCTGGGGCTGGACAGCCTGATGCCCCATTTGCATGCCGGTTCCAAGGATCCGGAAGGGCGCCCATCCTCTTTCCGCCGGAGCACTTTGCTGTTTTTGGCTGTAACTTTGCACAACATCCCAGAGGGGATGGCGGTGGGCCTGACCTTCGCCCTGGCGGCCCAGCACAGCGGGGAGCCGGGGAACTGGATGGCGGCCCTGGCTTTAGCCGTGGGCATTGGCGTCCAGAATTTCCCGGAAGGGGCGGCGGTTGCCCTGCCTATGCGGCAGGAAGGCGTGAGCCGGGGGAAAGCCTTCCTTTACGGCGCGGCTTCCGGCGTGGTGGAGCCTATTTTCGGGGTACTCATGGTGCTGGCAGCCGGTTCCCTCACTGCGTTTATGCCCTGGCTCTTAAGCTTTGCCGCCGGGGCCATGCTTTATGTGGTGGTGGAGGAGCTGATCCCGGAGGCGCATCTGGGGGAACACTCCAATGTGGGGACCATGGGGGTTATGGCCGGATTTTTGGTGATGATGGTGCTGGACGTAGTGCTGTCCTGAATAACACCGGACGGGGTAACCGGGCTGTTTGTCGTCAAGCAAGCTTGCTGACTTTATCATCGGTGATTCGCCGGTAGGGGACGATGCCCACATCGTCCCTCGTTTTTTATCAACCCAAATCTCCTATAACGGCGGATGTCCTTATTTTTCCCGCATTCTGCTGAGGTCCGGGCTTTGAGGGCAGGGCCGGAGAATCCCAATGGGCGTCTGTTCCCGGGACTGCCCCAGGGGATTCTGCGTTAGCACCCGCAGGAAAAAGGAGCGGTTCAGTTTGCGGTGGGAGCTTGCCAAAATGCGGCCGCCGATGTCGTTGCAGTCGATGATGAGGACGGTGCATCCCAAGATTTTGGAAACCATCCTTGCGGTTTGGCCGGGATGGCTGGGAGCCGGAACGACGCAGCGGTCGTAGGGCGGAATGGTAAACTCGCAGGGGCCGTCTACCGCGGCGGCTTTATAGCCTGCGACCCGGTAAAACCACCCCTTTTTCCCAAAGAGCCGCCCGGCCGCACCGGCGGCGGCCGCCAGCAGGATGCGGAAAACCCCGCACTCGTCCAGGGCGCACTGCATGGTTTCGGGCATGGAAAGGCCGATGCCATACTCCGTTTTCCGCACATACCGGCATAAAAAGCGGGCTAAGCCGCCGGGATGGATGCTGTCTAAAGGCCTGGCCTTCCCCTGGGCGCAGGCCACCATTTTTTCGCTGAGCAGTAAAATGTCCCCCGGTTTCAGCAGCGGCGCGGCGTATTGCAGCACAAAGGCCGTCAAATCCGTCTGCTCCGTGACCAGTTCCGTGATAATCCCGTAACAGCCGAAGGTTTGGCCGTCCACCGTGACAAATTCCTCCTTCTCCGGGTTTACCGTCAGAAAATGATTTCGATAATTCATAAAAAACACCCTCTTTTCTCATATTTTGTTTTCATTATCCTCCTTTCCGCGTCAAATTGTGGGAAGATTCTGGAAAGGAAACCTTAAGAAAAAGGAAAAAAGGGCGGAATATTTTTTGAAAAAAACGTGCCCTTCCGGAAAAAATGTGCTATACTGGGTATAGTTTCATTTTTCAGGAGGTTTTCATGAGCTGCAAAGAAGATTTCTGCAATATTTTTCAGCAGACGGTTACCCGCAAAGGGGCGGATAAGCTGCTTGCCTGGCTGGAACAGGGGGACTTTTTCACTGCGCCGGCTTCCACACGGTATCATCTGGCGGAGGACGGGGGGCTGTGCCTTCACAGCCTGCATGTTTACGACCGGCTGGATAAGCTGGTAAAATCCGAGTGCGTGGAGGTTTCCCAGGAAAGCGTCGCCATCTGCGGCCTGCTCCACGACCTGTGCAAGACCGGCTTCTATAAAAAGGAAATGCGCAACGTCAAAGTCAACGGCGTTTGGCAGGAGAAGCCCTATTTCTCCATTGAGGACCAATTCCCCTACGGCCACGGAGAGAAAAGCGTGTTTTTGATTGAGCGGTTCCTCCGGCTGACCACGGAAGAGGCTATGGCCATCCGCTGGCACATGGGGGGCTACGACGATGCGGTCCGAGGCGGCAGCTACGCCATTAACGGGGCCTATAACCAGTTCCCCCTGGCGGTCTGCCTGCACATTGCCGACATCCAGGCCACTTATTTTGACGAACGGAAATAGAGAGGGGTACAGTTATGAATATTGAAAATTATCGGGAATACTTATTTGACGCCTGCCGCCGGATTTTTGGGGTGGACAGCCCCAGCGGCTATACGGGGAACGTCATGGCCCTGATCCGCCAGATGGCCGAGGGCCTGGGCTATTCCTTTGAACTGACCAACAAGGGCTGCGGCGTCATTACCATCCCGGGCCGCAGCGACGAAAAAACTGTGGGACTTTCCGCCCATGTGGACACCCTGGGGGCCATGGTGCGCTCCATTACCTCCGACGGCCAGCTGAAATTCACCCCCGTGGGCGGCCCTATCCTGCCCACTTTGGACGGGGAATACTGCAAAATCCGCACCCGTTCCGGGGAGACCTTCACCGGCACTATCTTGAGCTTAAGCCCCGCCGCCCATGTCCATGCCGACAGCAAAACCCGCCCTCGGGACGCCGACAATATGGCCGTCCGCATTGACGAAAAGGTGAAAACCGCCGAGGACGTGAAGGCGTTGGGCATCGAATCCGGGGATTACATCTTCATCGACCCCAAAACCACCGTCACCCCTTCCGGTTTCTTAAAATCCCGGTTTATTGACGACAAGGGGAGCGTGGCCTGCCTCATGACCATTTTGAAAATCATGCGGGAGGAAAACCTGACCCCGGAATACAAAACCCGGTTCTTTATTTCCGCTTATGAGGAAGTGGGCCACGGCGCCGCCGCTATCCCGGAGGATATTTCCGAGCTGGTGGCCGTGGATATGGGTTGCATCGGCGAGGACTTGAACTGCACCGAATACGACGTTTCCATCTGCGCCAAGGATTCCGGCGGGCCTTACGATTACGAGCTGACCAGCCGCTTGGTCCAGCTGGCCAAGGACAACGGCCTTTCTTACGCTGTGGATATTTACCCCTTCTACGGCTCCGATGTGGGGGCGGCCCGTTCCGCCGGCCATGACATCAAGGGCGGTCTCATCGGCCCCGGCGTCCACGCTTCCCACGGCATGGAACGGACCCACGCGGAAGGAATGGAAAACACCATCCGCCTGGCCATGCTCTACTTAGGCTGCCGCTGAAAAGAGGGGCAGTATGGCAAAAATTATCGCGGATTACCACATGCACACCACCTTTTCCCCGGACGGCTTTGATTCCCCGGAGGCCATGTGCCGGGCGGCATTGGAAAAAGGCCTGACGGAAATCGCCGTCACCGACCATTTCGAGTTTTACCAGGCGGGGATATTCAAGGATAAGCCCTTTACCATCGAAAATATGCTGGCCCAGCAAAGGGAACTGGACAAATGCCGGGAGATGTTTTCCGGAAAATTGACCATCCGCAGCGGCATCGAAATCGGCCAGCCCCAGTGCAATCCTCAGGCGGCGTCGGAGCTGATGGCGTCGGTTTCCTTTGATTACGTCATCGGTTCCGTTCACAAGCTTCACGATTTGGATTTGGGGCTTACTGAATACCCGGACGAAAAAATCCCGGGGCTGGTGGAGCAGAATTTGACCATGCTTTATGACCTGGCGGACAAGGAAGATTTCGACTGCCTGGGCCATTTGGACATTATCAAGCGGTACGCCGCCAATAAGGGCAAGCAAATCGACCTGATGGACTACAAGGACCAGCTGGAGCCCATCCTCCGGCGGGTTGCGGAGCGGGGCAAGGGGCTGGAAATCAACACTTCCGGCCTGCGCCAGGCGGCCAGGGAAACGCTGCCGTCGGTTAAGGTTTTGGAATTCTACCGCGCTTTAGGCGGGGAGATCCTCACCATCGGTTCCGACGCCCACAAAACAGGGGATGTTGCCGCCGGATTTGCCGGGGCTTTGGAAGCTGCCCAGGCCGCCGGGTTCCGGTATTTGGCGTTATACGAAAACCGCACCCCGCATTTTTATCCCATTGGATAAGGAGTCGAAAACCATGAATCTGCACATTATATCCTGTCAAATTATTTATCGGGAACTGAGCATGGCCGCAGCTATGTCCAAAAACCACACCGTCGTCAGCTGGATGCCCCAGGGGCTCCATGTGAAACCGGAGAATATGCCCGCGGCATTGCAGGCGGAGATCGACCGGGTGGATGGGGAATCCACAGCCGGAAAGCTTAGGCGCCCCTTAGACGCGATTGTTTTGGGTTACGGCCTTTGCTCCAACGGCATTGTGGGGCTGAAAGCCCGAACGGTGCCTCTGGTAATCCCCCGGACAGACGACTGCATCGCCCTGTTTTTAGGCTCCCAGAAACGGTATCTGGATTTGTTCCAGAAGCATCCCGGAACCTACTGGCTCAACGGCGGCTGGATTGAGGAGGCGGAGCTGCCGTCCCCGGAGGGCTACCGCCAAATGCGTCGGGAATTTGCGGAGCAGTACGGGGAGGAAAACGCAGATTTCCTCATGGAAAGCGGCATCGGCTATGGCTGGACGAAAAATTACAGCGCCTGCGGTTATATTAAGCCCGTGGGCTACGAGGATCCTGCCTGGAAGAGCCAGGCGGCGGAATTCGCCAGCACTTACGGCTGGGAGCTGTTTGAAGCCCAAGGCTCCAACCGGCTCCTTGAAAAGCTGTTAAGCGGGGATTGGGACGAGGAATTTTTAGTCTGCAATCCCGGCCAGACAGTGACGGCTTCCTGCGATGCGCGGAAAATCATTGCTCAGTGATTTCCCGGCGGGGAGGTCCCGCTGCCAATTCGCCGCGGCGTTTCAATTCCTAACCAACCGCCGGATGGCGAAGTTTTTCGCCGCGAAATAAATTCGCCGTATGGAGGGGTTCTATTCTCTATTAGTTTGGTATATCAAACGAAAATGGGGTTGTAGGGGACGATGCCCACATCGTCCCGCCGATTTGATAAAATGAACAGGGGACGGTATATTTCACCGTCCCCCTATTTTTTATAAACTCAAATAAAAAATTTGTAGGGGCGCGCGTTGCACGCCTGGAATTTCCCAAAGGGCGTATGCAATCCGGCAGGCGGCCGATGGCCGCCCCTACAAATGCGTTTTCTGTTCCGCTTTACAAAAACGATGGGAACAGAATCCCGTCAATACGGCGAATCTTTTCGCCGTCCAGCGGTTTGTTAGGAGTGTGCGGCCGCGCCGCGTCATCAAGCAAGCTTGCTGACTTTGGCAGCGGCGCCTCGCCGCTAGAATTCTGTGAGGGTTGCCCGCCAGAGGGACACCGCCAAAGCCGCCGCGCCCAGCAGCAAGGAAATTAAGATTCCCGGCAGGAGTTCCGCCGCCGGAATCTCGGCCCATGCCTCCGCTAAGATGACATAAGGCGTGCCGGAAAGCTCCAAGGAGTTGTTGAGCATCCCCGTAAACAGCGTTACACCAATGCACACCCCCATGGCCGCCGCTTTTTTGCGGATCAGCACACAGAGGAAAAACAAGCACGCCGCAATACCAACCGTCGGGAGAATGCTCCGGACAAAAGCTGCTGCCATCCGGTACAGCAGATAGGCAAAGGAGCCTTCCACTCCCTGCACCGCTGCACAGAGTAAAGTGGTCAGCGCCGGATAAAGGAACAGCAGGGCCAAGCATCCCAGCAGGTAATGGACAAACAGCGCCGCCAGTATCTCCGTCCGGCTGTAACCCGCCGAGATTTTATAGGCAAACCCGCCGCCTGAGAACTCTCCAGCCGCCGCAAGCCCGGCGTAAACCGCCCAGGCGATGACCAGCGGCATATAATCCCGGGTGATGTTGCGGAAGGCCATTTCCGCGCTTTTGTAATTTCCCAAAAATACCGCCATGCCGGAACAGCACAGCAAAACCAGCAGGATGAACCACATGGATTTTTCCTTTCGGAACCGGCAAAGCTCCGCTTTTATTAAGTTTCCCATAAATCCGCCCCCTTAAAACTCCCGGCTCCTGTAAAGGACGGTGGAAATCCAGTAGGACAGGGTAATGATCAGTACTGTCAAACCAATGACCCCAATGCAGACCGCCGCCCAGGGAATGGCAGAGCCTTCCGGAATCTGCACATATGGCAGCAGGAAAAATGTGGCGAAAAAGGGGAGGAGAAATGCCAAAGTGCTCAAAAGCCGGGCCTTTTCCGCCCCAAACTTGAAATAAAGGGGCAGAATGACGCACAGGATCACCAGGTAAACCAAAGCCACGGCTCCAGCCCCTGCGGCAATACTCAAAGCCCCTTCGTGAAAGGTCAGGGCGTCAAATAAAATGGCCAGCAGGGTGGTAACTGCGCCGGTGATGAGCAGAATCCCCACGGAAAACAGGTATTTCGCCCCCACAATCTGCTCCCGGGTCACCGGCAGGGTCAGGGCGTAGCCGTCCCATTTGGCGGATTCGTCCACGTTGAAGCTGGACATGGCGGTCATGACCATGAGCATCATCAGCATAATGGGGAGGAGGGAGCAGCTTTTGAACACCAGCCCAATCCCCAGGAAAATAATGGCCATCAGCGCCAGCTGTTTGTAAAGGTAATTGCGCAGTGCGTAAAAGTCCTTGAGAATCAGCCCTGTCATTTGGTTTCAGCCCCTTTCCCGAAAAAGGTCATGATGTCGTCAATGGTGGCAGGTTCCACTAAAAGCCCCCGGTAGGCCCCGGCGTTTTGGCGGTTGTCAATGAGCAGCTCCACATCAAACCGGGAATCCCGCCGCCCGGCGATATGAGCAGGGTCTAAGCGGACCGCGTCCTCACGGCTGCATTTCACCAGGCCGTAACGCTCCAGCATTTCGTCCTTGGACAGGGAAAAGACAATCTTCCCCTGATGGACAAAGGTGATATAATCGGCGATTTTTTCCAGGTCGCTGGTAATGTGGCTGGAAAGGAGGATGCTGTGGTTTTCGTCCTCGATAAATTCCTGGAACACGTCCAGGATCTCGCTGCGGACCACCGGGTCCAGACCGCTGGTAGCCTCGTCCAGAATCAGCAGCTTGGGGTGATGGGCCAGGGCCGTCACAAGGCAGAGCTTCGCCTTCATGCCCTTGGAGAACTCCTTGATGGGCTTGCTCATGGGCAGCGAAAACCGCTGGCAGTACTGCCGGAACAGCTCGTTGTCCCACTGGGGGTGGAGCCTTGCAAGGACGGGAGAGATATCTTTAGCCCGCATCCCCTCGAAGAAAAAGCTGCCGTCCAAAACGGCCCCGATTTCCTGGCCAATGGCCTTGCGGTCGGTTTTGGGGTCCTTTCCCAACACCGTGATTTCGCCGCCGTCCGGCCGGATCAGGCCCAGAATGGATTTGATGGTGGTGGTTTTGCCGGCCCCGTTTTCCCCGATAAAGCCCATAATACTGCCCATGGGCACGGAAAAGCTCACGTTTTGCAGGGTAAAATCGGAATAGCGTTTGGTTAAGCCGCGGATTTCAATGGCGTTCATGATTCCTGTTCCTCCCATAAAAGTTCCAGCATTTCCTCCACCTCC